>JAWOLE010000218.1:0-28304 GCA_033853815.1 Thermoanaerobaculia bacterium
TGGAGGGCTGCTTCGGGTCGGCGGTCGCCTCGAAGACCCCCTCGTCGATCTCCCGGTTGCGCTCCTCCGAGGCCTCACGGCGTTCCTTCGCGAGGTCGCGGACCTCCTTGACGTAGCGGGCGACCGCATCGGAGAGGCCCGTGAACTCGAAGGGCAGGATCTGCGCGTCGGCCAGCCGGAGCACGGTCGTTCCCGCCACCTCGGCGAGCGCCCGGCCGTAGGAGAAATCCGTGTCGGAGAAGCGCGTGTACCAGGCGAAATCGTCGTAGATCGAATGGTAGACGCCGCTGCTGCCCCCCTCGCCGCCGAACCCGAAGTTCAGCGACGCGATCCCCAGGTGATCGAGGAACGTCGTGTAGTCGGAGCCGGAGCCCAGGGCGGCCAGGCGCAGATTCCGGCGCTCCCGCAGCTCGCGGCGGTCCTCGGCGTTGCGGGCCTGCGCGATCCTCCGCAGGCGCAGCCGCCTCTCGACCGAGATCTTCTTCTCGGGGTCTTCGACCTGGGCCGCGACCTCGTTGACGAGCTCCTCGAGCGAATGGGATCCGGCCGCGTTCAAGAAGCCTCGGCCGTTGGAATCGCTGTTGACGTAGGCGACGGCCTTCGCCTCGAGCTCGGCGGCGTGCGTCTCGGCCCATTCCGTGGATCCGAGAAGCCCCGGCTCTTCCCCGTCCCAGGCGCAAAGGAGGATCGTGCGCTCCGGTCTCCATCCCTTCCGGACGAGCGCACCGAGGGCGCGGGCCTCCTCGAGCAAGGCCGCCATGCCGCTCTCCGGATCGCTGGCGCCGTTGACCCAGGCGTCGTAGTGGTTGCCGCGAATCACCCATTCGTCGGGAGAGACCGAGCCTTCGATTCTCGCGATGACGTCTCGGACCGGCGTGATCTTCCAGTCGAAGGCGACCTTCAGGTGGGCCTTCGCGGGCCCGGGACCGACGTGGTAGGTGATCGGCAGCGCGCCGCGCCAGTCCGGGGGGGCGACGGGACCCGACAGCGCGGCGAGGAGGGGCTCGGCGTCGCTGTAGGAAATCGGGAGCACCGGGATCTTCGTGATCGTCCTGGCGTCGGAGAGGTTCCAGCGCGGGTTGGGATCTGTCGCTCCCACGCCCGGCGTCAGGGGATCTCCGGCGTACAGGGGCCCGTCCGAAACGCTTCCCCTTTGCACGCCCTGCGGCGGGCGATAGGGCCCGCTCGGATAGACGTCTCCCGCGAAATAGCCGTCGTCGCGGGGGTCGGAGTAGATCAGGCAGCCGACCGCTCCGTGCTCCGCCGCGACCTTGGGCTTGATTCCCCGCCAGGACGCGCCGTAGCGGGCGATGACGAGCTTGCCGCGCACGTCGATTCCGAGACTCTCCAGCTTCTCGTAATCCGCGGGCACCCCGTAGTTGACGTAAACGAGCGGCGCCGTCACGTCGCCGTCGATCGAATAGACGTTGTAGGTCGGTACCTGCGCGTCGCTCTGCGCGGACGTCGGGTCGCCCGGCACCGGGGTTTCGGCGAGGCTGGCGCGGAAAGGCCTCGGCTCGACCATCTCGAGAAGGCGCTCCTTCGGCGTCGCGAAGAGGGGATAGAAGGTCTCGATGCGCGCGTCGAGCCCGAATTCGCGGAACTTCGCGAGGATCCAGCGCGCGTCCTTCTCGTCGTAGGCCGAGCCCGTGTGGTGGGGCTCCGCGGAGAGAATGCGATCGGACTCCCGCAGGACCCGGGGGTCGGGTAGGGCGCGGAACTCCCGCTCCCACTTCTTCTCGGTGTCGGCGCCCTTTCCGAAGAAGCCGCGGGGATCGGCGAGGGCGGGGGCGAGAAGCAGTGCGGCCGCGAGGAGAGCCGAAACCTGCATGCGGCGAGGATATCAATTGCCTCGGCCGGGCTCCGTCGAATACAATCTGTTCGTTCACGGAGGGAGGAGGGGCGGAGAGGCTCCGCGCTCCACGAACGCTTCGGAGGTCGGTGTGTTCGACTTGACTCCGAACGTCAGGCTCGTCCGGTCCTCAGGCCCTTGCACTCGCCTGTGTCCAGGAGCTCCCCCGTGAGGCTCGTCTGGTCCCAGCCCTCCCCCGCGCGCCACGGGCCGAGGAATCTGCTCCTGGTTGCCGTGATCTGCATTTTTCTCGGCGGAGTCGGTCCCGGCGCGGCGGACGCTCCCAAGCCCGTGCGGGCCGCCGCTGCGAGCCTCCTGCTGACCGGAGGGGTCCTTCTGCTCGCGGGGGGTGCCGCCTGGGTGTTTCAGAGAGTTCGCCGGCCGGGAGCCCGTCTTTCGCTCGCACCTCCGGTCCGGTCGTCGGATCCGCAGCCTCAATTCGAGAGGAGGAACAGCGGTGAGTGAAGAGAACGTCTTGCGCTTCGATCCTTCTTCCCGCTCGGGGATGGCGCGCCGCGGCGCGCCGGACAAGACCCAGCCTCAGACCGTGGAAGTCGAGTGCCCCTTCTGCGCCGCCGTCCTGTGCCTGGACGCCGCCATCCTGAGGCTGCGGCCCGAGGTCCTGTGCGCCGGCTGCGAGTCCACGATCCCTCTCGACATCCAAAGGGAAGTCCTTAGTCCCTAGTCCTTGGTCCCTGGTCCTTGGTCCCTGGTCTCTGGTCCAGGCCGATTTGTCGTGTGCGCGGACTAAGGACTACGGACTAAGGACTGCCAGCTAGCGGCTGCAGGTAGGCCCACCGCCGGGGCATGTCCAGGAACACGTGGAAGTTCAAGAGCAGGTCGAACCCGAGACCTCCTTCGTCGCCCCAGGCAGGATCGAACGCATCGGGCTCGATCAGGACCGGAGAAGCCGGAAAAGAAGCGGTTCCCCAGTGTAGCCCCTGCGCGGTCGTGCCGGGCGCGGCGAGTTCCAGGCGGCGAGCGGATTCCGGCGCGAGGACCAGGGCGGGCCCGGCCGCCGTCCCGGCGCGCAGCCGGACCGTCTCGGACCCCCGGCGCAGAATCGCGACGGGCCTGTCGCCGTCGTCGTCGAGGAGGCCGCGGAAGTATCCGGGCGGGGCCGTCCAGCGGCCGGGGTCGTGAAAACGAACGGTCGCTTCCGCGGGGTCGACCTCGACGACGGTCTCCCGGAAGAAGACCGAGCCTCCCAGGGCGTCCGCGCCATCCGGGAGCTCGTCGGAGACCTCGCAGAAGAGCCGCGGATAGGAGAGGGAAGACCCCTCTCCGATCTCGAGCGGGCCGCAGCGCGTCACGCGGCGTCCCAGCACGTCCGCCTGCGGCGACAGAGCGAGCCTCCTGGCGAAGTCGGTGCGAATGCGCAGCGGCCCGTCGGCGGCCGCGTCCACGGCGATGCGGGCCGGAAGTCCGCCGATCCTTCCCTGTACGAGGAGAGCGCGGCCGGCTCTCCGCAGAGGGGACTCGGCCCGGGCGGCCTTCCAGCGCGAGGGCCACCCTCCGGTCTGCGCGTCCGCCATTTCATCCGACGGCAGGGCGGTCGAGCGAATCTCCGCCTGGAAACGCGCGTCGGGCCGCGAGGAATCCGTGAACAGGGCCGGCGTCTGAAACTCGAGATCAAAGCGCGGCGACCGCGCGCCGACGAGCTCGCCCCGGCTGGAGAAGATCAAGAGAAGCGGATTGCCGCCGGGCGGCGTCAGCTGGACGGACACGGTCCTCCCTTCGGCTGGCCCCAGGGTGATCCTGGCCCTTTCCAGATCGTCGAAGAGATAGGCGCGCCGCCAGAAATAGGACCGCGTGACAAGCTCCGAGAGCACGGGCTCGGAAGCGACGCGGGTGACGCCGTCCTCGTCGGTCCAGTAGGCCTTTCCGGCCTGGATGCCTCGGACGATCGTCCATCCGGCCGAAGACAGCGTTTCGCGATAGTTCGGGCCTTCCCACTCGATTCGTCCCGTTCCCTCGGCGCCGTCTCTTCGGGCGGGAGAGGAGAGCCTGAGCCGAACGACCTGCGCGCCGGGCAGCGGCTTGACGCGAGCGCGCCGCCGATGGTCCTCCAGGATGCGCCGGGCGATCTGAACGTCCGAGCGCTCCCCGCATGCCGCGGCCAGGCCGGCGAGGGCGGCCAGCAAGAGCAGGGGCGCCCGTCGCGCGCGGCGTCCGCTGGAGGACCGGGGCGCGAACCTCGCTAAACGGGTGTCGGACAAGCCGTTTAGCGCGTCCATCGCTCGAGGCGCGAGGCAATCCGGAAACTGGATCGCGGCGAGGGGGCAGGAACCGCGAGCGCGAGGGAAACCGCCCGAGTCTTCCTGATCATCTCGACTTGCCGGCTCGGCGCACGATCTTATCCTCGAGCGCTCCTCCGGGGCGTCGGCCCGAAGCGTTTCCGGACGGCGTTTTCGAGCCGAAAAAAAACCTTCCAGAGAGCGCTTTTTTTTGCTTGACACTCCGCGCGGTGGATAAAATAGCCGGCCAGTTTAGATTGACGCCGGAGACGGCGATTCCAAAGAAGAAGGGGTAAAGGAATATGGCAAAAGAATCCGGGAAGGCTCTTTCCAAGTCTCAGACCGCGGATCACCTGGCGAAGTCCACCGGGCAGACCAAGCGCGTGGCCACGCAGTTTCTCGACGACCTGACCGCCCTGGCGTACAAGGAGGCGAAGAACAGCGTCACGATCCCCGGAATCGGAAAGCTGGTCCTGGTCAACCGCAAGGCGAGAATGGGCCGCAATCCGGCCACGGGGGAGGAGATCAAGATTCCCGCCAAGCGCGTCGTCAAGTTCCGCGTTTCGAAGAAGGCGAAGGACGCCATCCTGGGCGGCAAGAAATAGAGCGGAAAATCCTGCGGAAACAAAAGGCGGTCCCGCGCGGGACCGCCTTTTTTGTGGACTCAAAAAGCGAAGGACGCTACTGGAGGCGCGTCCGGGTGACCGTCACCTGCCGGACGACCTCGTTGCCGTTGGATCTGTAGGTGCGGATCGTCACCGTCTTGCCAACCGCCAGGTCCTGCGGGAGATGGGACTCCCGCGTGATCGTGTAGCGGACGGTGTGATGGTCCGGGCGCTCGATCATGATGTACTGACCCGGCTCGTAGGATGAGACCGTCCCCGAGATCGTGGTCGTGGTGGTCTTCGTTTCACCGTACGGGCCGCTCTCGGTTCTCTCGGTTGTGGTCTTGGTCTGGCCCTCCGGTGTCATGCTCGTGGTCGTCACCTTCGTCACGACGGCCGGACCCGATCCGTCGCTCGCCGGTTCGGTCGAGACCGTCACCGTGCGGCCGACCTGGATGTCCTGCGGAATCTCCGCGCCGGGGCTGAGCGTGTAGGTCAGGACCCGGCGGTTCGGCTCCCGAATCACGATCGTCTGGCCCGGCTGGTACTTGACGACCTCACCGGTGACCGTGACGATCCGAGGATTATCGGAGCTCTGGAAGGTCGTCGTCTTCGAGGTCACTTCCTGAGCCATCAGGAGCGTCGTGGCGGCGGCGGTGGTCGCCAGCGCCAGGAAAAGGCTGCGCCATTTCATCTGTTCCTCCTTGCGTTCGCGCGGCCTCGTTCGTCCGATCGCATCCGGCGGCGGCCCGCGCGAAATGAGAAGGGATCCCCCGCACCATGCGGGGGATCCCGCCGCCGAATAATGATCAAGCGGCGGTCTTTCTGGTCTTCTTCGAATGCGAGGCCGAGGGGTACGTGGAGACTGACGTGACCTTCTGGCCGCCGGAAGTCTTGGTGTAGCTGACCTTCACGCGCTCGCCCACCGAGACCGACCCCTTCATCGCGACGTTCTTGTCGAGATCGAAGGAGTAATCCTTGTTCTCGGGGCCGGTCACCGTGATCGCTTTGCCGGCCTCATACTCCTTGACGGAACCCACGACGGTTTCGGTCTTGACCCTGGAGCCTCTCTGGCGGGTCGTGGATGTCATGTGCATCGAGCCGCTGGCCGCGCGCGATGCAGCTTTCGCCTCGGAGAGCACGGTCACGTACTTGTCGCCGCCCCTCTCCGTGTATTCGACTTTCGCGTTCTGACCGACCGCGATGTTTCCTTCAACGAGAGCGTTCTGGTCGAGCTTGAACGCGTAAGACTTGTTATTCGGGCCGGAGATCGTGATTTTCTTTCCGGCGTCGTAATCCTTGACTGTTCCTGTCACGATTCGCGTTCGATACTTGCTGGTGCCTTCGGAGGTCTTCTCTTTCGTCTTGGACTCCGAGTAGGACTTTTCCTGTCCGAGCGCTACTCCCGTGGCGAGAAACGCAAGAATGGCCATCATTCCGATCGTGCGTTTCATGTTTTCACCCTCCGGAGGAAAGAGGTTCAAGAATCGTGCCGGTCGGCGGGTCCTGGGTTATCCTGATCGGCGGTGCGTCCTCGAACGATGGCGGCGGCCGTCTGGCTCTGCGCGCCGTTGCTTCTCAACGCTTTGCCGGACAAACCTGTCTGGCCGCTGGTCCTGCGGGAGGGGCTGCCGGTCCGGCTGCCCGGGTACGCCGCGGCTCCGTCGGACCCGCTCCCCGAGGAGGACGAAAACGAGATGGGAGCCTACGTCGAGGTGTCGCGTTTCTTCCAGAGAGTCGAGAGTCCGTCTTCCACCAAACAGTTTCGGCTCGCCGTCCAGGACTACGGCAGCGGAAAGGACGTCGTCCCGGCGCTTCGCAAAGCCTTCACGCAAGCCCGGCAGACCGCCGGCGTCGAAGCGAGAGAAACGGAGATTTCGGGCCACAAGATGTTCGTGGTGACGGACCGCTCCTCCGGCCGCCCGACGACGCTCGTCACCGTCATCGTCATGCCCGGGCGACTGGTGCTGGGGCAGGGCGCCAACGTGCCCGGGGACGAGGCGACGCGCCTCATCCAGGCCGTGGACTTCGCGAAAGTCGAGGCGGCCAGGCGGTGATGGAGGCCGGGGGCGGGCAAATGGAGTCCGAGACTTGAGGAGCGAGGAGCCGGTCGTTCGCAGGGCTCGTCCGCAGGATGGGCCGCGGATCGTCGAGCTCGACCGCGAGCTTGCGCGGTTCGAAAAGCTGACGCCGCCGGACGACGTCGAGGCCCGCCGGCTACTTTCCTGGATCTTCGAGACGGAGAGACTCGAGGCCCTGGTCGCAGAGCTTTCCGGCACGGTCGAGGGCGTCGCTCTCTTCTACGAGGGGCTGGGGACATTTCGGGCGAAGCCGTTTCTCTATCTGGAGGACCTCGTCGTGTCGGAGGCGGCGAGGAGCCACGGCGTCGGCGAGGCCCTCATGGCGGCTCTCGCGCGGGAAGCCGTGGCGCGGGGCGCCCTTCGTATCGAGTGGGCCGTTCTCGACTGGAACGAGCGGGCGATGCGCTTCTACGACCGCCTCGGCGCCCGTCGTCCCCGCGAGTGGGTCAAGTTCGCGCTGGAAGGGCCCGAGCTCGAGGACCTCGCGCGCCGCTCCGCCTGGCCGGCCGGAAGTACTTCCGGTTAGCCCGAGCCCGGGGGCCGCGTAGCCCCGGGTCCTCCCGACGCGCCTTTCGGGGCCGCGCCTCCCAGTTCCTCGTAGGAGCCGACGGCCTTGTAGCCCTTCGGCTTTTCGAACAGGTCCTCGTCGGCTCCGATGCGCACGTCGAGCAGTTGCGTGTCGGACACGGGCTGGTACTGGTTGAAGGCATCCCTCCGGTCGTGCTCGACGCGCACGGGCAGCCGCTCGAGGTCCCGCGCGGCCCATACGGTCACGCGGTCTCCCGAGGCCATGCGCATTTCGTACCGGTCGCACGGATGGATCCCGTGGACGCCGTCGCCGATCTGGCGAATCTCCCCCCTGAACCGCTGCGCGTAGGCCGCCGAGTCGAAGTGCGGATCGAGCGGGTAGCCCGGCACGAGCTCGTCGGTCGGCGACCAGGCCTCTTCCAGGATCCTGCGCGTGGACGGCCGGTACTGCCAGATCTTCTTCAAGTCCGGCCGGAGGATCTTTACGAGCGACGATCCCCCGAAGCGCCCCTCCACACGCCGCGACTCCCCGCGCACGGCGATGTCGTAGCGCTCTCCCGAGGAGAACACGAGCAGGGCGCGGTAGCCGTCTCTCGAAACCGTCTTGATCCCGCCGCAGGCCCCGGCCCAGAGCGCGGTCGCTCCCAGGAGAAGGACCGCGCGGCGCGCGCTCACGCCGCGGCTCTCCCGAACGTCCGTCCAAAATGGTCGCGCGTGACGCGGATCGCTTCCTCGAGCGCGGGTGTCGAGCCCGGGAAGGGATGCGCCGCACCGAAGGTGTGGCCCGTCGCCGGAATCTCGTGCAGGGAGCCGAAGGCGCCGGCCGCGGTGACGAGGCGGCGGCCGGCCGCCGGAGGCACCGTCTCGTCCTCGCCCGCGACCAAGCAGAGCAGCGGTACCCGGAGTCTTTCTGCGTTTACGGCCGGACGGAGCTTGTCCCGATTCTTCTCGGCGTCCTCGAGCAGAGCGGTCGTCATCTGGAAAACCTGGCCGGTCCGGGTGTTCACGATTTCCCAGAAGCCCGCGTCCCGCCAGCGGCGGCGGGTCTCCTCGTCCCACCATGACACCGTGGAGACGGGATTCCAGAGCGCGACGGAGCGGACGGGGAACTCGCCCGAAGCCGCGACGGCGAGCGCGGAAACGCTCCCGCGGCTGTGGCCGAGCAGGCCCACGCCGGGGACCTCGACGCCTTCGCAGCCCGGCAAACGACCCTGTACGAGGCGCGAGAGAACCTCCCGCAGGTCCTCGACCTCGCGCGTGAAGGTTCCCGTCTCGAAGAGCTTCGTTTCGGAGAACGACTGGGGGTCCTCCCCGACCCCGGAATGGGAGAAGTTGAAGCGGACGACGCCGTAGCCGTCGGCGCAGAGCCGGCGCGCGGTCTCCGGCCAGAATCCCCAATCCTTGAAACCCTTGAACCCGTGGAGACAGACGACGAACGGCGCCGGCCTCGCGCCGGGCAGGTGGACATCCCCGCGGACGGACAGTCCTTCGCTGCTGTCGAAGGAAAACCGAAGCTCGGTCACGGGCCCAACTGTAACGCGAAGCGGCCCTGCGGATGCGATCGACGCGGCGGAAAGGCCGAGCCGGCCTGCCATAATCCCGGGCCGCATGACCTGGTGGGAGTCCTGGTTCGGCGAGGAGTACCTCGAGCTGTATCCGTACCGCGATCTCCAGTCGGCGCGGCGGGAAGTCGCTTTCGCGCTCGCGCGCCTGGACGCCGATCCGATGCCCCTGCTCGACCTGTGCTGCGGCTCGGCGCGGCACTCGCTGCGTTTCGCCGAGACGGGCCTGGCCCCGATCGGTCTCGACTATTCCCTGCCGCTCCTGGAACTGGCCCGGGCCCGCGGCCCGACGCTGCGCCTGGTCCGGGGAGACATGCGGACGCTCCCTTTTGTCGACGGCGCCTTCCGATCGGTCGTGAACTTTTTCACGAGCTTCGGGTATTTTCTGCGCGAGACGGACAACGTGGCGGTCGTGACGGAGGTCGAACGCGTGCTCGCGCCCGGAGGGCGGTTCCTCTGCGATACCTTCGGCCGCGACTACGTGCTCGCGCGCCTGGTCGAGAGGGAGAGCCGCTCCACGGGGGAGCGGGAGTACAGGATCCGCCGCTGGTGGAATCCGGAGACGCGGCGCGTGGAAAAGCAGATCCAGGTCCGCCGCGGCGGCTCGACGGCCACCTTCCGCGAAAGCGTTCGCGCCTACACGGCCGAGGAGCTGACGGCGATGCTTCGCGGCGCCGGGCTCACGGTGGAGGCGACCTGGGGGGATTTCGGAGGAGGGCCGGCGGACGGTGATTCCCCCCGCCTGATCGTCCTGGCGAGGAAGCCGTGTTGAGCGGCACGATCCCCTTCGATCTCTATCCGGGCCTCTCCCCGCTCTTCCTCGAGTTCCTGCGGGGCCTTCCCGAGTTCTATCCGGACCGACCCACGCCGGAAGCGGCGATCGTCCGCGGCCGGTCCCTTCTCGGCGGACGCGCGCGCATCCCGGCGGAAGCCTTCCGGTCCCGGGTCGCGGGAGCGCGCGCTCTCGCGGCGGATCTCGCGGCGGGACGCGCCGTCGCCGTCCTCGCGGGACACCAGGTAGGCCTCTTCACCGGCCCCCTGTTCACGATCACGAAGGCCTTCGACGCGATCCGTGTGGCCCGGCAGCTTCGCGAGGCCGGGGTGCCCGCGGCGCCGGTCTTCTGGGCCCTGACCGACGACCACGACCTGGCGGAGATCGCGTGCACGGCGCGCCCGGACAGGGACGAGCCCCAGATCCTGATCCTGGAAGGCGCGGATCGCTCCAATCGGAGGCCGGTCGGCGCGATTCCTCTGCCGGAGAAGACCCGCGAAATCGTCGAGGCCTTCCGCCCCGATGCCCGCTCCCCGGAGGCCGGGGAGATCCTCGAAGCCTTCGCCGGCCGGTATGCCCCCGGCGTCCCCTACGGAGAGGCCTTCATCGAGACGCTCTTCGACCTGGTCGGTGACGAACCCCTGCTCGTCCTCGATCCGGGCAGCGAGCCCCTGCGCGTCGCGGCGGCGGATTTCTTCCTGCAGGCCGCGAGCCGGCAACGAGAAGTCCGCGAAGCCCTGCGGGAAGTCACCCTGCGCCTCGAGCGCTCCGGCCGGGAGGCGCCCGCCGCGTTCCGGCCCGAGATCTTCCCCTTCTTCCGCGTCGAAGAGGGAGAGCGTCGCCGGATCGAGGATCTCGACCGGTCGGTCCAAGCGATCTCGAGCGGCGTGGCCTGGGCCTCGACCGACGTCCTGACGCGTCCCGTCTTCAAGTCGTTCCTCCTGCCGGCCGCCGTGAGCGTTCTGGGGGCCGCGGAGATCGCCTACCACGCGCAGGCGCTCGCTCTCTATCCGGTCTTCGGGCTCGAACGCCCGGTCCTGTTTCCGCGGTCACACCTCGTCCTGGTCGGGCCGCCGGAGAGGCGTGTGGCGGAAATCCTCGGCATCGAGCCCTCGCGGCTCCTGCAGCCGCTGCCGCCACGGCCGGCCCCCGAGGTTCCCGAAGCCCGCGTGCTCTCGGGCCTCGCCTCCGACGTCGAAGCGAAGATGTCGGGTCTCGAGCCCGGCCTGCGGAACCTCGATCCCTCGCTCGCGGGCGCCCTCGAGACGGCGCGGCGCAAGGTCTCGTACCAGCTCGAACAGCTCGGCGAACGGATCCAGAAGGCGGCCGAGCGCAAAGACGAGACCGCTTCGAAGAGGCGCCGCAAATTGGAGACCATGCTTCTTCCCGGAGGCGTTCCGGCCGAGCGTCTCTATCCGCCGCTCGTGCCCCTGCTCGCCTACGGCCGGGAAGCTCTCGCGGCGATCCGGGAGGCCGCCGCGTGCTCGACGGAAGGCGCCCGGATCGTGGCCCTCGGGGCCGACCGGCCCGCGCAAGCGGAGAGCGTACATGCCGGTTGACGTCCTGGCGATCGCGGCGCACCCCGACGATATCGAGCTCGGCTGCGCGGGGACCCTCGTTCGGCTCGCGCAGCGGGGCGGTCGGTTCGGGATCGTGGACCTGACGCGGGGCGAGATGGGCACGCGCGGTGACGCGGCGCGGCGCGCGCGGGAAGCCGGGCGCTCGGCCGAGATCCTGGGCGCAGCCTTCCGGGAGACGCTCGACTTCGGCGACGGAGGGCTCGCGGCCACCCGCGAGAACGAGATCGTCCTGATCGACGTCATCCGGCGCGAGAAGCCGCGGCTCATCCTGACGACCTATCCCGAGGACCGGCATCCGGACCACGGCCGCGCGGGAAGGCTCGTGACGGACGCCGCGTTTTACGCGGGGCTGCGCAAGCTCCCGACGCGGCATCCCGCCCACCGCCCCCAGCAGACGATCTACTTCTCCGGGGCCTACCTGCATCCGCCCACGTTCGTCGTGGACGTGACGGGGGCGATGGAGAAGCGCCGGGAGGCGATCCTCGCCTATTCGAGCCAGTTCCACGATCCCTCCTCGACGGAGCCGGAGACGATCCTCTCCCAGGAAACCTTCCTGAAGATGATCGACGCGCGTGCGCGGCACTTCGGGTTCCTGATCGGCGTGGAATTCGGCGAGGGATTCGTCTCGAGAAGGCCGCCGCGCATCGACGACCCCATCGCGGCCTTCGAGGGCTTCGAGCCGGGCTTCTAGCGCCGCGCGCGTGATTGCCATGCTCATCGGAGATCTTTCGGCGCCCGGCGCGGTTCCAGATTCCAGATTCCAGGTTCCAGGTGAACTTCCGCGCTCCTTGGAATCTGGAACCTGGAACCTGGAATTCCCTCACGCGGCGCGAGGCGCCGCGTGAGGATCGGCATCACCTGCTACCCCACCTTCGGGGGGAGCGGGGTCGTGGCGACCGAGCTCGGCGTGGCGCTGGCCGAGCGGGGGGACGAGGTCCACTTCATCTCTTACGCGCTCCCCTCGCGGCTGGGCCTGCCCAGGCCCCGGGTCTTCTTCCACGAGGTGGTCGCGCCCACGTATCCGCTCTTCGTGTCTCCTCCCTACACGCTTGCCCTCGCCACGAAGATGGCGGAGGTCGCAGCTCATGCCAGGCTCGATCTCTTCCACGTCCACTACGCTCTGCCGCACGCCATCTCGGCGATCCTGGCGCGGGAGATGAGCGTCGGAAACGGGCTCCGGTTGAAGGTCGTGACGACGCTGCACGGGACCGATATCACGATCGTGGGACAGGACCGCTCCTATCTGCCCATCACGCGCTACGGAATCGAGAAGAGCGACGCCGTCACGGCCGTCTCGCGCTACCTGCGCGACGTGACCCTGCGGGAGTTCGGAATCCGCCGCAAAGTCGAAGTCATCGGCAACTTCGTAGACAGCGACCTCTTCCGTCCCGGCGAGGCTTCCCCCTACGCACAGGCCTTCTGCCGGGAGGGAGAATGCGTGCTCGTTCACGTTTCGAACTTCCGGGCGGTCAAGCGCGTCGGCGACGTCCTCGCGATCTTCGACCGGGTGCGCAGGCAGGTGCCGGCGCGGCTTCTGCTGATCGGGGATGGCCCCGATCGTTCCATGGCGGAGCGCCTCGCCAGCAAAGGAGGGTTCGAGGACCGGACGATCTTTCTCGGCAACGTCCCGTCGATCGAGACCATCCTGCCGGTCGGAAAGATCTTCCTGCTGCCGTCCGACGCGGAGTCCTTCGGACTGGCGGCGCTCGAGGCCATGGCCTGCGGGCTGCCGGTCATCGGGACGGCGGTCGGCGGCCTCCCGGAAGTCGTCGAAGACGGCCGGAGCGGCTTCTTGAGGCCCGTCGGAGACGTGGACGGCATGGCGGAGGCCGCTCTTTCGCTGCTGCGGGACAAAGAGAAGCTCGCTGCCTTCTCTCGGGAGGCTCGCCGGCGGGCGGTCGAGGAGTTCCCCGAGGAGGCGGCCGTGGCGCGCTACCGCAAGCTCTATGAAGACACCCTCGCGGGCCGTTAAACGTCAAACGTCAAACGTGAAACGAGGCATGAGCCACCGGCCGACCATGTCTTACGTTTAACGTTTTACGTTTAACGTTTCACGTCCATGGATGAACGGTTGGTGCCGGCCGGCGAGGGAAGCGGCGAAGTACGCGAGCTGGCCTCGAGGTTCCTCGCGTTCGCGTATCCCGTCTCGAACCCGGAGGAGGCGGCCGAAGCCGTCGCTCGCTTGAAGCGGCGATATCACGACGCGACGCACGTCGCCTTCGCCTGGAAGATCGGATCGGGCGACGCCGCCTCGCGCCGGGCCTCGGACGCGGGGGAGCCTTCCGGGACGGCCGGCAAGCCGATCGCCTCGGCGATCGAGTCGGCCGGCGTGACGGATGTTCTTGTCGCGGTCGTCCGCTATTTCGGCGGAACCAAGCTCGGCACGGGCGGGCTGTCGCGCGCCTACCGCGAGGCCGCCGGGCGCGCCATCGCGGCGGCCGGCCGCGTCGCCCGCCGGGAGACTCTCCTCGTGCTCGTGACCTGTCCGTACGAGAAACTCGGAAGCGCGCGCAGGCTCGTGCGGCCGCCCGACGTGACGCTGGCCGGCGAGAGCTTCGGCGAACGGCCGGTGCTTCACCTCGAAGTGCTGCGGTCGCGATTGCCGGCGCTGCTGGAAGCGCTCGAGAGAGCGCGCCTCTCCTACGAGCTCGAGCCCGAGAGCTGACGGCCGGGAGGGTTCCAGGCCGACAGGGCGGCCGCTCCCGCGTCCCGCTGCCGTTTCGGCCGAAAGGCCGCTCGCCAGGAATTCTCCGCCAGGCGCCGCAGGGCGTCCTCGCCGAGTCCGAAGGTTTCTTCGACCCGGCGGAACTCGTTCGCCGTCGTCGTCGCGAAGAGCAGCGGATCGTCGGCCGAGAGCGCGACGCGGACTCCCGCGGCGATCAGGCGGGGAAGGGGATGTTCGGCCAGGCTCTTCACGGCGCCGGTGGCGACGTTGCCGGAGGGTGCCACGCAGAGCGTCGTGCGCTCGTCCGCCAGCCGCTCGGTGAGATCCTCGCTCGCCGCCGCCGCGATGCCGTGGTCCACGCGGTCCGGCCGCAGGGCGTCGAGGGCTTGCTCGAGAGAATCGGGACCCGCCCACTCGCCCGCGTGCACGGCGGTCTTCAAACCGAGCGCGCGAGCTCGCGTGTAAACGCCGGCAAAAGCGGCGGCCGGGGCCGCCCTCTCGTCGCCCCCCAAGCCGAACCCGACGACCGACGGCAGGGGCTTCTTCTCGTGCAGGTCGAGCACGCGCTCGGCCGATTCGGGCCCCCACTGGCGCACGGCGTCGAGCAGGATGCGGCAGTCGCAGCCGCCCGGACGCTCACGAAAGACTTCGTCGATCGCCTCCAGGCAGGCCGCCTCGTCCAGGCCGATCCGGGAGAAGATCGCGGGCGAAACGTAGATCTCCGCGTAAGCGACCCCGTCCGAGGCCAGGGACCGCCCGATGGCGCGGGCAGCCTCTCCATAGTCCTCGGGGCGGCGGAAGAGGCGACAGACGTCCGCGTAGATGGCCAGGAACCCGGCGTCGTCTCTGATCGAGCGCCGTCTCCGCTCGAAAACCGCGGAATCCGCGAACGGGTGGTCGGCCCGGCGGGCGAGCCGCTCGAGAAACTCCGCCGAAAGGCATCCCTCGAAGTGCAGATGGCAGTCGGCGAGGAGCGGCTGGCGGCTTGCGGCTGGCGTCGGGCGGTCAGAGCCTTCCGAGGGGGCCTCCCTCCCGATTCTAGATTTCAGATTTTGGATTTTGGATCGGAATTTCCGGGTGAGAACCTTTTTTCGCGTAATTCGTTAGAGAATACCGAGGCTATGAAAAAGCTCGTCCTGGCGGCGTTTCTTCTGGCGCTGGCCGGCGTCCTGACCGCCTCGCAAGAGGAGGTGTTCGAGAAAGCCTTTTCGATGGAAGGGGTTTCGCGAATCGCCGTTCAGAACGTCAACGGGAAGATCGACGCTGTGGCCTGGGACCGGAACTACCTGAGGGTCCGAGCGGTCAAAACCGTCCCGAGCGGACGGGAGGACGAATTGAAGCTCACGGAGATCCGGGTCCGCAAGTCCGGCGACGAGATCCGGATCGAGACCGTGACGCCGCGCCGCCACAAGCTGTTCGGTTTCCTCGAGTTCGGCTGGCACAACCCGCGGGTGGACTACGAGCTGCATGTCCCCGCGGGCACCGGGGTGCGGTTCGAGACGACCAACGGCCAGGTCCAGGCGAACGGGTTCGCCAACTCGGTTTCCTGCGACGTCGTCAACGGCTCGATCGAGCTCGACCAGGTGCGGGGACCCGTGCGAGCGAACACGGTCAACGGCGCGCTTCGCATCTCCTTCCAGGGGCCGCTCAAGAGATGCGAGCTCGAGACCGTCAACGGTTCGGTCGAGGTGGCTTTCGACCGCAGCTCGTCGGTCCGCTACGACCTCCAGACGGTCAATGGCCGGATCGAAGGGGACATGGACCTCGCCGTCGAGGGGCGGCACGGGCCGAAGGAAGCCCGGGGGTCCTACAACGGCGGTTCGGAGTCCCTGCACTGCGAGACGATCAACGGATCCATCCGCCTCAAGACCCGTTAACCGTTAGCCGTTAGCCGGATACGACTCTCGGGCGTCTCGGTTCGCGGCTCACGGCTCACGACCGACCCGGGATATCCTCCGCCCGAGATCCGACATGTCGGAACGCCGCGCGAGACCTTCCCTGATGCTCATTCTTTGCTATCTGCCGTTCCTCGGCTTCATTCCTCTTCTCGCCGCGAAACAGAACCGGGAGGTCCGCTGGCACGCGGTCAACGGCCTCCTGCTATCCGGCGCGGTGGCGGCCCTGCTGATCGCCGCGACCGTCGTCGGGCTCGTCGTCCCGCAACTGTCCTGCCTCTACGCGATCGTCTTCTTCGTCGTGCTGGTCCTCTACACGATCATCGCGATCCTGGCGATCGTGAAGGCCCTGGAGGGGGAGCGGCTGATCGTGCCGCTGGTCTCCCGATATGCCGGCCGATTCTGACGCGGAGCCGGCGGAAGCCCCGAAGCGCGCGCGGTCCCCCGTCTGGGTCCCTCTGATGCTGGCCGCGCTGGCGGGATTCGCCGCCGGAGACGCCATCAAACCTCCAAGCGAGCAGCTCGGGGCCAGGCTCGCCGTCGGCGTCATCGACACCTACCGGCTGACCCTCTCGCACGCGTTCGAACGCACGGGTCTCATTCACTGCCGATTCCATCCGACCTGCTCCGCCTACGGCCGCGAGGCGATCCTGCGGTACGGATGGCCTCGGGGAGCAATCCTGGCCGGCGCCCGGATCCTGCGCTGCAATCCCTTTACGAAAGGGGGCGAGGATCCCGTCCCCTGACCGTCGCTCCGCGCTAGCTCGGGATCTGCGCCTTCCGGCGCGCCGGGGCTCGGCTCGCTCGGATGCGAGCTCGGACGAGCCCCTGATCCCGCGCAAGCGCTGCGCTCCCGCGGCGCGCGCCTCCTCCCTCCTCCGTCGGGAGACTACGCGCACCGCGAACAAAGTGAGGCGTTGCCTGTGAAAACTCCTAAGGAACTACTTCGAGGGGGAGGGCTTCCGCGGGGACGACGGTGCCGCTCTGGCGCTGGCCGATGAAGGCGTACTGGTCCTGGCTGCGGTTATCCAGCGTCGAGGCGACCGCCAGCACGCCGCCCGTCGGAACCACCGTCCCGTACGCGATCGCGACCGTCACGCGAAGGCCGTCTATCAGCGGCGCGCCGACCGTTTCGAGGATCCGCCCGACGCGCAGAAGGGATTTCGGAGCGACCGAGAAGGTCTGCGTCCCTCCGTAGATGACCGCGGTGACGGGATCGATGACTCGGACTTCGATCTGCACGGATACGGGCGAGGTGTTCGTCACGTCCAGCTGCGTCCGGTAGCTGGGATCCCCGGAATTCGTCCCGAACATCTGCAGGACGTTGGAGGAATCCGTCGGGCTCTGTTTGGAAGCCATGGATTCCGTCGTCGGGATGCCGGGCTGGAAACCTCCGAAGGTCCCTCCCGTGCAGCCGCTCGGGGCCGTGAAGCTGCGCATGCCGCCCATGATGGGGATCGTCGAGAACCACTCGAGCGCGCCGACCTGACCGTCGGCGGGTACCGTCGAGAGAAGCACGTCGGCGAGGTACCTGGTCTCCCGCGGCGCGAGGATTATGGGCGCGGAAGAGATCGGCGCGGGCGCTGAAAGGCCATTCGCGACCTGCCCGTGGAAGGTGAGAGTGAAGGTCGCGCTGTTGGCCGCGTCCGGGTTGAAGAACCAGACATCGGTCCGAAACTGCGCTCCTCCGAAGCCCACGACTCTGCCGGCGACGATGAACCAGCCGCTCGTCGTCGCGGGCGAGTAGGCCCCGCGCGCCGACGAAGCGGCCAGCATGAGAACCATCGAGAAAACGACCAGGCTCGCCCGGCGGATCATGCGACCTCCCTTAATGGCAAGAAGACGCTTCGAGGGACGATCGAGTTTACAGAGCGGCTAGGGTGACAAGGGAACAACTGGGGGACTGGGAGACGGGGGACTGGGAGAACAGAAGCTCTCACCCAGTCTCCCGCTCTCCCAGTCTCCCAGTCCGTGACCGCCGCCGATGTGGAAGTGACAGGATGACTCGGGGGGAGAGGTTTTGCGGCTAGGCGGGAAATGGTGCCGTCGGCCGGACTCGAACCGGCATGGGTTGCCCCATACGCCCCTCAAACGTACGTGTCTACCAATTCCACCACGACGGCACGGGCGTCACTTCTTCTGGGCAGGGGCCTGAGCGGGCGCCGCGGGCGCCGGGTTCGGCGCGGGGGCCGCGGGGGCCTGAGCGGATACCGGGGCGCCGCCGGGCTTCTGCCCCGTTGCCTGCACGCCGCCGGCCGGAGCGGGCTTGGGCATTGCCGGCACCGCCCCCTGAGTCGTCTTCTGCGTCACGCTCCGGACGACCGAAGGTCTCTGACGGGCCTGAAGGACCGTCAAAGCCAGAGACAGCAGAATGAATCCGATGAACGCCCCGGTCGTCAGCTTGTGAAGCAGCGTCGTCGCCCCGCGCGCGCCGAAGGCGGTCTGTGTGCCTCCGCCGCCGAAGGCGCCGGCGATGTCCGCCCCTTTGCCCTGCTGGACGAGGACCACCAGGACGAGGAAGAAGCAGATGAACACGTAAAGGACGATCAGGGCGATGTAGCCGATTGTCACCGGGCCTCCTCGAAAAAGAGCCAAACAGTGTAAGTGCAAGCGCCCGCATCGTCAAGACGCGCGCCGTCGCTTCGATCGGCGGACGGAGGGGACCGGGAGACGGGGTGAGAGAAATTCCTTTTCCCCCAGTCCCCCGGTCTCCCCGTCTCCCAGTCAACCGCTGGCGCCACGGCGTGGCTGACAGCTAGAGAAGTCCTGCGATCCTGGCGAACGTCGAAGCGGTGAGGCTCGCTCCTCCGATCAGGAAGCCGTCCATTCCTGAGGCGTCCAGCAGCTCCGAGGCGTTCGCGGCGGTCACGGATCCGCCGTAGAGGACGCGCAGGTCCCGGCGCCCGGAAAGGAGCTCCGACAGGTGCACCCGCGCCGAGCCGACGTCTTCGGCTGTGGCCGCTTTGCCAGTGCCGATCGCCCACACGGGCTCGTAGGCAACCACGAGGGGAAGGTCGGTGGGGTCCCGCGAGAGGGTCTCGACCTGGGCCACGAGCGTCGCCGCCGTCAATCCCTCTTCGCGTTCGTCCCCGGTTTCGCCCAGGCAGTAGATCGGAGTCAGGCCGGCGTCGCGGACGCGGGCGAGCTTGCGCGCGAGAACCGCTCCGCCCTCTCCAAAGAGCCGCCGCCGCTCCGAGTGGCCGACGATCACGTAGCGGCATCCCGCTTCGGCCAGCATCTTTGCCGACACTTCCCCGGTGTAGGCGCCTTCGGCTTCTCCCGCCACGTCCTGGGCCGCGAGCGACCATCGTCCGCGCGGGTCCCGCGCGGCGTCGAGCGCGGTGAAGGGCGGAGCGACGGCGAGCTCGACGGTGGGGAGGCGCTCGCCCAGCAGCCGGCCGAGCTCCCGCGCGTAGTCGCTCGCCTCTCCGCGCGTCTTGTTCATCTTCCAGTTGGCGACAAATAGGTGCACAGGTGTCAGGTTTAAGGTTTCAGGTCAAAGACAGGTGTCGGGTGCCAGGTGTCAGGTGTCCGGGTCGGAGGCAGGCTCGCCTGAAACCTGACACCCGACACCTGAAACCTGCATTTCCCCTGAAACCTTATCCCTGACACCTCAACCCTCGAGAGCCTCGATGCCCGGAAGAGTCCCCGCGGTGATGAACTCGAGGGAAGCCCCTCCACCCGTGGAGACGTGCGTGAAGCGCTGCGCGACTCCGGCCTCCTTGACCGCGGCGACGCTCTCTCCTCCTCCGACGACGGTCACCGCGCGCGACCCGGCCAGAAGCATGGCGACAGCCCTGGTGCCTTTGTCGAAAGGAGGATGCTCGAAGACTCCCATCGGCCCGTTCCAGAAGATGGTTCGGGCCGGCGCCAGCAGCCGCTCGAACTGCTCGATCGTCTTCTCGCCGATGTCGAGCGCCATCGAATCCTCGGGGATCTTCGAGATGCCGACCGTGCGCGCCCCCTTCGCGTCCTCGGGTGATTTCGCCACGACGAAGTCGGAGGGGAGCGCGATCGTCTTCCCCTCTTTCTTGCAGAGGTCGAGGACCTCGCGAGCGACGGCGACCTTGTCTTCTTCGAGCAGGGAGCGGCCGACGGAAAGGCCGAGGGCGCGCACGAAGTGGTTCGCCATGCCTCCTCCGATGAGAAGAACGTCGGCGCGGCGGGCGAGCGCGAGCAGGGCGTCGATCTTGCCGGAAATCTTGGCTCCCCCGAGGATCGCGGCAAAAGGCCGCTCCGGCTCGAGCAGGCGCGACAGCTCGCGGACCTCTTTTTCGAGGAGCAGGCCGGCCGCCTTCTCGCGCATCAGGCGGGGAACTCCAACGACCGAGGCGTGAGCGCGGTGGGCGGCGCCGAAGGCGTCGTCTCCGTAGGCATCGGCGAGCGCGGCGAGCCCACGGGCGAACTCCGGGTCGTTGGACTCCTCGCCGGCATGGAACCTCAGGTTCTCCAGGAGCAGCACCTCTCCAGGGCCGAGGCTTCCCGCGGCGGCCTCGGCCTCCGGCCCGACGCAGGCTTCGACGAAGCGAACCGGGCGGGCCAGGGCCTCGGCGAACGCGACGGCCACGGGCGCGAGCGAGAGTTCGGGCTTGACTTTTCCCTTCGGCTTGCCCAGGTGCGAGGCGCAGATCAGGCGAGCGCCTTTCTCGACGGCCAGGCGCACGGTCGGCAGGGTCTCCTCGATGCGCGTCCTGTCGGTGACCCGACCCTCGGAGAGGGGCACGTTGAAGTCGACTCGAAGGAGGACCCGCTTTCCGTTGAGGTCGAGATCGCGAAGGGATTTCACCGGGGTGGAATCTTAACGAACTTGAGAATGGGACTCGCGGGTCATGGGCCGCCGGGGCCCGGGTCCCTGAACATAGAATTGCGCGGATGAGACGGCTGGCGGGCTTCCTCACCCTGCTCCTGGTCGCCGGGCAGGCCGCCGGCGGCGAGCATCAGGTCGCCCGGGGACGCGGCGGAGCCGTCGCCGCTGCCGAGGAGACGGCTGCGCGCGTCGGCATCGACATCCTGAAGAGAGGCGGCAACGCGGCGGACGCGGCCGTCGCGGTGGCCTTCGCGCTCGCGGTGACCTGGCCGGAGGCGGGCAACATCGGCGGCGGCGGGTTCTGGATTTCCCGCGACGCGCGGGGACGGGTGCTCGTCGTGGATTTCCGCGAAGCCGCTCCCAGGGGAGCGCGGCGGGATCTCTACGTGCATCCCGACAGGAACGGGGCGGTCCCGTCTTCGACCGAGGGAGCCCTGTCCTCGGGCGTGCCGGGCTCGGTGGCCGGCCTGGCGCTGGCGCACCGCCGGGCGGGGCGCCTGCCCTGGAGGACCGTGGTCTCCCCGGCCGTGCGGCTGGCCCGCGACGGCTTCACGGTTTCCGAGGCCGTCTCGCGGTCGATCGCGAAGAACCGGGACCGTCTGGCGAAGGACCCCGAGACCGCGCGCATCTTCCTGCCGGGAGGCTCGGCGCCCGCGCCCGGCTCGGTGTTGAAGCAGCCGGACCTCGCCCGTACGCTCGCGACGATCCGGGATCGCGGAGCCGACGGCTTTTACAGGGGGAGCGTCGCGCGCCAGATCGAAGCGGGCCAGGAGCGCGACGGGGGCCTGATTTCGCGGGGCGACCTCGCCCGTTACGAGGCCAGGGTCCGTCCGCCCGTTCGCTTTGGTTTCCGCGGCGCGGAGATCCTCACGCCACCCGCGCCCTCGTCGGGCCCGGTGCTGGCGGAGATGGCGATGCTTGCCGAGGACGTCGGCGTGGAGAAGTTCAAGGGACACGACTCCGGCTCGGCCCACTACCTGGCGGAGATCGAGAAGCGCGCCTTTCACGACCGCAACCGCTTTCTTGGCGACCCGGCCTTCGGCCACGTGCGCCAGAACCTCATGACCGATCCTTCGCGCCTGAAGGCGATCGCCGCCGGCATCCGGGCCGATCGCGCGACCCCGATCGAGGCTCTCCGCGGGTTGCCCGGGGAAAAGCCTTCGACGACGCATTTCTCCGTCATGGACGCCGCGGGCGGCGCGGTTTCCGTCACGACGACGATCAACGACTCCTTCGGCAACGCGCGCGTGGCCCCGGGCCTCGGGTTCCTCTGGAACAACGAGATGGACGACTTCGCGACCAGGCCGGGCCAGCCCAACAAGTACGGGCTCGTTCAGGGGGAGGTCAACGAGGTCGCGCCAGGCAAGAGGATGCTCTCGGCCATGTGCCCGTCGATCGCGGTCGTCGGCGGCCGCAACGCCTTCGTCTGGGGCACGCCGGGCGGCTCGACGATCCCGACGACGAACTTTCAGGTCCTTCTGGGAGTCCTCGTCCGGGGCGAAACGCTCGAGGAGGCCGTCGCCGCCCCCCGTTTCCACCAGCAGGATCTCCCCGACAAGATCCAGATCGAGCGCGGCCGTTTCGACACGGCCTGGGTCGCGGCGCTCGAGAAGCTCGGACACGTCGTCGTCCAGAGGGAAGTCCAGGACAACCCGATCGGCCGGGTCCACGCGATTGCGCGCGCGGCCGACGGCGTCATGACCGCGGTCGCGGACCCGCGCGGCGGCGGGGTCGGGCTGGTCGTCCAGGAAAGCCGCTGACGGTGCCTTCCCGCCGGCGTCCTCAAGATTGCGGATGAGCCTTCCCGTCTTCCGGCCGCTCTATCGCGAAGGCGTCTCTCTGAAGCTCCTCGACCAGAGGATGCTGCCGGCCAGGGAAGTCTGGCAGACCCTGACGCACCCGCCCGAGATCGCGCTCGCGATCCGCGACCTGGCGGTGCGCGGCGCGCCCGCGATCGGAGTCGCCGCGGCCTACGGCGCCGCGTTTTCCATGAGGAGCGGCGCGACGACTCCGCCCGCCGAGCGGTTCGAGACCGCTCGGCGCCTGCTTGCGGCGACCCGGCCGACTGCCGCCAACCTCTTCGCGGCCCTGGACAGAATGTTGCGGCGCTTCCGGGAAGTCCAGGGATCCTCAGCCGGGGACATCGAGAAGGCGCTGATCGCCGAGGCGGACGCGATCGCCGAGGAGGACCTCGAGGCCTGCCGGCGCATCGGCGCCTACGGCGCGGACCTGCTCGCCGCCGGCAGTCTCGTCCTGACCCACTGCAACGCCGGGGCGCTTGCGACGGCCGGCTACGGGACCGCGCTGGGAGTCATCCGGGGGGCCGTCGAGTCCGGCAAGGCGGTGCGGGTCCTGGCGTGCGAGACGCGGCCCTACCTTCAGGGGGCGCGGCTGACCGCCTGGGAGCTCGCGCGTGACGGGATCCCCGTCGAGATCATCACCGACAGCATGGGCGGGCACTTCCTCTCCCGCGGGCAGGTGCGGGCCGTCGTCGTCGGCGCCGATCGCATCGCCGCCAACGGCGACACGGCCAACAAGATCGGGACCTACCCGCTGGCGGTGCTCGCGAAAGAGAACGGCGTGCCCTTCTACGTCGCCGCGCCGACGACGACGATCGACTTGAGCTGCCCCGACGGCTCCGCGATTCCGATCGAGGAACGCAGCTCCGCCGAAGTCCTGTCTCTTGGCGGCCAGTCGATCGCGCCGCCGGGGGTGGCGGCCCGCTACGTCGCCTTCGACGTCACTCCCGCGCGCTACATCAGCGCGATCGTGACGGATCGAGGGGTCTGCCGGCCCCCGTTCTCCGAGTCGCTCGCCGCGGCCGCCGCCCCCTCTCAGGTTCCCTAGTGCCTGCCGCCCCGCCGCGGCGGGGATCCTCTCCCTCTCATCGGTCGTTTGGCACGCGCCGCAGGGTCGGCAGGTGGCAATGGTTGACCGTCGGCTTGTTGATCGTCACCTGGTTGTTGCTCGAGTTCGGGTCGCCCGTCAACGAGGACACCGACGCGTTGTTGGAGAGGAACGTGACGTTGCCGGCATTCAGGATGGCGTTCCCATCGACGATCACCGTCAAAGTGACGGTGCCGCTGTTGTTGAGAGACGACGGCCCGAGATCACCGATGGTGACGGTCACGGTTCCGTTCGTGCCCACGGCCGGCACCGTCCCCGAGCTGGAGCACTGCGTCGGATTGGGGTTGCTCGGCGAGACGAAGGTGCATTCCGAGAAGGTTGTGTACTGGGGGAGAGGGTCGGTGATAGTTACCGAGGCGGCGGTTCCCGGACCACTGTTCTTCACTCCGATCGTGTAGACGACGGTATCCGACAGCGTTCCGCCGCACGGATTTGTGGTGTTGTCACTCCCCGAACAGGTGTAGACGTCGCCGTTCAAGCTCTGGATGTCGACGGCGACGCACGTGGGGTTGCTGGCCTTCGTGACCGAGAGGTCGGCGAGCACCGGCGCCAGAGTCGGCGTCTCCGTCGGGGTGTTGGTCGGCGTCGGGGTCGGAGTGTTTGTCGGCGTTCCGGTGAGCGAGGTGGGCGTGGGCGTGGGGGTGCACTGCTCCTGGAAGATCGTGACGGCACAGCCCTGTCCGGCGTCTCCGCCGCTCTTGTTCTGGTCGCCGTCGTGCACCAGGACCTGCAGGCGATACTTGCGGTTGGGCACGAGAAGGTTGCCGTTCTGGTCCACCACGAGAGGGATGTTGTTGCTGTCCTCCAGGTTCCACCGAACCTCGGTGCCGTAGCCCAGACTCGCCAGGCCCGGAGGAACCGGATCGGCGCCGGGGCCCAGGTTCCAGAAGTTCCGAATCGGGTCGGCGTCCGGCACGACGCTGACGGCCGCGGGCGAGACCGTCTGGTCAACGTTCCGGACCGCGGACTTCCAGGTTCCGAAGACGTCGGTGGGGTCGTTGGTGTGAGGGTTGTCGAACTGCCAGTCCCCGGCCGTGCTCGTCGGGTTGTCGGTGATGTCGGTGACGAAGAGCACGGGCCACATGGGCCGCCCGCAGCCGTTGGGATCCGTGCCGCTCGGGCAGTTGTTGGTGTCCGTCCCCGCCTGGTCCCCGGTCAGGGCGTTCGTGCCGGTCTGCAGCGCGACTGTCGTACCCGCCGGGAAATCCTGAGGGTGCGTCGTCGCGTGGAAGGGGTCCTTGTTCAGCGGGGACACCGGATAGGTGCTGGTCGTCGCCGTCCCGACGCATTTGCCTCCCCCCGTGCACTGGGTGTTTGACGTGCACGCGGCGCCGGGATTCGATCCGCCCGTGCAGGTCTTCTGCGTGATGACGTTGACCTGGCGCACGCCGAGCGTCAAGGCGTGCTCGTCGCTGTACCAGCCGATGATTGCGGCAGTCTGCGCGAGCAGGCATCCCTGCGGCGGCCCGTTGACTCCTGCGAGCTGCTCGTTCTCGTTGAATATGACGCTCGTCCTCGCGTGGTTGGGGTCGAAGTAGGGGTACGTGATGACGCATGCCCCGCAGCAGGCGCCGACGCCGTTGAGCGATACGGCTCCGAGGGCCCAGGGCTTGCCCGCCGTCAAAGTCCACGTCATCTGGACCGATTGCTGCGCCGACGTTTCGACGCTGCCGGCTCCTCGGACGTCCGCGTTGGTCTGGCCCGTCGCGAGGTTCCACTGAGCGGTCTGTCCGGGGCCGGCCGTCGCATTCAAGGAATCCCCTTCGGCCGCCAGGGTGTCGATGACGATCGAGGCTCCGGCGATCGTCTGGGCGATGACGGAAGGAGCCGCGGTCGATCCCGTCGCCGACGCGAAGGCCCCCAGCGGGGTCGCGGGATCGACTCCGTTGAAGGAGGTGGACCCGGCGGCTATGTCCGCCGCCGCCGAAAGCGTCGCCACGACGTTGGCCGTGCCCTGGGCGGGACTGACGAGGTACCAGATCTGGGCCCTGGTCCTCGTCCCGGCGATGGACCCGGCACTCGTCAGAGGAACCCCACCGTAGGTCACGCCGCTGACCGTGTTGTTCTTGTTGCTCAGGAAAATCGACGTCCCGACAATCAGGACCTGGTTGGTCCCGGCGCCCACCGTGTGCGACCAGGTCAGAGTCGTGACCAATGCCCCGGAGGCGCTCGCGGAGGAATCCACAGTCGGCGCCGCGGCGGCAACCGCGGCGGGTTTCCAGCGGGGATCGCCCCTGGTCCGGGTGACGGTCCGCAGGATGTTCCGGCCGGCGGCCGCGAACGCGATGCCGCCCTGCGAATACGCGAGCGCCCCGATCTTCACCGACCCGGTCGAGCCCCGGTCGACGTTCGTCCAGCTCTCGCCGTTGTCGACCGACAAGTAGACCGCCGTGTCGGTCCCCGCGAAGATCTCGCCGCCCGGACTCGTCGTCAGCGCGTTCACGCGCTCGCCCGAGAGTCCCATCGGCTCCCAGCTCACGCCGCCATCCATCGAGCGGAAGATGCCTTCGGACTCGGACCCGAGGAACACGTCGTCCGGGCCGGCAACCGCGACGCTCTCGAAGGCCCGGGTCGTCAGACCGTCGTTCGCGGAGATCCAGTGGTCGCCCCTGTCCGGGGAGCGATAGAGGCCGTCCGCGGTCGCGGCAAAGGCCCCGCCCGCCGCGTCGATCGCCAGGCCCTTCACGCAGGCCGCCCCGAGCGCCTTGACGTGCTCCCAGGTGACTCCGTCGTCCCGGGACCGGTAGAGGCCGGAGCAGGCGCACCCGTCGCCGGCGAAGAGAATCCCGGAGCGACTCGCCATCGTGCTGACGTCCACGCCGCGCAAGGATGTCGGCGCCCACGTGTCGCCGTTGTCGGTCGATCGAAAAACGCCGTCGTTCGTCCCCGCGAAGATCGCCCCGGACTCCGAGATCACCAGGGACCTCGCGCTCGTGGCCGAAAGCCCGTCGGCGAGCCGCGCCCAGGTCTCGCCGTTGTCGGAGGAGCGGAAGATGCCTTCTCCGCCCGCGTTTCCGCAGTCCCCGCCAGCCGCCGCGAAGACCTGGCCGTCGGCGTTGACCGCCACGGAGCTCAGATCGGAAGACCAGTCGGGATTCGTGGTCGCCCTTCGAAAGCTCCTTGCCCCTTCCGGCGTCTGAGCGAGTTTGACCATTCGACCGCGGATCAACTGCGGCCAGAGTCCCAACCCGATCAGGATGGCGGCAGCAAGGCCCGCGCGCTTGATTTGAAGAAGCAATCTCTTACGGGTGTCCACGAGGTCCTCCGATCACCGTGTCCGGCCTGAGAGGACGGACCGGGAGAACTTCTCCGCCAAAGTAGATTTTTCCCCGGCGTCTTCCCTTACAAGAGACGTACCAGATTGTTGAGTCAAGCTTCTCATTGCATTGAAGCTATTTAGCCGGAGCCTCCACGATAGGCGAGTCAAATTCGGGCGCAAATTTTTCGATCTTCCGACAAGAATTCGTCCAGGACGTGCGCGAGCCAGGAATGGGTTTTTTTCCGACGCAAGAGTGTCTCACAAACAATGGCTTTCGGGGAGTGCCTGGCGGGCGAAGACTGTCCTCGTGCTCGACCGGAATACGCCAATTGCGCGGATCGATCCTGTCTCTTCGGCCGACGACCCTCCCGGTCGGGCGAAGCAAGCCGCCCTGAAACTCCGTCGATTAGAGTGACCTCTTCGATATGGTCGTCCTCGGCATCGAAACCTCCTGCGACGAGACCTCCGTTGCCGTCCTGGATGGCGAGGGCCGGATCCTCTCGAACGTCGTCGCCTCCCAGATGCGGACCCACGCGGCCTATGGAGGAGTCGTTCCGGAGCTCGCGGCGAGGGCTCACCTGGAAAATCTGCCGGTCGTCTTCGAGGAAGCGCTGGCGCTGGCCGGAGTGGAACTACCCGGCATCGGTCTGGTCGCCGCGACAGCCGGACCGGGGCTGATCGGCGCGCTTCTGGTCGGACTCTCGGCGGCAAAGGCGCTCGCCTTCGCGCGAGGGCTGCCTCTGGTGGGCGTCAACCATCTCGAGGGGCACCTCTACTCGGCTCATCTGCACACCGGAGGCGAGCCAGCGCTCCCGATCGCCTACCCCTTCCACGGCCTCGTCGTCTCGGGGGGGCACGCCGAGCTCGTGCGGGTCGAGGAGGGGGGGCGAGTCGTGCCGCTCGCGCGGACTCGCGACGACGCTCCCGGCGAGGCGTTCGACAAGGTGGCCCGGCGGGCCGGGCTTCCATACCCTGGCGGCCCGGTGGTGGACCGGATCTCCCTTCGCGGCGACGGAAACCGCTACAGGCTTCCGATCGGACGGCTGTCGGACGGCTCGAACGACTTCTCCTTTTCGGGATTGAAGACGGCCATGCTGCGCGAGTTCGAGAAGCGCGGCGTGGAGGGAAATCCCGTGGATGCCGCGAGCCTCGACCGGGACATGATCGATTTGTTCGCCTCGTTTCAGAGGGCGATCGTCGGGGCGCTCCTCGAGCGCGTGGAGCGCATCCACCGCGAGGAGGGGATCCGCCGACTCGCGCTCTCGGGAGGCGTGGCCGCCAACAGCGAGCTGCGGGCGACGCTTGCGCGATGGGGCGAGGAGAACGGCGTCGCCGTCCTGCTGCCGGAAAGGGCGCTCACGACCGACAACGCCGCGATGATCGCGTGGGCGGGGCTGCTCCGCTTTCGACGGCAGGGAGCCCCTCCGCTGGAGTCGGTCGCGGCGAAGTCCCGGTGGCCCCTGGGGAGCTGAGGTGTCAGGTTTGAGGTGCCAGGGGAAATACAGGTTTCAGGTTCCAGGTGTCGGGTGTCAGGGACGAGGGCTGGGTTCGGAT
>JAWOLE010000219.1:0-2710 GCA_033853815.1 Thermoanaerobaculia bacterium
GCCCCCGGCCGGTCGTTGGAGCGGATGAACATGAAGGCGAGCTGCCCGAGATCCAGCGCCTTCGGCTCGGCCTCGGCGTGATAGCCGCGCAGAATCCCCTTCTCCTCCAGTTTCCGAACCCGCTCGAAGACGGCCGACGGCGCGACTCGCAGCCGCCGGGCGATCTCTGCGTTCGAGACCCTTGCGTTCTCCTGCAGCATATTCAGTATTTCTGCGTCTTTTGAGTCGATCATTCTTACATTTGACAATATTGCTGAATGTTCGTCAAGCAACTTACACTTCAAAGCCCTAAACACCCCAGGAGGAGCCAAAGGTTGCAGCAAGGGCGGAGATCCACCAGCGTGAGCTTGCGCCGGTATGATTGCCGCCCTGTCGCCCCCGATCGGTCCCCGCCACCTGCTCGTCCGGCGCCGGCATGGATAGACCCGCGGTGCGCGGGCGCTCGACGGCGCTTGCGGCCGGAGTGGCGGCCGTCTTTCTCTTCCTGGGGCTCGTCGCAAGGTTCTGGCACCCGGTCTACGGATTCACGTCTTTTCTCCAGCTCGACTCCTCCAACGACGACACGAAGATCGCCGCATTTCGCGAGCATCCGGTGTTCGTCTATCGCGACACCGGAGGCTACGACGGGTTCTTCTACGCGCAGATCGCCTACCACCCGACGCTCGCCGCGCCCGAGCTCGCTCGCGCCGTGGACGGCCTGGCCTATCGGGGGCGCCGGATCCTTGCGCCGCTCCTCGCCCGGGCGCTCGCCCTGGGCAAGCCGGCCTGGATCGTCCACGTCTATTCCCTCCTGAACGTCGCCGCGTGGCTCCTGCTCGCCGCGTGTCTCTGGCGGCTCCTCGCCGTCCGGGACGCCTGGGGCTGGCTCGCCTGGGCCGGCGTGCTCTTCTCCGCAGGGGCGCTCTTCAGCGTTCGCCTCGCGCTGACCGATCTGATCGCCCTGACGGTCCTGGCCGGGGCGATGCTCGCCGCCGAGCGGGGCCGCGAGACCGCGGCGATCGGCGCTCTCGCCGCGGCGGGACTCGCGCGCGAGACTTCGGTCTTCGCGCTGCCCGGATTCTGGGAGCGCCCCTGGATCTCCTTCCGCAACGCCGCACGCTCCGCCGCCGCGGTTGCTCCGCTGGCGGCGTGGATCGGCTACATCCGCTGGCGAATCGGACCCAGCGGCGCCGGCGCGAGGAATCTCGGCTGGCCACTGGTCGGCTGGGTCGAGAAGTGGCGTCTCACCTTCACGGACATGCGGACAAGTGGGGAAACCGCGCTCATCTGGACCACGATCCTCGCCACCCTCGCCCTGACCATCCAGGCGGTGTATCTCGTCGCGCGACCCCGGATTCAGGATCGCTGGTGGCGCCTCGGCGCGGCCTACGTCGCGCTCTTCCTCATCCTCGGTCCGGCCGTCTGGGAAGGCTATCCCGGCGCCGCGACGCGCGTCCTCCTGCCGATGACGCTGGCCTTCAACGTCCTGGCCGGGCGGAACCGCTCCTCCCTGGCGTGGCTTCTGGCCGGGAACCTCGCGGTCGGCTCCGGCCTCCTTGCCCTCAAGGACGTTCCCCGCGACCCGACGGAGTTCGCCGCGGTCCGAGCCGGCGGCACGGCCTGCGTCGCCCGGCTCGTCGAGGGCTCGTACAGCCGCGAGCACGACAGGGACCACGTCTGGTTCTGGAGCCGCGGCGAGACCAGGCTGACGCTCGAAGCGTGGCCGAAGGACGCGACGGCGCTGCGTCTCGAATTCGCCGCCCGTGCCGTCTCGGCGGGCCGTCTCGTTCTCCGCCAGGACGGCCGCGAGGTCTGGCGCGGGAAAATTGGCGTCGAGACGTCCGGCCGGCAATCCGTCCCGATCCTTCTCACGCGCGGCCGCGGGACGCTCGAGTTCGCCGCCGACATCCCGCCCATTCGAGAGAGCGCCGCCTCGAACGCCCGCCTCCTCGCCTTCGCGCTCTACGACCCCCGTCTCCTCGTGACCAAACCCGGACCGGACTGATCAAACCGCGTAGTAGCGGGCCTGGGGGTGGTGGAAGACCAGGGCCGAGACGGAGGCCTCGGGGTCCATCATGAAACCCTCGGTCAGCTCGACGCCGATCTTGCCGCCGGGCAGCAGCCGGAAGATCGTCTCCTGGTCGGAGAGCTCGGGGCAGGCCGGGTATCCGGGGCTGTACCTCTTGCCGCGATAGCGCGCCTGGAAGCGGTCCGTCATCGTCAGGTCGGGTGGATCGGGGAAGCCCCAGCGCTCGCGGATGTTGCGGTGCAGCCACTCGGCCGCCGCTTCCGCGGTCTCGACGGCGAGCGCCTGCAGGCAGTGGCAGAGCAGGTACTCGCCGGCCGCCTTGAGCTCCTCGGCCTTCTCGCGTACCCCCGCTCCAGCCGTCGTGATGAGCAACGCCACGCTGTCGGGACGCGCGCCGTTGGAAACCGGCTGGACGAAATCCGCGAGCGAGAGCCGCTCGCCCGCGACCTGCCGGGGAAAGGTAAAGGTCGCCAGAGTGTCTTTTCCGCAGACCAGGGCGAGCGTGTTGCCGTCGGACCGCGCGCCGAAAAAGCGGTACATCCCGCTCGCCCGAATCCAGCCGGAGGCCTTCACTCGCTCGACGACGCGCTCGAGCTCGGCGAGCTTCGGATCCCCCGCCTCCTTCAGCTTCCGGTAGCTCCCCCGCAGGCCCAGGTGCTTGGCGTAGAGCATGTGCGGGTTGACGTATTTCCAGATCTCCTC
>JAWOLE010000220.1:0-5145 GCA_033853815.1 Thermoanaerobaculia bacterium
CGGACCCAGCGTCGCGCCCCGGGCGCGACGGTCGTCCGCGGCCTTGGCCTGCTCCCGGGCCAGGTCGGGAGTCACCCTCAAGAACGCCTTGAGCTTCGCGTCCGTCGACTCGATTCGCGACAACGCCGCGTTCGTCGCCTCCAGGGAGGACGCCTCCTTCGCCGCGAGGGCTCGGGACAGGTCGAGCAGCGAGAGGTCGAGCAGCGACATCAGTCGAGAATCCTCGGCACCGTCACAGCCGTTTCGGTCTTGGTCGGCGCATTCGCCACCGCGCGATCCGGCGGGAGCGACGGTTGCACCGTGTCGGGCCGGAGGTAGTTCGCGATCTCGGTCGCGTGCGCCGTCGGCTCGACGTCCTTCGTGTCCAGGCGGTTCAGCTGCTCGATGTGATCGAGGATCGCCGACAGCTGGGCGCGGAAGCGCTCCACGTCCTCGTCGCGGAGCGCGAGGCGCGCGAGGCGGGCGACATGGCGGACCTGTTCGGCCGTGAGCTTCATGACTTCCCGAAGATGTTGAGGATCGAGCGCATGACCCCGCCCTTCTCGTGCCCGACGATCTTCTCCAACTCGCCCTTGTCGAGCCACGTTCCATGGCAGGCGAAGCAGCGATCGATGTCGATGTTCCGGAAGCGAATCGTGTGCAGCTGCATCCCGCACTTCGGGCAGTGCATGTAGTGGAGCTTCTTCAGCTCGTCCCGCTCGGCCTGGGCGAGCTTCTTCTGCTGATCGAGGGCGATCTTCCGCTTCTTCTCGGCGTCCTCGCGCGCAAAGTATTCGTCTTCGGTGGTGCTGGGCTTGTTGGCCATGTCGGCTCCCGAGAGGCGGCAACATATACCCCATGCCCTTTCCCTCTGGGAGAGGGGCTGGGGCCGTCCGCTTGATGCGCATGGTCTCTGCGCATGGCGGGCCCGTCCCTGGCGCACGCCTCGCGCAAGACCGCCACGAACCTGTCCGTTCGTCCTGGGCTGGTCCGCCAGGCGCGCCACCTCAAGCTGAACCACAGACGCTCGCGGGTCGGAGCCCGGGCCCCGCTCGCCGAGCTACTCCTTCAGGCGCTCGATGTTCGACCGGGCCACGTCGGCCTCGGGGCCGTCGGGCAGCACGTCGAGATCCTTCTGGTAGTACTCGATGGCCTTCTTGTTCTTGTTCTGGAGCCGGTATGCCTCGGCCATTCCCATCATTGCGGGCGCGTAGCGGTCGGTGATGCGCATCGCGTCCTGGAAGGCCGATTCGGCCTCGGCGTAGCTCTCGAGATCGATGAGGCACAGGCCGCGGCCCGTCACCGCCTCGACGTTCTCGGGGTCGAGCTCCACGGCCTTCTCGAACATGTCCAGCGCCTGCTTCGTCCTTCCGCGATCCTTCAGGCGGGTGCCCTGCGCGACGTACCAGTCGACGCTCTTCCCCGCGGGTGCGGCGGCCTCCTCGGCCTTCTTCTCGGTCGCGGCCTTGGCGCCCTTCTCCGCCTCTTTCGGCGCTTCGACGGCTTTCTCGGCGGGCGCCTTCGCCGGCTCGACCTTCTTCTCGGGTTCGGCCGCGGGGGCCGGTGTCGGAGCCTTCGCCTCGACGGCGGGCGCCGCGGTGGGCGGTGGCGCCGGTGGTGGAGGCGGCACTTCCGGCTTCGGCTCCGGCGGCTTGGGCGCCGCCGTGGTCGCCTCCAGTGCCGGGATCAACGGACCGTGCACCGGCCGCCAGTAGTGCGTGTAGTAGTACCAGGCTCCCGCGCCGGCGGCGCCGAGCATGAGCGGCAGGACCCACCTCCACGGGAACCGGCGCAGGCCGGCCGCCTTGAGCACCTGGTCGAGCGGCACGTCGTCGTCGGGGGTCCAGGCGCGCCGCTGGGACCTGGGCACCGCTGACAGCCCACCAGTCGGCCCCTGGGGAACGCCCGTGGGAATGAACGCCGGCTGCGGCTGCGGCGTGAACACCGGTGCACCCATCGGGGCAGGCGTCGGCATGGCGGCGGGGGGGACGGCCATCGTCGGCGCGGTCGGGTACGCCATCTGGGGCGGATACGCCGGATAGACCCCCCCGGGGGGTGCGAACGGAGTCGGCTGCGGCGTCACCTGGGGCTGCATCGACATCGCCCGATCCGCCGCCTCCACGACCTGGAAGAAGCTCGCCAGCTCGGCGATGTTGCCGAGCCGCTTCCACGACTCGCCGGTCAGACTGATCTCGTCCTCGCGGGCGACCTTCCGCTCCACGATCCACTTCTGGAGCGTGGTCAGTTCCTTGAACGTGAAGATGTCGCCGTTGGCCTTGCGGACCCGCCACTCGCGCCTGCTCGGGTCGCCGTCGTCGGGATGGTGGCCGTCACCACCGACCGCGACGAGCGCCGCGCGCTTCTTCACCTTGAAGACGTGCCCACAGCTCGTGCACTTCACCGTCACGCCGGCGTCGGTGATCTTGTCGTCCTCGAACTCGTACTCTGTCTTGCATTTCTCGCAGCGGACGTCCATGGCGGGCGAAACGATAATCGGCGATATCCTCCGCGGGCACAAGACGGAGAAGCCATGACTCAGCGCTTCCGCGTGGTGGTCGAACGATTCCGGAGCCGTCTCCTCGAAGGCAACCCGCTCGGCGACCCGGTCGAGCGCGACCTGCACCTGGTCGTCCCCGAGACCCTGGAACCGGGCCGGAAGCTACCGGTCGTCTGGTGTCTCGTCGGCTACGGCGGCGTCGGCAAGATGCTCCTGCGCGACGACCCCTGGGAAGAGGGACTGCGGGAGCGGCTCGATCGCCTCTTGCGGGAGGGCCGCGTCGGGCCCGGCATCTACGTGCTGCCCGACTGCTTCACCCGCTACGGCGGGTCGCAGTACCTGAATTCCACGGCGACCGGACCGTACGAGGACTACCTCTGGAAGGAGCTCCTTCCCTTCGTGACGTCGAAGTATCCGTGCGGGCGGCACGGCGTCATGGGCAAGTCGTCCGGCGGGTTCGGCGCGCTCGTGCAGGGGATGCGGCACCCGGAGATCCTCTCGGCGGTCGCTTGCCACTCGGGCGACGCCGCGTTCGAGTATTGCTACCTGGGGGACATCCCCAAGTTCCTGGACGCCATCGGACAGAAGGGCGGGCTCGATCGGTTCCTCGCCGCATTCGACTCGGCGCCGAAGAAGCGCGACGGCCGATGGATGACGGCGATGAACCTTCTCGCGATGGCCGCGGCGTACTCCCCGCGGCCGGGGGGCTCCACGCTCGGCATCGACTTCCCGTGCGATCTCGTCACCGGCGAGATGCGCGACGACGTCTGGAAGCGCTGGCTCGACTGGGACCCGCTTCGGATGGTCGACCGCCACGCCGCGGCGTTGAAGGGGATGCGCCTCGTGTTCCTCGACTGCGGCACCAAGGACGAGTTCCACCTGCAGTACGGCGCCCGCATGCTCGACCGGCGGCTCCAGGCCCTGGGCGTCCGGCACATCTACGAAGAGTTCGACGACGGCCACATGGGCATCTCGTACCGCTACGAGCGGTCTCTGCCCCTGTTGTGGGAGGCGTTGCGCGAGTAGCCCGCGCTACTCCTTCTCGTACTTGTAGAACCCTTCTCCGCTCTTCTTGCCGAGCTTCCCGGCGCGGACCATGTGCTTGAGAAGGAGTGGCGGGCGGAACTGCGGCGCCCCCAGCTCCCGGTGCAGGTACTCGGCGATCGCCAACCGGATGTCGAGGCCCACGAGGTCCGTCGTCTCGAGCGGTCCCATCGGGTGCCCGTAGCCGAGGCGCATCGCCCGGTCGATGTCCTCGGCCTTCGCGACCCCCTCCTCCAGCATGCGGATCGCTTCCATGGCCAGGCAGATGCCAAGGCGGCTCGACGCAAACCCGGGCGAGTCGCGCGACTCCACGACCTCCTTGCCCATCTTCTCGCCCGCGGCCCGCGCCGCCTGCATCGTCGCGTCGGACGTCTGGTAGGCGCGGACGATCTCCAGGAGCTTCATCTTCGGCGGCGGGTTGAAGAAATGCATCCCGACGACGCGACCCGGGTTCTGCGCTGCCGACGCGATGTCGGTCAGCGACAGCGAGCTCGTGTTCGACGCGAGGATCGTCTCCGGCCCGCAGATCCGGCTCAGCTCCCGGAAGAGGCGCTGCTTGATGTCGATGTCCTCCGGCGCCGCTTCAATGACCAGGTGCGCGCCGTTGGCGCTCGACAGGTCCCACGCCACCACGATCTTCGACAGGGCGCGGTCGCGCGATTCCGGCGTGACCCTGCCCTTGCGGACGCCGTGATCGAGGCTCTCGCGGATCTTCCCCAGCCCGGCGCGGACCAGATCCTCCTTCACGTCGTAGAGCACCACGGAGAACCCGTGTTCCGCCGCCACCTGTGCGATGCCGTGGCCCATCGTGCCGGCGCCGATCACCGCGATGCGTTCGATCGCGTGCATGCTCAGGACCCCTTCCGCTTCTCCAGGAATGCCGTCATCCGCTCGCGCTTCTCCGGCGAGTCGAAGAGCAGTGCCTGGCCGAGCTTCTCGATCGAGGCCGGATCCGCTCCGCGCGCGGCGGCGTTCAGCGCGGCCTTGGCGACCTGCACCGCGAGCGGCGCGTTCTGCGCGATCTTCTGGCAGAGCTGCAGCGCCTGCTCCATCGCGTGGCCCTCGTCCACCACGTACTCGACCAGACCGATTTCCCGCGCTTCGTCCGCCGGGAGAATCCGCCCGGTGAAGATCATCTCCCGCGCGCGGCCGACGCCGACGAGGCGCGGCAGCCGCCAGGTGCCGCCGGCCGCCGGGAAGATGCCCAACCCCACCTCGGGTAGGCCGAGCTTCGCACCTCGACTCGCGACGCGAATGTCGCACGCGAGCGCCAGCTCGAGTCCGCCACCCAGCGCGTAGCCCTCGATGGCGGCGACCGTCGGCTTCGGAAAGTCCTCGACCCTCTGGAAGAAAGCCGCGTTGAACGCGAAGAAGGCGTCGCGATGGGTTCGCTCCCGGAGCTCGGCGATGTCGGCGCCCGCGGCGAACGCCCTTCCCCCTTCCCCCGAGAGGATCAGCGCCCGGACCGAGTCGTCCTGGGCAAGGCGATCGAAGTGGACGGTGAGCTCGTCGCGGACCTGGGCGTTGATGGCGTTTCGCGCCTCCGGGCGCGCGATGGCCAGGCGAGCGATACCGTCGGCGAGGGCGAACGAAACGACCGGCATGGCGGGCCGGTTTATAGCGCC
>JAWOLE010000221.1:0-4724 GCA_033853815.1 Thermoanaerobaculia bacterium
GCGAAGAAATGGCTCTCCGGCGTCGGCGTCAAGCTCGACGGCATCGTCGCCAAGCGCCTCGACCTGCCCTACCAGTCCGGCAACCGGACCGGCATGCAAAAGGTCAAGCTGATGCGCACGGCTGACTGCGTCGTCGGCGGTTTCCGCTACGGCACCGGGTCGAAGACGGTCGGATCGTTGCTGCTTGGCCTCTATGACAAAGACGGTCTCCTCCACCACGTCGGCTTCTGCTCGACGATCAAGGCCAGTGAACGCCCCGAGCTGACGAAGCGCCTCGAGGCCCTCATCTCACCGCCCGGGTTCACCGGCCGCGCGCCCGGCGGCCCCTCGCGCTGGTCCACCGAGCGCTCGGGAGAGTGGGAGCCTCTGAAGCCCTCGCTCGTCGTCGAGGTCCGCTACGACCACTACTCCCAGGGCCGCTTCCGCCACGGCACCAAGCTCCTGCGCTATCGCCCCGACAAGCTCCCGCGCCAATGCACCCTGGACCAGGTCGAGGAGTCCCGCGGCGCCACCGCGAAGTCCCTCTCGCGCTGACCGCTCAGCTCTGCTTTGCGGCGGCTGCCCGTTCCCGCGCGATGGAGGCGGAATCGTGTTTGCCGAGGCGGTCGAACTCGTCGGCCGCGCGCTCGAAGGATTCCCTTGCCTCCGCGGCTCGCTCGAGCTGCTCTAGTGTCAGGGCGAGGTGGAAGAGGGAGAGAGCGTGGCCTTCCGCCAGGCCGTTGCGGGCGCGGATCTCGGTGGCTTCTCGCAGCGCCGACGAGCTGTTCTCCAGGTGCTCTCGGGCTCGTCCGGGGTCGAGCTCCGCGAGGCGGCGTAGCGCGATTCCCATGTTGTGGAGGGTGACGCCGCGGGCGATTTCCCTCTCGGCTGTCCGCCAGGCGAGGGCGCGCTCGAAGAGGGCGACCGATTCCGCGAGGTCTTCGGCCGTCTCCCCGAGGTTCGAGAGCGACGTGGCGAAGTTGTGCAGCGTGCGGGCATGCCAACCGGTCTCCTCGTGCTCGTGGAAGTGGGCGAGCGCGATCGCAAAGCCCTGGCGGGCCCGCGCGAGGTTCGCGGCCGGGCCGGGGCTTCCGAAGAAGACCGCGACGTTGTGGAAGAAGCGGGCTCTCTCCTCCGCCGAGGAGAACGTGAACTCTCCGACGGAGGCCCACAGGTCCTCGGCCAGGGCACGGGCGACTTCTCGCTCGTCCCGCTCCCGGAGCTCCTCCTGGAGCCGGAACCAGTCGCGATAGGCCGCCGAAGGATCGGCTCGAAAGGCCTCCCGGAAGTGCGCGCGCGTCTTTTCGAGGCCGCTCTCCACGGCCGGCATCTTACGAGCGATGCTTGACGGGCGGGGTGGCCGTGGGAGTCCAGGTGACGGCGAGGTGGAAGGGGACGTCCTCACCTTCGTAGTAGGCGCCGGGCTTGCGGGTGGGCGTCGGCTTGGCCGGAGTAGACCGCCTTGTCGGGATCGGTGTCGGCGGAATCGGAGTCGGCGTCAGGGTCGGAGGTACGGGAGTCGCGGGCACCGCCGTCTCGGTCGGCGGTAGAGGCGTCGCCGTCGCCGGGACCGGAGCGGCCCTTGCCGGCACTGGCGTAGCAGTAGCCGGACGCGGCGTCGCGGTCGGAGGCCGAGGCGTCGCCGAGGGAGGCACGCGGGTCACGGTCGGTGGCGCGGCGGTCGCGGCAGGGCGCGCCGCCACTGGACGAGCCGTGGCAGCGGGGCGGGGCGTCGCGGTCGGGCGGACCGGGGTCGCCGTGGCGGGAGCGGGGGCCGCCGCTTGAGCACGCTGCGGTGTCGGCGTCGGACTCGGCCGCGATGTCGCCGTGATGACGGGCATCGGCGTTGACGTCGGCGGAGGTGCCGCGGCCGGTCTCGCGGACACCGGAGTTGGAATGGGCGTCACGAGTCTTGCGACCGACACTTTCGTCGTCGTGCAGCTCATCACCGCATAGAGCATCGCGGCAGCCAGGCCGCTCGCCGCGAGCCATCTCCTCATATCGCGCAGCCTAGCACTTAACCCGGATTATTCATGGTCACCTGGCCGAAGCGCAGGCAACCGACTGCGCCAAAGAGCATTGCGACAGAACGATGGTGGCTGAGATCAGGAACACGTTGCCCGCGACAGAGATTATTCGTCGAGACAAGGAAGCGCGACGACGGCGATGCCAGGAATGTGACGATGCGTAGAGCCCCGGTTTCGAAACTCTCGGCCGCCGTTCGCGAAGCGAACGCCTGCGGCCGAAAGCCGCCGGAGTCGATCATGAATAATGCGGGTTAAGGCCGAAGACGGGCTTAGAGTCTATTACCGAGCAACCGCAGTCCGTGACTTCGCGGGCACTCGGAAAGAGCGAGGCTGAGATGGTGGACAAGACGATCGCGGTGATCGGGGCGGGAAACATGGGGACTGCGCTCCTGCGGGGCATCCTCGCCTCGGGGTGGGGTGCGAAGGAGAACCTGGTCGCTTCCCATCCCAAACCTTCCAAGGCAGCGGCGCTGGCGTTGGAGCTGGGCATCGCCGTCACCGAGAGCAACGAGGAGGCCGCGCGCAAGGCGCAGATCGTCATCCTGGCCGTGAAGCCCCAGATCCTCGAGTCCGTGATCGCGGAGATCCGGCCGGCGCTTGCCCGGGACGCGCTCCTGATCTCGATCGCAGCGGGGTTCCCGACGTCTCGCGTCGAGGCTGCTGTCGGCCGCCCCGTGGCGGTCGTGCGCGCCATGCCCAACGTGGCCGCGGTCGTGCGGTCGAGCGCGACCGTGCTCTGCGCGGGCCACTACGCGAAGGCCGGACACCTGGCCGACGCGCGCCGGATCTTCGAGTCGATCGGCCTCGTCGTCGAACTGCCCGAGTACCAGCTGGACGCCGTGACGGGCCTGAGCGGCTCGGGCCCCATGTACGTCTTCCAGATCATCGAAGGGCTCTCCGACGCCGGGGTGCGCGTGGGGCTTTCGCGCGACGTCTCGACGGCGCTCACGATCCAGACCGTGCTCGGAGCAGCCAGGATGGCCGGGGAGTTGAAGATCCATCCCGGCATCCTCAAGGACTCCGTCACGTCGCCGGGCGGAACGGCGATCGCCGCGCTCCACAGCCTCGAGCGAAACCGGCTGCGGGCGATCCTGATGGACGCCGTCGAGGTCGCGACCGCGCGCTCGAAGGAGCTGGGTCAGGCCGCCGCTGCGGCGGTCCCACTGACGACCCGGAAGCGCCCCTCCCGCAAGCGCTGAGACCGATCAGCCTCTGTCGTCGTACACCGATCGCCGGTGTCCGATCCTGAGCACGCGAAGCCGTTCTCCCTCGTCCTCGATCGCGCAAACAACCCGGTAGTCGCCGACCCTGTACCTCCATAACCCGACCTTCTCCCCGCGCAAGGCCTTGCCGAATCGGCGCGGATCCTCGTCTCCGGACAGACGCTCTCGCAGGTAGCGGAGAATTCGCCGTTGGATCGGATTGTCGAGGCGGGACAGTTCTTTGAATGCGGCCGGATCGAATTCAATCGCCCAGGCCAAGCCGCCGCTCCACTTCCTCGATGGGGATGCCAGGCAGGTCTTTTTCGAGACGGGCGATGGCCAGCAGGTAGTCTTCCTGGTCTTCCAGGAACTCGACGATCGCGAGCTTCGCGTAGTGACTCTTGGTCCGTCCCGTTTTCCGGGCCAGCGCTTCTAGCCGCTTCTCGACCTTTGGAGGAAGTCTCAGTGCCAGCATGCTATACATGTATAGCAGGACGGAGCGCGGCTGTCAAACCCTCGGTCGTATCCTGAAACCTGAAACTTGAAACCTGAAACTAGAGAGTGCGCGCGTACTGCGTGGCTTCCTGCCTCCAGACGACGACGCCGCAGAAGCGGTCCCCCTCGGGGCAGACGGGGCGGACCTCGGCGAGGTGGCGCAACGTGCACGGAGGCAGGAGCCAGGGGCCGATCCTGGGGTTGACCTCCCGGATCTGGAGGGCTTCATCCAGCGATGCGCGCCAGATCTCCTCCTGCGCGTTATAGCAGAGGCGCATCGCAAACTTGTGGTGGAGGTTCAAGAGGTCCGCCGACTCGGTGAAGCGGATCGCCACGGCGTTGGGAAGGAGATACGCCGCGTACTCGTCGGGCACGCCGCGGGAGCGCAGGCGGTTGATCGCCTCCCAGGTCTCTTCCATCGTCCGGCGATAGAGGTCGTCCGCCTCGGGAACCTCGGCGACGAGCATCGGGACGACGTAGTCGGGTTCCTCCGACAGATAGGCCGGCAGCGCCGGGCGCGAGGCGGGAGTCATGCGGTGGCGCTGGTCCTGGCTGTCGGCCGTGTGGGAGAGCTTCTTGCGGAACGTGTAGGAGGGGTGGAAGAGCGCGCGGGAGAGCTTGCCATGCGTCGTCAGCGTCAGCGTCTCGCCCAGGAGCCGGTTCTTCGAAGGGTCGAGCACGAGGCGGATCGCCTCGTCGTCGGAGAGCGCGGAGCGGGGCAGCCCCAGGATCTCCCGCACGGAGGACGCGAGGATCTCCTCGTTGTTGGCCTTCCAGTCCGCGAGAAGCGAGACGCGGCCGGAAAGCTCCCGGTCGAATTCGCGCCGGTATTCTCCATCCGCCGGCCGGGATTCGGCGAGTGACTGGAAGAGGGCGAACTCGGGAGTCTCCTCGAGAGGCAGCGGCTCTTCGAGCACCGCCTGGTAGAGAGGATCGTGGCGCAGGACTTCTTCGACCATACGCCCGACGACCTCCCGCTGCTCGGCCGGGGCGTCGAAGGACTCGCAGAGCCGCCAGTAGC
>JAWOLE010000222.1:0-4360 GCA_033853815.1 Thermoanaerobaculia bacterium
ACCATCGCTTATCCAAAGGCTAAAGATGTCCGGGGAGAAGGCACGACTCGCGGCGCTCACGACGAGCCAAGGTGCGATGAAGAACGCCAGAAGCAGACCGAGGTCTCCGAAAACCCGGGCAGCCAAAGGCTTCTCTCGAAATGAGCCGAAGCGATGGCTACGAACAAGCCAGCAGGTCCAGACTGAAAGGCCAATCGACACCACGAGCGCTGCTGCGAAAGTCCTGACGACAAAGACCTCGAGACGGTGGTCGATCCCCGATGAACCTAAGGCCAGCTGGCTGACGTGGCCAAGCATGCGCGAGTAAACGACGATTGGGATCACGAGCGGCCATGCACAGCAGAGAGAAGCCGTCAGCCAATAAGAACGGTTGCCATCAGGACCAGTGCCCGTTGGATCCCTCTTCAAGCCGAGTCGCATAACATGATTTAGACGTCCTAACTCACGGGGCAAACGCGACACGGGTCTGTCGCATAACGTTGATCCGGTTTCCGAGGTTGAATCGGAACATCACGTGTCCCACCAAAGGATTATCTCTCCAGAGACCGCGCCGAGAGCGTTTTTCTAGGCGACACAAAGCGGCCTTTTCGTGACGCCTAACGTGTGCGAGGTCTGTAGTCATCGGGGTTCTGTGAAGACTCCGAATCCTGGTCCTTCGCAAGATCCTCGCCGGCAGGTACTTGGGAGCTGCCGGGCGCGAGCCCAAGAGCATCCACGGGGCTTCGGACGCCCCGGCCGCCCGAACGGTTTAAGACGTGCGTATAGATCATGGTCGTGTTGACACTTTTGTGGCCGAGGAGTTCCTGGATCGTTCGGATGTCGTAGCCATCCTCGAGCAGGTGAGTCGCGAAGGAGTGCCGGAACGTGTGGCAGTTGATGGGCCGCTTGATGCCGGCGCTGAGGACCGCGTCCCGCACGGCGCGCTGGACGATCCGCTCGTGCACGTGATGTCGCCGGATCGCATCGGAGCGTGGATCGGATGAGGCTTCGCGAGCGGGAAACAACCACTGCCAGCCCCACTCGCGGTCGGCGCCCGGATACTTCTTCGCGAGAGCGTATGGCATGTAAACGGTGCCGCCGCCATTCCGAAGGTCCTCGTCGTGCAGGTGCTTGACGCGGGCGAGCCAGGATACGAGCTGCGCCCGCACGGAAGCGGGTAAAGGCACGAAGCGATCTCTGTGTCCTTTGGCGTCGCGAACGAGAATCCGGTTCAGGCCGAACTCGACGTCCTTGACCCTCAGGCGCAGGCACTCGAGTAGCCGCATCCCCGAGCCGTAAAGGAGCATGGCCATGATGCGGTTCACGCCGTCCAGTCTCTGGAGGACTCTCTTGACCTCAGAGCGGGTCATGACGACGGGCAGGCGTCCCGGGCGTTTTGCGCGGATGAGCTTCTCGAGCTGGGGAAAAGGCTTCTCGAGGACGTGGCGGTAGAGAAAGAGCAACGCACAAAGAGCCTGGTTTTGAGTGGATGCGCTGACGCGTTCCTTGACGGCGAGGCCGGAAAGGAAGGCGTTGATCTCAGGCTCTCCCATCTCGGCCGGGTGGCGCTTGTTGTGGAAGAAGATGAAGCGGCGGATCCAGCCCACGTAGGCCTCTTCGGTGCGGAGGCTGTAGTGGCGGGTCCGGATGGCGATGCGGACGCGGTCGAGGAGCTTGGGAGGTTGATGCTGGCCGGGGACCGAGCCCGGGAACGGGGTCACCGTGGAAGCGGGCTGCTCCATCATTTCGATTTCTTCTCGGGATGTCGCTCATGGAGCTCGTCACGGGTCCAGGTGACCTTGCCGAACGTGCCGAGATCGGGCGGGTTCTTGAGATCCTCGAGCGCGCGTTCTCGCGCTCGATCGTAGGCGTCGTCCCCCTCGTCCATCACCAAATCCAGGAAGGGATTTCGCACAGTGACTCCAGCGTAGACCTGGCCGTGGTTCAGATCCTCGGTCCAGAGAATCCGACATCCGAGCCGCCTTGCACTCTGGACGATCATTGCGTCCCAGAAGGAGATTCGAAGCAGTTGGTGAAGATCGACGGCTGCCAGCAGATCGTTCTTGTCTGGCTGATGAAGAATCCACTCCGCGAAGTGGGATACCTTCCGCGCTGCTTCGGGAGCTGAAAGCGGCGCCGGAAGCCTGGTGGTCACAGACACGAAAAACTCCTGAAGCACCTGAAGGCTTACGCAGCCCACTTTCTCTTTCCACAGTTCGTCGAGAAGCCCCCTGGCTTTCTTTGATCTTTCGTCGGACCGCAGATCGAAGGAATAGACGAGCACATTTGAATCGACAAACTGTCGGGGATTCTTAGCGGCGCTCATGAAGTTCCTCTCGAGTCCAGGGAATCTTTCCGTGGAGTCCGAGATCGCGAAGGTTCTTCATTTCTTCGCGCCATCCCGCGTAGGCTTTCTCGTAGGCTTCATCGCGTCTGACGATTTCTTCAAGGAACTCGGCGAGCAGGCGCGAGACGGAGGTGTCTTGCTCGGCGGCGAGGATCTTGACCCTTCGGAGGAGCCACCGGGGCAGAGCTAACGTGATGTTCCTCGTCTCCCCTTCTTCCTTACTTTTGTCGCTGCTTTTGGCTTTCACGCGAATGAGTGTAGCACATTTTTATGTGAGGCTAAGTACTTGAAAATAAAGTCTTAATCTAATCGTAGATACCGTCGACGAACCAGGAGTTTGTGTTCCTGTCGAGATAGATTCGGTAGAGGGCGCCGTCGGAGAGTTCGACGTCCCAGTAGTCGCGGTCGGCGGGGTCGGAGGACCACCAGCCTTCCTCCATCGACCAGGGGCCGGAGGCGACCTTGATGGAACCGGAGATTTCGGGACCGCCGTTGTTCGAGTTCACGGATTTGATCGAGGAGGGTCGAAGAGGCGGCGATGCCGGGAGGGAAGGAGCAGATCCTTCGCTGCGCTCAGGATGACAGGGAAAAGGAGTAACGAGGACTTCGAGGGGAACGGGGGGGCGGAGGACGCGGATTGAGAGGAGGCCGCGGCCGGTCTTTGGAGGGCGGGCGAGGGATGGTGGAGGAGGGGGCGTGTAGCCGACATGCCTGAAGCGCTCGGGACGGTGGCCGTCCACGGCGCGCGGGGAGCCGATCCGGCCGGTGCCCAGGAGAGCGGCCAGGCGCGCGATCGTCGTCGCGAGCCTGTCGGGGGAAAGGGCGGCGGGGCCGAAGAGTGAGAGCTGGGATCGGCGGGGCCTGTCGAGGTGCGCCGTGAAGGTGAAGCCGCAGATGGGAGCGCCGGGCGGCCGGGCCTCGAGCTCCAGGCGGACGAGCGTCAGGAGAGTCTTGACCTCGCGCGTGGGCGCGGGAAGCGCGATCGCCCGGGTGTCGCAGCCGTCGGGATCGAGCTTCAGAGAGACCTCGAGCCTCACGCAGGCGAGGCCCTGGGACTCCAGGCGCGCGACGAGGCGCTCCAGGGCCGCGTTGCCGACGAAGAGGAATGGCTCGAGCGAGACGAGCGGCCACTCGAGGTCCATCCCCTCGGCAAAGTCGGGAGGCGCCAGGCGCGGCTCGAGCGGGCGCAGGTCTATCCCGCGCGCGGCGGCGTGAAGCTCGCGCCCCAGCTCCCCCAGGCGGCTCGCGATCTCGCCTTCGGGCAGGCACGCGAAGTCGCCGATCGAGCGGATGCCCCAGCGGTCCAAGGTCTCGGCGATCTCGACCGCGGGAGAGAGCCGCGAAAGCGGAAGGGGGCCGAGGAACCGGCCCTCCTCCCCTTCCGGCACGACGACGGGCGTATCGGGCAAGCCCGCGGCTACGCGCGCCGCGAGCTTGGAGGAGGCGATGCCGGCGCGCGCCGGCAGGGAGGCCTTCTCGGCGGCGGCGATGAGGTCGCGGGCGAGATCGTGTTCGGGAGATTGAGAGGATTGAGTGAAAGACGAGAGGCGGGCGGCCTCAAGGGCCGCCCCTACGGCACGGAGAGCGACCGCAGGCTCCCGTCCGGGCTCCTCGCGCCGTAGGGGCGGGGCTTGCCCCCGCCCGCCTTCCGTCATAGTCAGACCCGGAAGGCCGTCCAGGTCTAAATAGACGATGCCGTCGCCGGCGTCTTCGACGCGCGGCGAAAAGGCCTCGGCGATCTCCAGGAGGACTTCCTGCGCGGCGCGTTCGCTCGCGAGGTCACGGGGGCGGGCAAGTAGCCTGGGGTAGATCGAGCGGGACTGCGGCAGGGTCATGCCCGCTTCGATTCCGGCCTGCCGCGCCTTGCGCGTGGCGGCCACGACGCGGGCGGCATTGCCGTTGCCTTCGAAGACGGCCGCCGCCTCGCCCTTCAGGGCGGGCTCGCTGCGCAGCCGCGCCGCCAGAGGAAAGAGCGGGACGAAGAGGCAGGCGAGGCGCATCAGGAAGAATTGCTGATTGAAGATTGGCGATTGA
>JAWOLE010000223.1:0-7996 GCA_033853815.1 Thermoanaerobaculia bacterium
GCGATACGGAGTTCCTACAGCTCGATGTGCCCGCGGATCTCGATGGATCGCTCCGGCGGAAGGCAGAAGGCCGACATCGCGCTCCAGGCGTTGCGCGTCTGGAAGGCGAAGAGCTTCTCGCGCCAGACGGCCATTCCCCGCTTCTTGCTCGTGGGGATGATCGACTCCTTCCCGAGGAAATAGAGCGTGGTCTTCGGGTCGAGCTTGAGGCCGGCGTCGGCCAGCCTCTCGAGGGCCCTAGGGACGTCGGGATTCTGCATGTAGCCGTAGCGCAGCCCCACCTGGTGGAAGCGGTCGTCGATCCGGCGGACTTCCATCCGCTCCTCCCTGGGAACGAAGGGGATGGTCTCGGTCTCGACGGTCAGCAGGACGATGCGTTCGTGGAGGACCCGGTTGAAGTCGTAGTTGTGACGCAGCGCGCCCGGAATCAGGTCGGGGATCATGGAAAGGTAGACGGCCGTTCCCGGGACCGAGACGCTCCCTTGCGAGACCTCCCGCCGGAAGTCGTCGATCGGCACGAGCGGCCCGCGCAGCCTTTCGTGGAGGAGGTCGCGGCCGCGGCGCCACGTCGTCATGACCGTGAAGACGGCCGCGGCGACCGCGAGCGGGAACCAGCCGCCGCGCGCGATCTTGACGAGGTTGGCGCCGAAGAAGGCGAGATCGGGCACGAGGAACCCCGCCGTCACGCCGACGGCGGCCGCCAGCGGCCACTTCAGGCGCTTGCGGGAGGCGACGCCGGCGAGCAGGGTCGTGATGACCATGGTCGTCGTCACCGCCATCCCATAGGCCGCCGCCAGGTTGGTGGACTTGCGGAAGGCGAGCACGAGCGCGACCGTCAGGACCGCGAGAGCGCGGTTGACGGCGGGCATGTAGATCTGTCCGATCCTGGTCTTCGAGGTGTGCTCGACCTTCATCCGCGGCAGATACCGCTGGCCGATCGCCTGGCGCGTCAGGGAGAACGCACCCGAGATGATCGCCTGGGACGCGATGATCGTCGCCGCAGTGGAGAGCCCGACCAGGGGATAGAGGCCCCAGGAAGGGGCCAGCCTATAGAAGGGGTTCGAGACTGCCTTCGGGTCGGACAGGAGCAGGGCGCCCTGTCCGAAATAGTTGGCGACGAGGGATAGCCCCACCAGGCCGAACCAGTCGATCTGGATCGGCCGCTCGCCGAAGTGTCCGAGGTCCGCGTAGAGGGCCTCGCCTCCGGTCGCGACGAGGAAGACCGCCCCGAGCACAAGAAATCCGTGGAAACCGTTGCGTCCGAAGAAGGCCAGCGCGTGGGCAGGGTTCACGGCGGCGAGCACCGAGGGCTGGCGCAGGATCCCCGCGACTCCCAGAACCCCGATCGTCGCGAACCAGACGAACATGATTGGCCCGAAGATCGCGCCGACCCGTTCCGTGCCGCGGCGCTGGATGAGGAAGAGGCCGATCAGGATTGCGACGGTGATGGGGACGACGAAGGGCTCGAGGACTTTCGTGCCGACCTCGAGACCCTCGACGGCCGAGAGCACCGAGATGGCGGGCGTGATGATCCCGTCCCCGTAGAGGAGCGCGGCGCCGAAGATGCCGAGAAGGGCGAGGACGCGCGCGACGCCCTTCGCCCCCTTGCTCTTGCCTCGCGCCAGAGACATCAGAGCCAGGATGCCTCCCTCGCCGCGGTCGTCCAGGCGCAGGACGTACACGTGGTACTTCAGCGTGACGACGATCAACAGGGTCCAGAAGACGAGCGAGAGGATCCCGAGCACGTTCTCCGGCGTCGGGGGAACCCTGTGAGCGCCGGCGAAACACTCCCGCAGTGCGTAGAGCGGACTCGTGCCGATGTCCCCGTAGACGACTCCGAGCCCGGTCAGACACAGAATCGCGAGGCCCAGTCCCCGGGACTTCGCCTGTCGCTCCTCGGTGTCCAGCCTGTCCTCCCGGCGGAGAAAGCCTCCGCCCCGGCCACTTCTAGCTATTTTCGGACCATCCGCGCGCCGGATTCTGGCACGGGCATTGCGCCGAAATGCGGGCATGGCGAGCGAGCATGCGCCCCGAGAGAGACCGACCGCCCCCGCAGGGGGACCCTCGCCCGGGAAACCGCCGAAAAGAGGCCGGCTGAAGGCCTTCGAAATCGGTCTGTCGAAAGCCGCTCTCTGGACGATCGGAGGCATCGTCGGCCTGATCGTCCTCCTCGTCATCGCGTCGTTCTTCGTGGACGAGCCGATGCGCCGGTCGATGGAGCGCGAGATGAACCGCCGCCTGACCGGCTATTCCGTGACGTTGCCGAAGCTCCACTTCCACCTGTTGGGCCTCTCCGTGACCCTCTACGACCTGACGGTCCGGCAGAACGCGAATCCCGATCCTCCCGTGGCCTCGATCCCGAGGCTCCACGCGAGCGTGCAGTGGCGCGAGCTGCTCTCCGGCCACATCGTCTCGGATTTCTTTTTCGACAAGCCCCGAATCCACATCAATCTGCCGCAGCTTCGCAAGGAAGCCGCGGACCCGACGCCGATGAAGGACAAGGGGTGGCAGGAGGCGGCGCTCGCGATCTATCCCTTCAAGATCAACCTGCTGCGGGTCAACGACGGCGACTTCGTCTACATCGACGAGGACCCGAAGCGCCCGCTCCACATCGCCCATCTCCAGTTCCGCGCGAGCAACATCCGCAATATCCACTCCAGGAACCGCGTCTATCCCTCCCCCATCCACGCGGAGGGAGTCCTCTTCGAGAAGGGGAGCGGCGTGGTGGACGGGCACGCGGACTTCCTGGCGGAACCCTTCGCCGGCGTCCACGTCCTCTACAAGCTCCGGAAGGTCCCGCTCGACAACTTCCGCCCCCTCATCCAGCGCTCGAACACGATCCTCAAGGGCGGGGTGCTCGCGAGCGACGGGGAGATCGAATACGCCCCCAACGCGAAGTTCGCGCACGTCCAGGATGTCTCGATCGACGGTCTGCACCTGGACTGGGTGCACACGCTTCCGACCGCCGCCGCCGAGCACGCGACGAAGCAGAACGTCAAGAAGGCGGCTCAGAAGGCGGCCAACAACCCCGGGGTCGTCCTGCGCCTCGACAAGTTCGAGATCCTCCACTCGACGCTCGGCCTCATCAACGGGGCCAGGACTCCCGCCTACCGCCTCTCCCTGACCGACGCGAACCTGAGGGTCACGAACCTCTCCAATCACGCCGATCAGGGCCCGGCCGTCGCGAAGCTGACCGGAAAGTTCATGGGGAGCGGTCCCGCCGTCGCCACGGCCTCTTTCCGGCCCGAAAACAAGATGGCGGACCTGTCGCTCGACGTGGCGATCGAGAACACGGAGCTGACGACGATGAACGACATGCTGCGGGCTTACGGCAACTTCGACGTCACGAAGGGCGAGTTCTCCTTCTACTCGCAGCTGCGGATCAAGAACAACCACATCGAGGGGTACATCAAGCCCCTCATCTCGGGGATCAAGGCGTACGACCGGGAGAAGGACCGCGGCAGGCCCTTCTTCCACAAGCTCTACGAGATGATCGTTCAGGGCGTCGCGAAGCTCCTGGAGAGCCACCAGACGAAGGACGTCGCCACCAACGCCCGGATCTCGGGCGAGGTCGGCAACGCCACGGCGAGCGTGTGGGAGGTCATCGGCAAGGCCTTTGAGAACGCCTTCATCAGGGCGATCCTGCCGGGCTTCGAGAGATCGGCCGCGGCGGCGAAGAAATAGCTACTTGATCTGGACGTGCCGCTTCAACTCCGTCTTGCCGCCGTCCCGGGCCGTGATCGTGACGATCAGGAGGTGCGGCCCGGCCGAGGCGGAAGGCATCGAGAACCCGAAGCCGGCCTTGTTCGCGTCGGGATAGTTGGGATAGGCCTCCTTGACGCCCGGGAAGGGCTGGCCGATCGCCGCAGCGGTGGCCGGACCGTTGTCGAGGGAAACGGCCACGCTCGCGACTCCCGAGTCGTCGAGCGCCCAGCCGTAGGACCAGGTGCCCGCGGCCACGGTGTCGTTCTCCTTCGGCGTGTCGATGTACCCGAACGGAGGACGAAGTGAAGCCTGGGAGGGGGACGGAGTCGTTCCGGCGGGGCCCGCTTCCGGGCTCTCGGACTTGCGGCAGGCGGCGAGAACGATCGCCACGATCCCCGCCGCGCACAAGAATCTCTTCCCTCGCAGACTCATCCTCTCGCCTCCTCGAAAGCCCCGGATTCTATCCAGAAGAAGCCGCCCGGCGCCGCGGCTTTCGGCCGCAGGCGTTCGCTTCGCGAACAGCGGCCGAGAGTTTCTAAACCAGAGCCCCGGACGATCTTGCGATCCGGGGCATCTCCGCCATCGCGCTTCGCTTTCTCGAAGTTGGGGCCGTGGTGGAACCATGCATAATCCCGGCGTGCGCGCGCCGGGAAAGAAGACACCGCGGAGACCGCCGCCCGATTTCGGCCTGACGCGGCGGGAGGAATCCTTTCTCCGCCGCCTGGCTCCTCCCTGGCGCATCCAGAAGTTTCTGGACGCCCTCGACTACGACCTGGCCGGCGAAGGCTGCCGCTCGGCGCGCCGGGTACTTTCCGAGCGGCGCGTGCAGTGCATGGACGGCGCGCTCTTCGCCGCCGCCGCGCTTCGCGTGCAGGGTCATCCTCCTCTGCTGCTCGACCTGGAGGCCGTCTACGACGACGACCACGTGCTCGCCGTCTTCCGCCAGAACGGCTGCTGGGGCGCGATCGCCCGGTCCAACTACTCCGGCCTGCGATTCCGGGAGCCGATCTATCCGACGATCCACTCGCTCGTGCTCTCCTACTTCGAGTCCTACTTCAACCTGCGCCGCCAGAAGACGCTGCGGCGCTATTCGCGGCCGGTCCACCTCTCCCGCTTCGACCGGATCGCCTGGATGACGTCGCAGGAAGACCTCTGGGAGATCCCCGAGTATCTGGCCGGCGTCCGCCACATCAGGCTCCTCTCCCCGCGCCTGGAAGCGAGCCTCTCGCCCGTGGACCGCCGGAAGTTCGAGGCCGGCCTCGTCGGGCGAGCCGTCGCCAAAGAGCCTTAAGCCCCGAAGTCGTCCGCAGCACACCTCGACGTGCTCCCGCCGGAGCCCGAGGCTCTCGGAGTGGATGGGCTCGGCGCTGGCCGCGCGCTCTACGCTCTTCGGAGGTCCGGCGGCTCGGGCTCGGCCTCTCGCCAGATGGCCTCGACGAAGCGCTGGACGCAGTCCGCCGCGCCCTCCTCTCCGAAATGCACGGTGCGCTGCCGTCCCGCCTCTTCGATCGTCAGCGTGTAACGGAACCGGTCGGGCGCCCGCCCCGTTCGAGCCGGCATGGAGGAGCCTTCGAGCTCGACCTGCCGGAGCAACCGTTCGAGAGTCTCGGCCCGGGATGGATCGATAGCCGCCGTGTCCACGGTGGCGGTCCGGCGCATCCCGGCCAGCCCTCCCGTGCGCGTCAGCGAGATGCGCATGAAAAGGTCACGCCGTCACCCCCACGGCCCGCCAGGCTTCCCGCACGGCCTTCACCTCGGCCGCGCGCGCGCCGAAGAGGTCGGCCGCGGAGGCGGCCGTCTTCTTCGCCGCGTCGGCAAAATCCGAGGTGCTCCGGAGGCGGTTGGTCAGGGCGTCGTACCAGATCCGGCCCGCCTTCTCCCAGGCGTTGCCTCCGATCGCGGTCGCCGCCAGGTAGAAGGCATGGTTGGGAATACCGGAATTGATATGGACGCCCCCGTCGTCCTCCGGGCCCGAGACATAGTCCTTCATGTTCGCGGGCTGCGGGTCCTTTCCGAGGACGGGATCGTCGTAGGCGGTGCCGGGGGCCTTCATCGAGCGCAGGCCGACTCCGTGCACCCTCGGCGTGAAGAGGCCTTCCCCGATGATCCAGTCGGCTTGCGCGGCCGTCTGACCCAGGACCCGCTGCTTGACGAGCGATCCGAAGACGTCCGAGAACGACTCGTTCAGTGCGCCCGGCTGGTCCTGGTACTCGAGGTTGGCCTCGTGAGCGGTCACTCCGTGCGTCAGCTCGTGCCCGATGACGTCCACGGGTTTCGTGAAGCGCTCGAAGAGCCTTCCGTCCCCGTCCCCGTACACCATCTGCGCTCCGTTCCAGAAGGCGTTGTCGTAGCCGGCGCCGTAGTGCACCGAGGAATCGATCCTCATTCCCTTGCCGTCGATCGAGTTTCTTCCGTAGACCTCTTCGTAGAGATCGTAGGTCGCTCCCGCGCCGTCGTAGGCTTCGTTGACCGCCGGATCGGTGGACGGCGGGTCTCCTTCCCCCCGCACGAGCACGCCCGGCAAAGTCGTCCGGTGCCGCGCGTCATAAACGGTCCGCCTCTTCTCGCCGGCCGGCACAGGGACGGTAAGGAGCGCCAGGACGCCGCGCCGTTCGCGCAGGCGCTCCGAGAGCATCAGGGTCTTCAACGCCTGCCCGCGCTCTTCGGCCGTCCCCTTCTCGCAGATCGAGATCAGGATGTGCGGAGGAAGAATGCAACAGGCGTCGTAAAGGAGTCTCGGCATGATCTCGGAACTCCGGCTCTCTCGCGCGGCGAGGATATCAAGCGCCTCGACGGGCTGTGCGCGGATTTCAGGTGATGTATAAGGAAGCCAACCTGGATTATTCATGGTCGCCCGGCCGAAACGCAGGTAACCCGGCACGCCGGAAGCATTGCGACAGAGAGAGGGTGATCGAGATCGGGAACATCTTGTCCGCGACTGAGATTTTTCGTCGAGACAAGGAAGCGCGACGACGGCAATGCCAAAGCGCATCGCCGAGGAGCGCTGACGCCGTATCGGCGCGCATCCATGCGCAGGGGGCGCGTGGCGCCCCCTGAATCCCCGGGATCGGAGCGGCGGCCGGAGTCGATCATGAATAATGCGGGTTACAGCCCTGGCCAGGGAGAGCCGCCGGCCGGGACCGTCCAGTAGAATCGCCACCCATGCCGAAGGCTTCTTCCAAACCCCTCGTCGCGGTCATCATGGGGAGCCGGTCCGACTGGGAGACGATGCGCTCGGCCGGAGAGACTCTCGCGCGGCTCGGCGTCGCGAGCGAGTCCCGAGTCCTCTCGGCGCACCGGACGCCGGCGGAGCTGTCCGACTTCATCCGCCAGGGAGAGTCACGGGGAATCGAGGTCTTCATTGCCGGGGCCGGCGGCGCCGCGCACCTGGCCGGCGTCATCGCCTCGCAAACGCTCCTTCCCGTCTTCGGCGTGCCCCTGGACAGCTCGGCCTTGAATGGGCTCGACGCGTTGCTTGCGACCGTCCAGATGCCGGCCGGCATTCCCGTCGGGACCCTGGCGATCGGGAAGGCCGGGGCCATCAACGCCGCGCTTCTGGCGGCCGCTGTACTCGCGGGGAGCCGTCCCGAGCTGAAGGAAAAGCTCCAGGCTTTCCGAAAAGAGCAGGCCGCAAAGGTGCTCGCCGAGAAACTGGAGTAGACGGGCGCCGGGCATTCGACTCGGCTCTGGTCGTGCCCTCGCGCCGTAGGGGCGGGGCTCGTCCCCGCCCGCCTCCCGTGGCTCCGGTCGTGCTCATCGCTCCGGAGAAACCGATCGCGGTCGGCCGAGGCGTCCCGGGACTAGTCGTCCTTCCAGACGTCTCGGCATCACCTTCAAAGGCGGGCGGGCGCAAGGCCCGCCCCTACAGCGCGTGAGCACGTCGAGGAGGATTGAGGTACGCGTCAGGCTTCGGCTGCCCTGACGCCGCGGCGTAACCCATAGGGGCGGGCGGCACGACCGAGCTGAAGTTAAGAACCCCCCGCCAGGGCCTTCTCCAGCTCGTCGAGGACATCCTCGGCCCGCCCGGGGATGGCCAGATCCATCTCGGAGGAGGCCGGCGTGGCCTCCGGATTGATCTCCACCGTGAAGGCGCCCCGGCTCCTCGCCTCCTCCGCGAGGCCAGCCGCGGGATAGACGACCGACGACGTCCCGACGACCAGGCAGACGTCGCAGTCGAGCGCGCGCTCGGCCGCCGCCAGCGCCTCGCGCGGAATCGCCTCGCCGAACCAGACGACTCCCGGGCGCAGGAGGCCGCCGCAGTGCGGACAGGGAGGCGGCAGCCGGGGAAAGG
>JAWOLE010000224.1:0-5573 GCA_033853815.1 Thermoanaerobaculia bacterium
AACGCCGCCTCGTCTTTCCTGCCGCGGCTGGCCGGCCGGACCCGCGTCGTCCTGAACGTGGACGGTCTCGAGCGCAACCGGCGCAAGTGGAACGCGCTCGGCAGGCTCGCCTACCGGATCTCCGAAAGACTCTCGACGATCGTGCCCGATGTGGTCGTCACCGACGCGCGGGTAATCGAGAATTACTATCGCGAGCGGTTCGGGATCTCATCCGTTTTCATCCCCTATGGCGGGGACCTGCCGGCTCCGACAGGACAGGACAACCTGCGGCGTCTCGGGCTGAAGCCGGAGCGGTATGCGCTCTATGTCTCTCGGCTCGAGCCGGAGAACAACGCCGACGCCGTCGTGCGAGCCTACCGGGACGTGCCGGGGGAGACCCCTCTCGTGATGGTCGGCGACGCGCCCTACGCGGGGGACTACATCCGGAGGCTGCACCAGCAGGCCGACCCGCGGGTGCGCTTTCCGGGGGCGATCTACGGCGAGGGATACCGGCAGTTGCTGGCCAACGCCGCCGTTTACGTCCAGGCGACCGAGGTGGGCGGCACGCATCCTGCTCTCGTGGAGGCTCTGGGGTTCGGCCGCGTTGTCTGCTACAACCGGTCGCCGGAGAACGAGGAGGTCGCGGGGGGGGCCGGACTGCCCTTCGAGGCCGCCCGGCCGGAGACCCTCACGGCCCTGCTGGCGGCCGTTCTGGACGCTCCGGCGGCGTACTCCGTATGGAAAGAACGTGCGAGGGCCCGCGTGGCGGAGAGGTACCGCTGGGAAGATGTCGCCGGCCGCTACGAAGCAGTTCTTGAAGGACGGCCCGGCATTTCATAACATCGCGACGGTTCCTCGGCCGAAAGGCCGAATTCCATGCTGAAGCAGAAGGCGCGTGCGATTGCCCTGGGGGTACAGCTCTGGGACCTCGTCCTGACGGCGTTGTCCCTTCCCGTCGCGTATCTGCTTCGCCGCGTCGTGCTGCCGAGGGTCCTGCCGGCGGTCTTTCGTCCCCAGGTCGCGCCGATCGAGGAGTATCTCTTCCTGCTCCTGCTCATCCTTCCCGTCTGGGGCCTGCTCCTCTTCGCCGCGGGCTTCTACCGCAGCCACCGGACGTCCCCGCTGGTCGAGGAGATCTGGGGAGCGGCGAAGGTCTCCTTCGGCGGCACCGCAATCCTCGCCCTTCTCGTTTACGGGCTGCGCCAGGAGTTCGTGAGCCGCTTCTTCCTGGTCGTCTTCGGCGTCGTCAACTTCGTACTGCTCGGATCCGAGAAGGTGGTCCTGCGCCTGATCTCGCGCTGGGTTCGAGCGCGCGGGTTGAACTTCCGCACCGTCCTCCTCGTCGGCACCGGCCGGAAGTCCGCTCAGCTCGGAGAATTCGTCGAGGCCCACCCCCACTGGGGATTCCGCGTGATCGGCTACCTGGACGACGACAACGGCGGCGAGATCCGCCGCGCCGAACGCTGGCAGTGCCTGGGCAAGATCACCGACCTGGAGGCCGTGCTCTCCCGCGAGGTCGTGGACGAAGTGATCTTCGTCATCGAAAAAGGGAAGCTCGGCGAGTACGAAGACGCCCTGCTCGTGACCGAGCGCCACGGCGTGCGGGCCCACGTCTCGCTCGACATCTTTCCCCACGTCCTGGCCCGGCCCGTCCTGGAGGAACTGGACGGCATCGCCCTCCTGTCCTTCACTACGACTCCGGCCAATCCCCTTCAGCTCGTCGCGAAGAGGGGCCTCGACCTGACGCTCTCGCTCGCGTTCTTCCTCGTGACGGTTCCGGTTCAAGCCATCGCGGCGCTCCTCATCAAGGCCACGTCCCACGGACCGGTCTTCTTCGAGCAGGTCCGCTGCGGCCTGAACGGACGCCACTTCCGACTCTTGAAGTTCCGCACGATGTACGCGGGCGCCGAGGAACGCCGGCACGAGGTCTCGCATTTGAACGAGATGTCCCCCCCGGTCTTCAAGGTCTCGAAGGACCCGCGCCTGACGCCGGTCGGCCGCATCCTGCGCCGGCTCTCGATCGACGAGCTTCCGCAGCTCGTCAACGTGATCCTGGGCGACATGAGCCTGGTCGGCCCGCGGCCGCCCTTGCCCGAGGAGGTCGCTCTCTATGAGCCGTGGCAGCGGCGGCGGCTCTCGATGAAGCCGGGGATCACGTGTCTCTGGCAGGTCTCGGGCCGCAACAACCTCGACTTCGACCGGTGGATGGCCCTGGACCTCAAGTACATCGACACCTGGTCCCCGATGCTGGACCTGAAGATCCTCCTGAAGACCGTCCCGGCCGTGTTATCCGGCCGCGGCGCCAGATAGCTCCTGTAACCATCGAAAGGAAGGCGGCGAAAAGGCCGCCCCGGATCCGCCGTCGTCTCCCTCGTCGGCACGCGGCGGCCAGCCGCGCGGGTGACAACCGGCCGCCGCTGAGGGTTCCTCGCAGAGACGGTCCGCCGCCGGATGCAATCTTTCATGCTCGTCACCCATCACCTCCTCCGGGAGACGCCGCCGGCTCCGTGGCTCTCAGCGCAGCTTAAGTCCGAGTGCGAGCTCCGGCGGCGGGACGTCTCCCGGAGGAGGCGATGAGCGAAGGAGCACACCAGGAACCGACTTGTGCCTCGTGCGACTGCGACTGAGCGACCAGCGACGGCCCAGTTCTGACTTTTCGCGGCCGGGCCGGAGCGTGCCGACGAGGGAGGCGGCCCGACGCCGGGGCGGATAGGAAAGCGTTAAGCCGTGGGATGCGGCGTCAGCGGTTGCCGCCGCGGAAGCTGTCCTCTTCCTGCTGCTTGAAGAGGTACTTGATCGAGGACTTCGGAATCAGCAGATTCGGGCCGCGGTCGCGGTTGACCTTCAGGCAGTTCTTGTCGTACCACTCGATCCAGCCGCGAATCTCTTCGCCGTCGTTCAAGACCACGACCATCGGGGTCTTGGCGGCCATTTGCTTCAAGTAGTAGTAGCTCTCCGCGTTCGTCTGCTCCGCGGGGGCCTGCTTGCGCTGCTGGAATGTGCGGGTCGGGTACCGCTCCGAGAGATCCGAGAGATTGGGGCGGATCAGCTTCCGGTTGCCCTGAGTCTCGTTCTCGGGACGGTAGGCGTTGCCTGGGGGATTGCGTTCTGCCACGTCTGTCTCTCTTTGCCCTTGTCCCAATAATAGGCGGGACGCTGTACCCGCTTAAACGGACGTCTCCGGAGAAATATTCTGAGGCCGGTTCGGGGCGGCCGGCGGCCGATCGGAAGGCGGCCGTCCCCCCTCGTCCTCGTAAGCCAGGCAGCACATCAGCCTGCCGCACATGCCCGAGATTTTCGAAGGGTTTAGCGAGAGATTCTGGTTCTTGGCCATCTTGATGGTTACGGGGTGGAACCCCTTCAGGAAGCTCGAGCAGCACAGCGTCAAGCCGCAGGGGCCGAGGCCTCCCCTCATTCGGGTCTCGTCGCGCGGGCCCACCTGGCGCACCTCGATGCGCACGGGGTACTTCAGAGCCAGGTCCGAGACGAGCTTGCGATAGTCGATCCTGGTCTCGGAAGTGTAATAGACCGTGTATTTGCGGCCGTCGAAGCTCTCCTCCACGCGGATCAGCTTCAAGGGGAGGTTCTTCCGGCCGGCAAGCTCGCGGATGTCCGCAAGGAACTGACGCTCCCGGGCAACCTTGGCCCCGTAGGTGGTCAGGTCGCTCTCCGTCCCCACCCGGACGAGCCGCCTCGCCTCGCGCAGCTGGCACTGCTTGATGATCATGGGGTGGAGGCTCACGACCTCGGCGTACTCCATTCCATGCTCCCCCTCGACCACCAGCCGCTGACCCTTGTCGACGGGAATCCCGTTGGTCTCGCAGAAGACGACCCGCCCGTCTTCGTTCTCGTTGATCCGGACGCCAACATAGTGGCCTCCGGGGTTGAAAGCATTGCCGGTTGAACAGCCGGAGCACCCAGACATAAGGAAACCCCTTCCAGGTCTTAAAGTTATCACGCCTCGGTCGAACCGGGCGTCGCCCAGGGTTGAGAGAAGTCTATCCCTCCACTTCACCCGAGAGCAAGTCCAGAAGCTCTGCAAGCCCCTCGCCCGGAAGGATCCGTGTCCCCGGAGGCGCCTGCCGGCCCGGGGGCAGGAAGATGGGCGGGTGGGCCGGGTTGTCCTCCCGGATGGCCTCCACGATGGCCGTGATTCCGCCCTTTCCCAGCAACAGCACCGCGTCGATCCGCCGGTTTCGGCCAAGTTTCTCCAGCGCCTCTTCGGCGCCGTGCGCCGTCAACACCTCCACGGACGGTTTTCGGGAGCTGATCGCTTCGAGCTCCTTCTCCTCCCCCACGACCAGCACGGTAATCATGAGTCGTGTCTATTCTGAAGCTTCTCGCTTCGAGCCGCCCCGGCGTCGGGCCGCCTCCCTCGTCGGCACGCTCCGGCCTGGCCGCCAAAGCGAGAGCCGGGCCGTCGCTGGTCGCTCAGTCGCAGGGATGCCGGGACCAAGGATTCAGCGTGCCATGCTCCTTCGCTCATCGCCTCCTCCGGGAGGCGTCCCGCCGCCGGGGCTCTCACCCGTACTTAAGCCACGCTGCCAGCCCCGGAGCCGGCGGCGTTTCCCGGAGGAGGCCTTGTCCGAGGGCACACACCACGGTGGCTGACTGAGACTCGCTGTCCCTGTGCCCGAGTGACCAGAGCGGCGGCCCTCAGGTGACGTTAGCGGCCTGGCCGCCGCGTGCCGACGAGGGGAACGACGACGGATCCGGGGCGCCTGTTCCAGGTCGCAGCAATCATCAATCTTTTCAATCATCAATTCTCTCGACCCAGATCGTCGCGGAGCCGGCCGGCCGCGCGGGCTCGGAAACCCGCACAGCGGTATAGAAGACGAAGGTATAGAGGCCCGGCCGGTCGGGGGCGAAGTTGAAGGAGAACTCCCCGCCTGGGGAGACGCGGATCCTGTTCTGCGTATCGACCCCGGAAACGCGAATGAGAGGCGCCTCCTCGGGCGCATAGGCGAGGCTCGCGCGCGGATAGGAGTAGCTCGTGCGCGAGGTCGCCTCCTGCCGGGTTAAAGGCTCGGGAGGCGGCTCCTCGGCGATCGTCACGAACTCGAGCCTCCAGTTCGGCAGCGGCTTACCGTCGAATCGTACGACGGCGCCCCGCGGTTCGCGCAGGAGGAGAGTCAGGCGCTCCAGGCCCCGGGTCAGGAACTCCTGGGCCATCTGAAACCGGCCGCCTTCGTTCGCGTAGCCCACGCCCACGTGCGTCGCCTCGGGGTCGAGGATGGTCCGCCGGTGGCCGTCCCCCGGAGGTTTCTCGGCCATCATCTCTTCCTGTCCAAGAAGGGCGAGCTGCAACGACGGCTCGTCGAAGGACCGTCCAGAACTGATCCAGGAGACGGAGTTCTCCGACTGCGCGCCGAAGACGCCGGCAAAGCCAGTGCGGGCATAGGGGGGCAGGCCGTCGGTCAGAAAGTGCCCCCGTGTCTGCTCGCGGACCTGCGCGCGGCAGAAGGCATCCGCGACGCGAGACGCGGAGGCGTCCCATGCGACCGGCGGAAGGCCGGCCGCTTCGCGGTCCCGGTTGATCCTCGCGAACACTCCGGCCTTGACGGGATCGGCCGGAAGGGCCCCGGGAGGGGGCA
>JAWOLE010000225.1:0-2854 GCA_033853815.1 Thermoanaerobaculia bacterium
GGCTGGAACCGGCGCTCGAGCGCGGCGTCCTTCTCGATGTACTTCTGGTACTCGTTCAGGGTCGTCGCGCCGATCGCGCGCAGCTCGCCGCGGGCCAGGGCGGGCTTCAGCATGTTGGAGGCGTCCATCGCCCCTTCGGCGGCGCCCGCGCCGACCAGCGTGTGCAACTCGTCGATGAAAAGGATGATCGTGCCCTGGGCCTCCTCGATCTCCTTCAGGACGGCCTTCAGGCGGTCCTCGAACTCTCCGCGGTACTTGGCGCCGGCGATCATGGCGCCCAGGTCGAGCGCGACGACGCGCTTGTTCTTCAACCCCTCGGGCACGTCCCCCATGTGGATGCGGCGCGCGAGGCCTTCCACGATGGCGGTCTTGCCCACGCCCGGCTCGCCGATCAGCACCGGGTTGTTCTTGGTGCGCCGCGAGAGGACCTGGATGACGCGGCGGATCTCCTCGTCGCGCCCGATGACGGGATCGATCTTTCCGCGGCGGGCGAGGTCGGTCAGGTCGCGGGTGTAGCGCTTCAAGGCCTGATACTTGTCCTCGGGGTTGGGGTCCGTGATGCGCGTCGAACCCCGCACTTCCTTCAAGGCCTTGAGCAGCGCGTCCTTGTTCGCGCCGGCTTTCGAGAGCCTGCGAGACGTCTGGCCGGCCTCCGGCTCCGACAGGGCGATCAGGAGATGCTCGGTCGAGATGTATTCGTCGCCGAAGTCCCTGGCGACCTCGAAAGCGCGGTCGAAGACGCGCGTGAGCTCGCGCGAGGGCGCGGCGTCGGCCGACGCTCCGGAGACCTTCGGCTGCCGGTCCAGGTCTGATTGGATCTCGGCGGCGAGCCGGTCGGCGTCGACTCCGAGCTTCTGGAGGATCGGCACCACGACGCCCTCGGTCTGGCGAAGCAGGGCGAGGAGAAGGTGGTCCGCCGTCAGCTCGGCGTTGCCGCGCGCGCGCGCGTCCCTCTGAGCCTCCTGGATGGCTTCCTGGGATTTGATCGTCAGCTGGTCGAATCGCATCGGTTGAAGCTTTCAAAAGAAACCCCGCGGGGAGCGGGGTTTCCGGTTCTCTGCCGCGCCTCAGGACGCGGCTTTCTCTTCCTTCTCCTTCTTACCGGCCGTGATCGGAATCTGGCGAGGCCTGGCTTCCGGTTTCTTGGGCAGCTCGAGCTTGAGCAGACCGTCCGAGAAATCCGCTTTCAGCTTCTCGCGGTCCACCGAGGCCGGCAGCGTGAACGACCGCCGGAAGTGACCGTAGGAGCGTTCGACGCGCCTGTAGTCACGGTCCTTCTCCTCGGCCTCGCGCTTGCGCTCAGCGGAGATCGTCAGCACGTCGCCCTGGAGCTCGACCTTGACGTCTTCCTCCTTGAAGCCGGGCAGCACCGCCGTGACGGAGATGCGCTCCGCGTCTTCGGCGATGTCCACCGGCGGCGTCCACGCGCTCGACGTCAGGGCTTCGTCTTCGTCCGAGCCGATCGGGAAGCTTCGGAAGAAATCCCGGAACAGGGCCGGCATGCCGAAATCGGACTCAGACAGAGACGGCAAGACGCCCGTCGTTCGGAACGGATCCCAACGAGTCAAACCAAGGTTCATGAATTGAACCCCTCCTTTCGATTCATTTAGCAGGCCTTCTTCGAAGGCCTCGCGAAGACTATAAGATGAGCACGTCAATGTCAAGTAACAGTCAATCGAAATCTTAGCGATAGCGACTCATATCATGTTAGGACGTTAAGAGCCAAGGAGTTGGCTTCCGCCACAGATCCTAGAATTGATCCTGGCGCAGCGGATCTCGCAGGCCGGCTTCCCGGAACCCGCGTTCCCGCAAGAGGCAAGAGTCGCATCCTCCACACGGCCGTCCTCCGGGCGATGGGTCGTAGCAGGAAGAGGTGAGAGCAAAATCGAGGCCGAGCTCGCCGGCCCTCGCGACGATCTGTCCCTTTGTCATGGCGATCAAGGGAGCGTGGATTCGGAAGGCGAGCTTGCCCTCGACGCCGGCCTTCGTGCCGAGATTGGCCATCCTCTGGAAGGCCTCCAGGTACTCGGGCCGGCAGTCCGGATACCCCGAGTAGTCGAGGGCGTTCGCGCCGATGAAGATATCCCCGATTCCGAGCGCCTCGCCCCAGGCCACCGCGTGGGCGAGAAAGAGTGTGTTGCGCGCGGAGACATAGGTGATCGGGATGGCCTCTCGCCCGAGGCTCTCCCGGGGCACCGCCTTCGACGGATCCGTCAACGCGGAAGATGCCGGCTCGGGCAGATCGAGCCTGATCACGCGGTGCTCTCGAGCTCCGTAGCGTTCGGCGAGCTGCCGGGCTCTTTCGAGTTCGACGCCATGGCGCTGCCCGTAATCGAACGACATCGCAAAGACCTCGAAGCCCTCCGCCTTCGCGATGAGCATGGCCGTCGCGGAGTCCAGCCCTCCCGACAAGAGGACGATCGCGCGTCGTTGGATGGATTTGATCATCGGCCGGGAACGTCCCCCCACAGGAGTTTGTGCAATTGGAGTCCCAGGCGGATCTTGCGCCCGCTGTCCCGGATCCATTCCGCGAGATCCGAGGCCGCAAGACCTTCCCAGACCGGCGAAAATGTCACGACGTTTCTTCGGTCGAGGTCCCGGGCACGCACGAGGTCCATCGCCCAATCGAAGTCCCGGCGGTCGGCCAGGACGAACTTGACTTCGTCCTCAGGACCGAGCCCGGCCAGGTTCTCCGGGAGGTTCGCTGCCTCCATGCCGCTGCCCGGCGCCTTCACGTCCACGATCTTGACCACCCGGGAGTCCACCCTGTCGAGCGCCACGTGCCCGCCGGTCTCCAGGAGGACGGTCTTTCCGGATCCGAGCAGGCGCTCGATCAGGGGATAGACGCCCTCCT
>JAWOLE010000226.1:0-4557 GCA_033853815.1 Thermoanaerobaculia bacterium
GGCCTCTGTGGCCGGCTCCTGGCGGGGCGCATCGAACAACGCTTGAAGCAGGTCGGGCTCTGGGAGCGGCGGGACCAGATCGCCCGAGAGCTCTCGGGCGGGATGCGGCGCCGCCTGGAGATCGCGCGCGGGGTGCTCCACTCGCCGCCGGTCCTCTTCCTGGACGAACCCACGGCCGGTCTGGATCCGCAGAGCCGCCGGGCCATCTGGGGGATGCTCGAGGAGATGACGGCGTCCGACGGCGATCTCTCGATCGTATTGACGACGCACGCCATGGACGAAGCGGACCACCTGTGCGACCGGGTGGCCATCATGGACGAGGGGCGCTTCGTGTGCGAGGACGCTCCCGAGACCCTGAAGCGCGGGCTCGCGACGGGCGAGCGGGTCGAGATCGAGACCGACCGCGAGATTGAGGAGCCGGACCGGGAGGCCATCCTGGCGCTGGGCGCCCTCAACTGGCGTTCGCCGGGAGCGGGGATCGCGGAGTTCCAGGCGCGGCCCGGCGAGGGGGTCGGACGCCGCGCCGCGCAGCTGCTGGAAGAGAGACGCTACCGCGTGCGCCACCTGACGATCGCGCCGGTCACGCTGGAGGACGTCTTCTTCTCCTACACGGGGCACGCGCTGCGCGAAGCATGAGCTCGCCGGCGAAGAGACCCGCCCGCGGCATCGGGCTCGCGGCGCTCGGCATCGCCGCGATCTGCCAGCGCGCCTTCGTCACGCTCTGGCGGCAGCCGGTCCTGATCATCTCGACGATGCTCTTTCCGGTCGTCTATCTGCTGATCCTCGGAAACGCGCTGAACCGCCAGCTTCAGTCGGTCCCCATCGCGGTCGTGGACGAATCAGGCAACGCGCTGGCGGCCGCGTGCGTCCGCGCGGCCCTGGCCCTGGAAAGCGGGCGCGATCTGGTTCGCATCACTCCCGTCGCCAACCGCGACGAGGCCCTGCGGGGCTTGCGGCGGGGGCGATTCCGCGCCGTCTGGGTGCTTCCCTTCGGGCTGTCCCGGCAGGGGCCCACCCCCTCGTTTATCGGCGACAACACCGACCGCTTCTCCTACGACACGGTCGAGGCCGCGTTGCGCGAGATCTGGGACGAGGCCTCGGCGCCGGGCGGCCAGCCGCGCGCCTCGCCGGCCGTCCGCCTGGAGGCCTATCCCTATCTGGACTATCTGACCTACCTGGCGCCCGCGGTCGTGTGCCTGGCGGTCTTCATGGGCTCGATGGTGTCCGGCGGCTTGCAGGTGATCGAGGATCGAATGTTCGGATACCACGAGGGGTATCTCGTGACCCCGATCTCGACGGGAACCCTGGTGACCGGGCACATCCTGGCGGGGTCCCTCGTCGCGGCCTTCGCGGGCGACATCGTTCTCGTCGCGATCCTGGTCATGACGGCCGTGCCGGTTTCGGGCGCGGCCGCGATCGTGGCCTCCCTCGTGACCGTCTTTCTGACGTCGCTCTCGGTGGCCTCGGTCTGGTTCCTCCTCTTCGCGCGGGCGCGCCGGGCGAGCGTGCTGAGAGGGATGTTCGGGATCATCAACACGCTCCTCTTCTTCCCGTCGGGCGCGCTCTATCCGGTCGAGTCGTATCCCAAGTGGCTCCGCGCGATCTCCGACATCGATCCGCTGACATACGGGCTGCGGGCGCTGCGCGATGTCCTGCTGCGCGGCGCGAACCCGTCGGCCTGCTACGCGCCCTGGGTCTTCCTCGCGACCTTCACGCTGGTGTGCGGCATCCTCACGAGGGTCCTGTTCAAGCGGGAAGTCTGAGGCAAGATTCCAAGTTCCAGATTCCAGATTCCAGGGAGCGCGGCCACCTGGAACTTGGAATCTGCAATTACGGCGTCAGCCGCGCAGGTAGGTCTCGAATTCCTCCGGGTGCGCGGCTCGCGCCCGGGCTTCCTCGGCCTCAACTGCGCCCTCGCGGACCAGGCGGGCGAGAGATTCCTCGAGAGTGACCGAGCCGTGCTTGCGCGTCAGGACGATCTCCTGATGGAGGTGCTGGAGCGAGTTCTTGCGAATGTGCTGCCGGGCGCCGTAGCCAACGTAGAGGAGCTCGGCCGCGGGAACGCGGCCTCCTCCTTTGCGGGGCAGGAGCGTCTGCGTCAGCACCGCGGCCAGGCCCATCGACAGCTCCTGCCGGATCGTCGGCTGACGTTCCGGCGGGAAGGAGTCCGCGACGCGGGAGACGGTGGAAGCGACGTCCGTCGTGTGCACGGTCGAAAAAACCAGGTGTCCCGTCTCTGCGGCTCCCAGAGCTATGCGCATCGTCTCCGGATCGCGCATCTCCCCGACCACGAGCACGTCCGGGGCCTGCCGCATGGCGGCGCGCAGCGCAGTGGCGAAGTCGGGCGCGTCCGCGCCGATCTCGATCTGTTCGACGAGGCTCGATCGGTGCGGATGCTCGTACTCGATCGGATCTTCGATGGTGACGATGTGTCGGGCCTCGCGGCGGTTGATCTCGTCCACGAGCGCCGCGAGCGTCGTTGTCTTGCCCGAACCGGTCGGGCCTCCGAGGAGAACCAGACCCCGCGGCAGCCGGGTCAGGCCCTCGGCGCCTGGCGGCAGGCCGAGAGTCGCAAGACGCGGCGGCTCGAAGGGAAGAGCCCGCACGGTGGCCGCGGCGCGCCCGCGCTCCCGATGGAGGTTGACCCGGAAACGCCGCCGTCCGCCGAGCTTGTAGGAGGCGTCCGCGATCTTCTCCCGGGCGTACTGCGAGCGGGCCTGGCCGGGGAGCGCCGGGAGGACCGTTTCCTCGATCTCCTCGCCGGAGACGGGCGCCTCCTTGAGGGGGAGGACCGCGCCGTCGACGCGGATGCAGGGCGGCGAGCCGGCGACGAGGAGCAGGTCGCTGCCGCGGCGTTCCAGCAGGACCGCGAGCCAGCGGTCGAGCCGCGGGGACTCCGTTCCGACAGGCGCCTCGCGCCCCTCGGCGTTCAACTCACGGATCAGCCGGTTGATGTCCTCCGTCTCGTCCACAAAGACATACTACGGGAGACAGACCTCCGGCGTCGTACCCAGGGTCCGCAACATTCGAATCGATTGTGGCGGAAAGCCCGCCCCGGAGCCTGCGGCATTCCCTGCCGGGGCACGCTCGCGCAGGCCGTTACACGGAGAACCGGCGCTCGCTGAGGGTTCCTCGCAGTCTCAGCGTGGTGCCGGCCGCAGCCTTCCATGCTCGTCACCCATCACCCCGTACGGGAACGCCTCCGGCTCCGCGGCTCTGGTCTGGTGTATCGCCTCGCTGGAGCCACGGCGGCGGCGGAGCCTCCCGGAGGAGGCCATGAGCGAAGGAGCACACCATAGAGTCTGTGTTGCCGAGTTGCCCGTGCGACTGAGCGACGAGCGACGGCCCGGAACTTCTCTGTGCGGCAGGGCCGGCGCGTGCCGACGAGGGAGGCGCAGCCGACACCGTGGTGGATTGGAAAGGCCGATTCAGCAGTTACACGGAAGCTAGAACCTGGAACCTGGAACCAATTTTCAGCCCGCAAGGTGCCAGTCGGTGTGCGGCGCCTTGTTTTCGAAGATCCAGGCGCGGAAGAGGCGGGCGTAGGTCACCGGCTTCCAGCCGATCGAGTCGAAGAAGGGGCGCAGCGCGAAGTGCAGCCGGCGCAGGTTGTAGAACGGCACGGCCGTGAAGTAGTGGTGCTCCAGGTGATAGGCGGAGTAGAGATACCAGAAGTCCCACCACCGGGAAGGCTTCATCACGGTCCCCCACTTGGCGGGGTCCTCGGGGTCGATCGCGTAGTGCTGGCCCAGGCGGTTCAACGCGAAGGCGATCGGAAACACCAGGAAGTACGGGACGAGGTAAACGCGCGCGAGCACGCCGAATCCGCCGACCCAGAAGAGCAGGGCCATGATCGCTACGTGCAGGAGGATGGTCGCGCCGCGCTCGCGGGCGATCCGGCGCTGGAGGGTTTCCGGGTAGCTCGCCGTCTCCAGCCGCGCCGCGTGGAAATAGATGGGGAAGAGGGCCGGCGTGAAGTAGAGCAGCTTGAACCAGGGCCTGTTGATCCTCGGGGAGAGGTAGTGGCGCTTGGGGTCGGCGACGTCGTCCCCCAGTTCCGCGTGGTGCGTCAGGTGCCAGCGCGTGAATTGCAGGGCCGAAATTCCCGAGGGGATGGCGTAGAGGAGCCCGAGCAGTCTGTCGCCGCGCGGGTGGGGTCCGTTCCAGACGGCCCGGTGGACGACCTCGTGGAGGAGGACTGTGAAGTTGAAGATCGTCCAGCCGGAGACGAGCGCCGCCGGCAGCCAGATCCAGGGCTGCCGGAAGCGCCAGGAGAGCGCCGAGGCGAGGAGCAGGATCAGGAACTGTCGCGCCGCGATCGCGAGGTGGCGGGCGGGACTCTTGCGATGCAGGTCCTTCAAAACCTCGTGGGGGATCGCCCGGGCCAGCCGCGACCGCAGCTCGTGCGAGGCCTTCGCCCAGTAGTGGTCCCCTCCCATCGGGGGATATTCCTCCGGGCGAGACGCGGCGGGGGCGGCGGGACTGGCGCTCATCGGTCTATGTCGCGCTGGGAAACCTTCTCAGCGGACCCTCTATTTTAGGGCAGGGGCAGGCACC
>JAWOLE010000227.1:0-4020 GCA_033853815.1 Thermoanaerobaculia bacterium
TGCGCTTTGTCCAGCGCGTCCGAGATCTCGACGCCGTAGCGCAGTGTCTGCTCGAGCGGCAGGGCGCCGCGGACGAGCCGGTCCGCCAATGTCTCCCCCTCCAGGTACTCCATGACCAGGTACTCGATCCCCTCCTGGTTGCCGACGTCGTAGAGCGCGCAGATGTGCGGGTGCGAGAGCTGCGAAATCGTCTTCGCCTCACGCTCGAACCGCTGGCGAACCTCGGGCGAAGAAGAGAGATGCTGCGGAAGGACCTTGACCGCGACCGTCCGCTCCAGCCGCGTGTCCCGCGCCTTGTACACCTCGCCCATCCCTCCTGCTCCCAGGGGAGAGAGGACCTCGTAGGGACCGAGGCGCGTCCCTGCCGCCATCGTCATTTCAGACCTTCGACCATGTAGCCGACCGCCCCGGGCTCGGTCGCCTGGGCGACGGTACCGAGGCGAGCGTCATGAAATCTTCGGCTTCATTGGATCACTTCCGGAGCGTTGCCGGCCAGTGGAGCACGACCGTGATCGGCGACGCGAGCGAGCCGCCGAGCTCGAGCAGGAGAAACCGTTGACCGTCGCGCGAGACTTCGAATTCCACCGGCTGCGCCTTCGTCCCATCGAACAGTTCGCGCGGAACACCGGTCGAAAACGTCACCCGCGTTTCGACGGGGGCCGCCATGAACTTCCCGTCGGGAGTCCGGAAATAGATCGTCCGCCCATCGGCGCTCCAGCGCGGTTCGATCCCGCCGGCGGCAGAGACCTGCCACTTGCCGCCCGGGCCGGGGAACCTCTGGACGTAGACCTCGAAGCGGCCCGACTCGTCCGACATGTAGGCCACGTACCGCACGTCGGGTGAGAACGCTCCGCCAAAGTCCGCGAATGGTCCTTCGACGAAGGGGAACGGCTTGCCCGTTCCGTCCATCGGTACGATCCAGATGTCCCCCTTGTTCGTCGGAGTCCGCCGGTTCACGAGGAGAAACCGTCCGTCCGCGGACCAATCGCCCGCGACGAGCGGGTCGCCGCAGGACCAGATCTCCTTTTCCGGGCCGGTTCCCGTCGAGGCCTTCTCGAAGAGGCTCATGGGGCCCTTTCGATCGGAGGAGAACACGATCCGGCTTCCGTCGGGAGACCAGACCGGGACAACGTCGTTGGCCGAATCGAACGTGAACCGGGAAGTCACGCCCCTCGCGAGGTCGCGGATCCACAGACTCGTGCTTCTCGCGCGGGTGTCCCAAATCGCGACCGCGAGCCGGGAATCGTCGCGGGAGAGTCTGGCGACGCGGTAGGAGCCCGGCCTGTCGATCTCGGAGATCTCTTTTCCGCTTCGGTCGACCCAGACCAGGCGGTACTGGTCCCCGGCGCCGCCGCGATAGACGAGGATGCCATTTTCCGAGACCGAGAAATCGGCGAAACCGTTTCCGGCCGCCTTCATCTGCTCCGCGACCGGGACCGCCTCTCCCGAGACCTTCAGCGCCGACGGGTCGAAAGGCCGCGCGACGAGCGACCCTTCCTTGACGTAGAGCAGATGCCCGGTCGGTGCGTACTGGGCGGCTGAGTCCGACTCGAGGAGCTTTCTCGGTTTCTCCCTCGGGTCGAGGCTCGCCACCATGAGACGCCCTTCGTGCGTCCGGTCCGCGAGATCGAAGTACACGAAGTGCTTTCCATCCGGCAGGAGACTCGGGAATCCGACCGTCGAGCCCGCCTCTCCCTTCACCACGATCTGCGGGACGCCTCCGGCCGCCGAGACCCGGCGAATCATCCCCTGCGCGTCGAAAAGAATCGTCCCGTCCCGTCCCCAGGCGCCATGGGCGGCGCGCCCTGCTATGTCACAAATCGTCTGCGGCGGCGCTCCGGCGATTTTCACTCGCTCGAGCTTTCCATTGCGCGTGGTGTTGAGATCCTCGTAGGCGACGAAAGCGATATCGCGACTGTCCGGCGACCAGATCGGGCGACCCGATGCTCCGTCGGTCCCCGAGACGGGGCGCGGATCGAGCCCTTCGAGCGGCCGGATCCAGATCTGGCTCTTTCCGTTCTTGATCGCGACGAAGGCGAGGGTTTTTCCATCCGGAGAGATCTGCGGCGTTTGAACGACGCCGACAGCTTCCGGCAGGACGAGCGGGAGCTTCACCGGGCTCGGCGGGACGGGGGCGCGGCGCACGTATCCGATCCCCAGCAGAAGGGCGACGAGCGTCGCCGCCCCGAACCCGATCCAGGCGATCCGGTCCCGATTCCTTCGCCGGGAAATGACGACGGCCGGCGCACCCGCCTGCGATCCCGCCTCCGCGATCCATTCGAGCTGAAGCTTCACGTCGTGGGCGTCCTGGAAACGGTCGTCGGGATCTTTGGCGAGGCAGGTCTTCACGACCCGGTCGAGCGCCGGGGGCGTCATCGGCTGGAGTGACGAGATCGACGGCGGCTCCGCGTTCATGATCGCGCCGATCAAGCTCGCGCGGCTCGATCCCGTAAACGCCTTCTTTCCAGTCGCCATCTCGTAGAGCACGCAGCCGAACGCGAAGATGTCGGTGCGCCTGTCGGCGCCCTTCCCCTCCAGTTGTTCGGGCGCCATGTACTGGAACGTCCCCTGGATCATGCCTCTCTCGGTCAGCGGCTGCGACGGAGAAAGCTCCGTCGGGAGAGACGAGACTCCCTCACCCGGCCCTTCGGGCCACCCTCCCGGCGCGTACGCCTGCCCTCTGGTCGAGGGGCCTGGGACGAGCGTCTTCGCGAGTCCGAAGTCGAGGAGCTTGACGCCCGATCTCGTGAGCATGATGTTTCCCGGCTTCAGGTCCCGGTGGACGATGCCCTGTCGGTGCGCCTTGTCGAGCGCGTCGGCGATCTCGATTCCGAATTTCAAGACCTGTTCCGTCGGCAGAGGCCCCTTCTCCAGACGATCCGAGAGATTCTGCCCCTCGAGCAGCTCCATGACGAGGTACTCGGTCCCCTCATGGGAACCCACGTCGTAGAGCGCGCAGATGTGCGGGTGCGAGAGCTGAGAAATCGCCTTCGCTTCCCGCTCGAATCGCTGCTTGAACTCGGGATTCTCCGAAAGGTGAGAAGGCAGCACCTTGATCGCGACGTCGCGCCCGAGCCGTGTATCCCGGGCCTTATAGACCTCTCCCATCCCGCCCGCGCCGAGAGGAGACACGATTTCATACGGGCCGAGGCGCGTACCGGGCGCGAGGCTCATCGACGTTCGCTCCGCATCACTTCTGTTCGAGCGCCGCGGCCCAGTTCGTCACGACGTGAAGGCTCGGCGTCCCCTGCTCCCCGACCGGTATCGCCTGGAGGAACCGGCGATTCGCTCTGTCCAACCTCAGGAAGCCGCTGACGATCTTTTCCCCTCCAAGGATCGGACGGATAGCGCCGATCTCCAGCCCGTTCCCGGTGGGTTTGAGGACGACGACCTGAGGACCATCTTCGCTGCCGAAGTAGAGCTCGGTTGGCCCGAGCCAGCTAAAGCCTCCCGCCCTGGAAGACGTGATCTGCCAGCGGCCACCGAGATCCGGATACGATGCGACATAGAGCTCGCGTGTTCCCGTCTCGTTCGACGCGTAGGCGATCCACTTTCCGTCGGGGGAGAGCTGCCCGCCTGTTTCAGTCGCCGGGCCGGCAAGGACGGCGTGGGCCTTGTGCGCGCCGGCCGTCTCGACCGCCCATACATCCATGGACTTCGTCTGCGCCGACAGCACGCTGAAAAGGATCGTGCCTCCGTCCGGCGACCAATCCGTCGGACCCGCAGGTGTCGGGCTCTCGAAGAGGACGGTCGGAGGCCCGCCGCCCGAGGAGGCCTTCACCAGAATCCTCGAGTGCGCCTCTCGTTGCGCGTAGGCGATCGCGCGCGCGTCCGGAGACCACACCGCCGCCGCGCTCTCACTCTCGTCCAACGTGAACCGGCTCCGGACGCCGGTCGCAAGATCGATCATCCAGAGATGCAGCCGCCGATCCGGCCCCGGAATGGTCACGACCGCGCGCTTTCCGTCCGGCGAGACGCTGGCGTCTATGAAATTCGCCGGCTCGCCCACCGTGCCGAGCT
>JAWOLE010000228.1:0-7604 GCA_033853815.1 Thermoanaerobaculia bacterium
GAACGGCAGCACCGTCAATCCCTTCACCGAGGTGGCGGCCGACGCTCTCGCGTTCCGATCCGATCCCCCGAGGCTCCGGCGAATGGCCGTCGTGGACAGGAGCGGCCGGAAGCTCTCGGAGATCGGAGCACCACAGCCGTACATCGAGCGCATTGCGATCTCGCCGGACGGCCGGCGGGCGATCGCGTGCCGCTTGAACAGACAGAGAGGAAATAGCGAGGTCTCGGTGCTGGATCTGGAGCGCGGCACGGCGGCGCGATCCGGCTCCGGAGTGGAGGAAGAGACCCACCCGGTCTGGTCGCCGGACGGCGAGCGTTTCCTTCTGGCCTGGGATCGGGAGGGGCCTTACGACCTCGTCATTCGGCGGCTGGACGGCGCGGGCCCTGACGAGGTCGTAGCGCGGTCGGAATTCGACAAGACGCCGGAAGACTGGTCGCGCGATGGCCGGCTCATCCTGTACCGCAATTACGATCCGAAGGAGCCCGGGCTGGAAGTCCTTCGGGTCGGATCCAAGGACCCGCCGACGCACGTGAACGGATCCGAGCAGGCGACCGAGTTCCGGCTGTCGCCGGACGGCCGCTGGGTCCTCTGGACCTCCGCGGAGTCGGGACGCCGGGAGCTCTACGTGCAGCATTTCCCGGACGCCTCGGGCCGCCAGCAGGTATCCGTCAACGGGGGAGGAAACGGCCGCTGGAGCCCGGACGGGCGGGAGATCTTCTTCATCTCTCCCGACGCGAAGCTCATGTCGGCGTCGTTCGAAGCCGGCGGCGGCTCGCCCCGGATCTCGATCCCGAAGACGCTCTTTCCGGTTTCCCGCGCCCAGCTGGAAGGCGCCTACGTCGGATCGCTGGCTTACACCTGGGATGTCTTCCCGGACGGAAAGAGGTTCCTTCTCGTGCTTCCCGTCTCGGAGGCCGATCCGTCTTTGATCACCGTGGTCCTGAACTGGACCGCGCAGCTGACGCGCTGAGGGCCAGCGCGGACACGGGGCCGCGCCGCCAGAAAGTCTGGCAACGAGAGCAGAACCTTCGCTGAAGCGGGGGGTGGTTCGATAGAATCGCTGTCGCAAAAGTGTTCCAGAACTGTCGACTGGTTCTCCCAGGCTGTGCCATCGCCGCCGCCCTCACCGGAGCGGCGCCCTCCGCGCTGGCGCTCGACCCGGCCCAGGCGCTCGACCGCTACGTGCACCAGGCGTGGACGACCGACCAGGGCCTTCCTCAGAACTCCGTCTATGCGATCGCCGCGACTCGCGACGGCTACCTGTGGCTGGGAACCGATGAAGGCCTGGCGCGGTTCGACGGCGCTCGCTTCACCGTCTTCGACCGCGTCAACACGCCTGAGATCCGGGATCCTTTCGTCATCGCCCTCCACGAGGCGCGCGACGGAAGCCTCTGGGCGGGCACCGACCGCGGCGGCCTGACGCGATTCGCCGCGGGGCGGTTTTCCCACTACGGCTCCGAAGAAGGCCTTCCGCCCGCGCGCGTCCAGGCCATCGCGGACGGCGCCGGCGGCGCGGTGTGGATCGGATTGCGCGGCGCCGGTCTTGCGCGCTTCGAGGCCGGGCGCTTCCGGATCTATCGGGCCACCGACGGGCTCTCGAGCGACAACGTCCTGGCGCTTCTCCAAGATCGCCGGGGCCGATTGTGGATCGGCACGGACGCGGGCCTCGATCGCCTTGAGGCCGGACGCTTCGTTCACTTCGGCGCGCGGGACGGGGTTCCGGCCGGATCGGTCCGCGCCCTCGCCGAGGACCGGGAAGGCCGGGTCTGGATCGGGACCATTGCGGGCTTACCGGGAACGCGACTGTCCGGCGGAGGCCTCGCCGTCTTCGGCAACGAGCGATTCGAAACAGTCCCGGCCGAGCGTCCGTTCCCCCTGCCCGGCGTGATGGCGATTCTCGAGGACAGAGACGGAAGCCTCTGGCTCGGTACGACCGGCGGCGGGATCGCGCGGCTCCGCGAAGGACGCGTCGAGAGCTGGATCCCCGGAGACGGACCGGCCGCCGCCCTTGTCTGGTCGCTCGCCGAGGACTCGGAAGGGAGTCTCTGGTTCGGAACGCAGCCGGGAGGACTTCACCGGCTGGGCAACAGCCTCTTCGCCTCGTACACCAAGCGCGACGGCCTGCCGGACGAGGTCATCGAATCCGTGTACCAGGATCGCCGCGGAACGATCTGGATCGGCACGCACGCGGGCGGCGTCTGCAGCCTCGACCCAGGCGGGATGAAGTGCCTGACCACGGCGGACGGTCTCGCGCACAACCGCGTCAACGCGATTCTCGAAGACGCCGGCGGCGACCTCTGGTTGGGAACCGAAGGCGGGCTCGACCGGCTGCGCGGCGGAAAGATCACGAAGATCACGAAATACACGACCCGCGACGGTCTGCCGGCGGACCATGTCAACGCGCTGCTCGAGGACCGCGCCGGCGCTCTATGGGTCGGAACCTGGGGAGGCGGCCTCGCGCGATTTCGCGACGGCCATTTCGAGAGGTTCGGCACCGGCGACGGGCTCGCGGGCCTCTACGTCAACGTCCTCTACCAGGGGCGCGGCGAGCCGGTCTGGATCGGCACGACGGAAGGCCTGAGCGTCTGGAAAGGCGGCCGCCTGATCGACGCGACGAAGACGCGAGGAATGCCGGCCGCGGTCGAGTCCGTGTACGAGGATGGCGAAAGGAACGTCTGGATCGGCACGCGGCGGGACGGGCTCCTCCTCTTGAAGGACGGACGCCTGACGAGGTTCACGACGCGCGAGGGGCTATTCGACAATCTCGCCGGAACGATCCTCGAGGACGACCGGGGGTATCTCTGGATCACGTGCAACAGGGGGATCTTCCGGGTCTCGCGCAGGGACCTTCTGGATGTCGCCGCCGGAAAGCGTGCGGCGGTCGCGTCGCGCGCCTTCGATACCGAGGACGGCATGCCCAACCGCGAGTGCGACTTCGGCCAGGGAAGCTGGAAAGCCCGCGACGGCCGTCTCTGGTTCGCCACGGTCGGCGGCGCCGTCGCGATCGATCCCGCGCGACTGAGCGTCAACACGGTGCCGCCACGCGTCCACATCGAGGAGGTCGCCGTGGACGGCGACGCGCTCCCGAGGGGCGCAAAGGGGACGATCGCGCCGGGGAATCACCGCCTGGAGTTCCGCTTCGCCGGGCTGAGCCCCTCGGCGCCGGCGCGCGTCCGTTACCGATACCGGCTCGAAGGGTTCGACCAGAACTGGATCGACGCCCGCGACGGGAGATCGGCTCACTACACGAACATCCCGCCCGGCGCGTACCGGTTCCGGGTCACGGCCGCCAACGGAGACGGCGTCTGGAACACCGAAGGCGCCTCCTACGGCTTCAGGATCGCCAGTCCTCTGTGGCGCAGGCCCTGGTTCCTCGTCCTCGTCCTGGGAGCCGCCGGCGCCTTCGTCTTCGCGCTCGTCCATCGCCGGCTCGCACGGCTGCGGCGCGAGCAGGCCCTGGAGGCCGAGTTCTCGCGGCGGCTCATCTCCTCGCAGGAGAACGAGCGGCAGCGCCTGGCGCGGGAGCTGCACGACGGCATCGGGCAGCATCTCCTGGTCATCGGCAACTGGGCGCGCCTGGCCTCCGACGCGCTCCACTCGCCCGAGCGGGCCCGCCCGCCGCTCGACATCATCGCCGAGACGGCCGCGCAGTCTCTCAAGGAGATCCGGGCGATGACGCGCTCGCTGCAGCCCTATGAGATCGAGCACGTCGGGTCCGGCGAGGCGATCCGGGCGATGCTCGCCCGCGTCTCCGCGTCCTCCGGCCTCGCGATCACCGCGGACATCCAGGAGCCGGGCGAGGGGCTCCCGCCCGAAGCCGGGATCAACCTCTACCGGATCGTCCAGGAAACGGTCTCGAACATCGTCAAGCACGCGGAGGCGACGGAAGCGCGCGTGACGCTCCACCGCGGGCCGCGGGGGCTCGAGCTCTCGGTCTCCGACAACGGCCGGGGGCTCCCGCCCTCGGACAACGGCCACCGCGTGGAGGGGGGATTCGGCCTTCGCAGCCTGGCCGCGCGCGCGGAGCTCCTGGGAGGCACGTGCCGGATCCAGTCGGCGCCAGGGCAGGGCACGACGGTCACGGTGGAGGCTCCTCTGCCGCAGGTCACCACGCCCGAAGGGGGCCCGCGGTGAAGAACCCGATCCGGGTCGTCATCGCCGACGATCATCCGATCTTTCGCCGGGGACTGCGCCAGGTGATCGAAGGTGAAACAGACTTGCGGGTCGTGGCCGAATCCGGAGACGGGAAGGGAGCGCTGGATGAGATTCTCCGCGCGTGCCCCGACGTCGCGGTGCTCGACGTGCAGATGCCGGGAATGAGCGGATTCGAGGTGGCGCAGCAGGCTGGGAAGGAAGGCGTTCCCGCGAGCCTCGTCTTCCTGACGATGCACAGCGATCCCGCGATGCTCGACCGGGCCTTCGCGGTCGGCGCCAGGGGATTCGTCCTCAAGGACGGAGCCCTGTCGGAGATCGTCCAGGCCGTCCGCTCCGTCGCCGCGGGGCGAACCTTCGTCAGTGCCGCGCTCTCGGATCTCCTCGTGGGCCGCGCGTTCCCCGGCCGCGCGGTGCCGAAGCCCTCTTCCCCCATCGAGGCGCTGACCGACCGCGATCGGCTGATCCTGAAGTTGATCGCCGAGTCGAAGACCAGCAAGGAGATCGGCGCGACGCTCGGCGTCCACTACCGCACCGTCGAGAACTCTCGCACCGCCATCAGCCAGAAGCTCGGACTCCAGGGAAGCCACGCCCTCCTGAAGTTCGCCTTCGACCACAAGTCGGAACTCTAGGGGACTCAAACCGGCACATCCGCCGTGTGGAACCTCACGGCGCCCGTGCGTTTTCCGGGGACCCCTCGTGTGTTCGCCTCTCTTCCATCGACCGCGTGCGTCTCGACATCCTGTGCCACGCACTAAGGAGGGGAACATGAGAATCCAACCCCGGTCGGGTTCCCGGGCGTTCCGAGTCGGCAAACGGTCTCTGGCGGGAATCTCCTGCTTGACCATCCTGCTTCTCCTGGCCAGCAGCCGCGCCGCATCCGCGAGTCACTTCGAAGGCGGCCGGCTCAGCTGGGTGCAGGACACGAGTTACCTGGTTCCCGGGTACGTCAAGGTCACAGTGACGTTCGAGGGAGCCTTCCGATGGTCGTTTACGTGGCCCTCGCCCACGCCGGCAGACCCGCCGGTGGGCACGATCATCGGCAACGAGGTGTTTCTCCAATTGACCGGGACCAGCTTCAGCGAAGGTGAATATGTGCCGCTGCTCGTCACGACGGTTTCGCCGACGGAGGACCTGCTGACCGGCATCGGCTCGATCGAAGTGATCATTCCAAATTCGGCGCTTCCGGTCACGGTGTCCCTCGCGAATTGCTGCCGCGCTTCCACGCTGGCCGAGGCAAACCACGATCAAAGCTACTTCCTGACGACGGTCATCGATACGAGTCAGGCCACGCGCTCCCCCGTGACGACGGCGTTGCCGCGCGTCTATCTCGAGCAGAATGCGTCGGCGACTTTCCCGCTGCCGAGCACGGCCTTCGACGGGCTGACGAACGTCTTCTCCTTCGTGCTGCCATCCACCTCGGGACTGGTGACGCCGCGCCCCAACGGAACCCCGTCCTGTTCGGGCGGGTGCTCGGGCGACTGGCCGGACAACCTTCCGCCCATCGACTCGCAGTCGATGCAGCTGAGCCCTCTCGGCAACATCCAATGGACGCCGCAGTCGGCCGGGATCTACGCGACACAATTCAGCATTACGTCCGTCGATCAGAGCGACAACTCGCGGGCCCGCGTGCCGCTCGACATGGAATTCGTGGTCGTCGGTCCACTCAGTCCGGCCGATTGCCCTTCACCGGGGCCTTGCGCGCCGCCCACCTTCAGTCCGACCACGCCGCCAAGCCTCGTCGCCCCGACGGGCCAGCTGGCATCGTTTACGGTCAGCGCCTCGACCTCGCATCCAGGGGATAACGTCACCCTGGATGCGTTCGCGCTGCCTGGCGGCGCGAGTTTTGTCCAAACGGACGCCTCTCCCACCACGACGGGCCACGGGCTCTTCTCGTGGACACCCACCGCGGCCGACCTCGGCGCCCACTACGCCTGCTTGCAGGCGACCGAATCCCTGACCGGGTCGGTCAATTACGGCATGTACTGCGCCTCGATCCAGGTGGTCCCGCCGTTCTGTTCGCCCGGAAGTTACAGCGCGACCGGGTCGATCCCCTGCACTCTCGCGCCGGCCGGCTCTTACGTGAGCGCAACAGGCGCCACCTCGGCGACGCTCTGCCCCGCCGGGACGTTCAGCGGCTCGGCGGGCGCGATCGCGTGCACCGCCGCGCCGGCCGGCTCTTACGCAAGCGGCACAGGCAACACCTCGGCAACGCTCTGCCCCGCTGGGACATACACCAACTTCACCGGCGCGAGTGCCTGCATCTCCGCGCCGGCGGGCTCTTATGCAGCCGGCGCCGGCAACACCTCGGCAGCGCTCTGCCCCGCCGGGACATACAGCAGCACGGCGGGCGCGATTGCCTGCACTTCCGCGCCGGCTGGCTCTTACGTGGGCGTCATGGGCGCCACCTCGGCAACGCTGTGCCCCGCCGGGACGTACAGCAGCTCGACGGGCGCGATTGCCTGCACCCCCGCACCGGCCGGCTCTTACGTGGCCGTATCGGGCGCCACGTCAGCAACGCTCTGCCCCGCCGGAACGTATAGCAGCGCGACGGGCGCGATTGTCTGCACGGCCGCGCCGGCTGGCTCCTACGCTGCCGGAACGGGCCACACCTCGGCGACGCCTTGCCCCGCAGGGACGTACACCAACTTTACGGGCGCGAGTGCCTGCATCTCCGCGCCGGCGGGCTCCTACGCGAGCGGCACGGGCAACACCTCGGCGACTCCCTGCCCCGCCGGGACGTTCAGCAGCGTGGCTGGATCGAGCTCCTGCACGCTGGCGCCGGCTGGCTCCTACGCGAGCGGGACGGGCAACACCTCGGCGACTCCCTGTCCGGCCGGGATGTTCAGCAGCGTGGCGGGCGCGAGTTCCTGCACGCTGGCGCCGGCTGGTTCTTACGACAGCGGGACGGGCAACACCTCGGCGACTCCCTGCCCCGCCGGGACTTTCAGCAGCGTGGCGGGCGCGAGTTCCTGCACGCTGGCGCCGGCAGGCTCTTACGACAGCGGGACGGGTAACACCTCGGCGGCTCCCTGTCCGGCCGGGACGTTCAGCAGCGTGGCGGGCGCGAGCTCCTGCACGCTGGCGCCGGCTGGCTCTTACGACAGCGGCACGGGCAACACTTCGGCAACACCGTGCCCGGCCGGAACCTGGAGCAGTCCCGGTGCTTCTGCGTGCACGTCCGTTGCTCTGCTGCTCAGCCAGGCAATCGATGCCTATCTGAGCGGCTACCCGGGTCTGGCGAACTCCCTGCACCAGAAGGCCGAGGGCATCGCGTCCGCCCCGACCGCGCAGGCGAAAGCCGGCAAGCTGCAAGCCTTCATCAACGAGGTGAACGCTCTGCGCGGGAATCCTCTGACAGACGCTCAGGCGGATAACCTCATCTTCCTCGCGGGGCTTCTCTAGTCTGTCCGGCAGTTCAGTTCCGGCGGGAGGCGCTCATGGGGGCGCCT
>JAWOLE010000229.1:0-5583 GCA_033853815.1 Thermoanaerobaculia bacterium
TGCGCCTCGTCGCGGAGCAGCACTGCCTGGACTATGGTGAATCGACCAGTGCTCCGTTCTACGTGACGCGTGATCGCGAAGACTTTGGGTATCGGGGCACCTGTCGAGGCACATCAGCGCAGACTGACTGGCGTGCGCAGCCGATCCCGCACTGCGGCTTGTACTCGCAATGGGGGTTTGCCCATTGGGATTTTGTTCTTGGAACGACCGCCTACCGTCGTGCTGGGAAGAGTCTTGTCCGTGTCGAGACTCAGTACGTGGCTCCTTGCGGTGAGGGTGAGCGGAGCGGCCCCGAAAGGCCCCTTGCGGGTCCGCTCAAGTGGCAGTCGCAGACAATCGAAGAGTACGAGTTAGCTGCTAGTCCAGACGGCGGGTATCGGCTCGCGAACGAGCACACGACAAAGGAGCGGTAGAAAGCGAACGTGCTCCTCAGTCGCAGCACCCCGCCCCAGTGGCGCCGGACTCGTCCGGCTAAGTTGCGCGGGTGCTCAACATCGGGCTCTTCGCCCCTAACAGGGTGTTGAAGAACCGCCCTCGAACAGGGTGACAGCTGCCTTCATGACGGTTTCGAAGCTCACTTTGTTCTTCCACCTCGACTTCCCCGGGCCGTGCAACCTCGAATTACGCCGCCGCTGCGATCAATCGCGTAATTCGGATGAGGTTGTAGGCAGCGGCAACCATGTACCCCGCTTGCCGGGTGCGCGCTGTTCCTTTGTAGCGGGTCTTGCGGAAGTTCCCTACCGTCTTCATCCAACCGAAAGACTCCTCGATCAGCTTCCGGACCACTTGGCTGACGAGATAGCCGGGATGGCGAGCTGTTCGACGGTCGATGGCGGAACCGCCCGGTGCTCGCTCGTTCCGAGCGATGTGGGGCGTTGCGTTGAGTTCCCGAAGTCTGCGGACGCAGTCCCGGGTGTCGTAGCCCTTGTCGCCGGCGACGGTCACTCGCTTCGAGCCCGGCAGTTCCTCGTCCAACATGGAGATCGCAGTCTCTCTTTCGGCGTACCCGCTCGCCTGGACGACGCGAAAATCGACGAGCAGCCCGTTTCGGTTCTCCATCAGGGCGTTCCCGCTGAAGGCAAGCTTTGCTTCCTTGCCTTTCCCCTTCTTGGCGAGTCGGGCTTCAGGATCGGTTGTGGACTGATGAGTCTCGTTGCTTCGCTTCTCCCCATGAAAATCGACCGTCGGGTTTCCAGGATCGTCCGGCGGGTCCCGCTTGGTCTCGTTTTTCGGGCGAAAGCTCTTGAGAGACGCCCAGGCCTCGATGAGCGTCCCGTTGTTGCGGTCCGCGCAGAACGCGGGAGTTTGAGGGGTCGCGTCCCGCGCTCGGCGCGAGGAATGGCCAGTTGATCCTCGCGGGGAATGCGGGAGCAAGCTTCGTGACCAGCGAGGGACGTCCGAAGGGTTGAGAAGCCAGTGGGGCCGAGGAAACTTCGGGTTTGCGACAACTCGGAGGATCCCATGCACCCACGAAGGGCCGCCCCACCGGCGGCGGATTCATGCCTCACCCGTCCGTATTCGTCCAGGCCGGAGCAGAAGGGCGGGACGATCATCGCGGAAGGGATCAGGACGCTGGCGGAGCAGAGAGCTGCGTTGGCGGAGCCGGACCGTTGCCGGCCGGGTCGGTGCTGGGCCCGGGGTTGCCGGAGCACGCGAATGCACGTGCACGAGCGGCGCGAACGACGTCCGAGAGAGCTGGTGGTCGATGGAGAGCCGGTGGCGGTGGTCACAATTCTGATCTTCGCCTGCGCCGTGTGTCAGGCGACGTGGCGAGTGCTGCCGGCGTTTCTGGCGCGGTGTTTGTGGCGCACCTGGCAGGTGGTCGAGGGCGAGACGGTGGGCGAGCGGGAAGGTGGCACGCCGCCGGTTCCACGACGCACGCGATCGCGATGGCGCTCCCGGCTTTTGCAGGCCGCCCGCGTGCCGGTCGAGGTCCTGGCCACCGCCGGCGGCAGGTTGCGGGATCTCGCGGTACGCGCCGGCCTGGACGCGAACCGCGAGCGGGTGGCGCATTTCTTTCGCGAGGGCCTCGGCGCGCTGGCAGTGTTGCTTCACCGGCTCTCGCCAGGAGTGCGCTTGATCTGAGGGGAGCACGAGCCGTCTCGCGCAGGGCGCGAGAGTGGCGGTGGCCCGAGTCCTCGCCAAACCGATCCCAACCCAAATGGCCGCGGGCTTCCGATAGACAAAAGCGGCGGTGGATGACGAAGCCAAGCAGGACATCGCGCTCTTTCGAGTCTCGGTGCTGGGGGCACTGGTCGGCGCCGACCTCGAGCACGGGGAAGTCCGGGATCTCTGCCGCGAAGCGGCCTCGCGGCGGTGGGAGTGGCCGGACGGCACGCTCGGGCGCGTGTCCGCGCGGACGATCGAGAACTGGTACTACGCCTTCAAGAAGAAGGGCCTGAAGGGTCTGTACCCCAGGGACCGAAAGGACCTGGGGCAGAGCGACCTCCGCCCGGAGCTCGCGGACCTCGTGGTGCGCGCCAAGCGCGAGCGGCCCCGGCGCAGCGTCAGACGGATCATCGGAATGCTGGTCCGGGCTGGGAAGGCCGAGGCCGGTGAGCTTTCGAAGTCGGCGGTGCACCGGCTGCTTGCCCGCCACCAGATCTCGGGTCGGCCGCTTCAAGGCCCCGCTGCGGAGCGCCGCGCCTTTCTTTCCGAGTTTCCCGGCGACCTGTTGATCGGCGACGCGTTGCACCTGCGGCGGCCGGCGATCGGGCCCGACGGGCGGCCGCGCAAGGCCTACATGCTGTCGCAGATCGACAGCGCCACCCGGTACATCCCCAAGAGCCACTTCGCTTTCAGCGAGGGGGCGGTGGAACAGGAGAAGGGCTTCAAGCAGGCGCTCTGCGCCCATGGCCGCTGGCTCAAGTACTACGTCGACCTGGGATCGGCCTACATCGCGCGCTCGCTGAAGATCATCTGCGGCGAGCTCGATATCCAGCTCTTGCACGCGGGAAGGCAAGACGCCGAGGCCAAGGGTGCGATCGAGAAGTGGCATCGCACCTGGCGCGACGAAGTCGAGGGCGAGCTGCCCGACCACCCGCTCCCGCTGGCCGAGATCGAGAAACGACACGAGGCCTGGCTCGCCTGCGAGTACCACGCGCGGATCCACGACACGACGCGCCGCGCTCCAAAGGAGCACTTTCTTTCGGAGTGCGAGCGCCTGCGAGCGCTGCCGCGGGGAATCGACCTCGACGCGCTCTTCCTGCATCGCGCCATCCGCAAGGTGAGCAAGGTCGGCACCGTACGGTGGGGTGGCGGCCGTCTCGAGGTGAGCCCGGAGCTGACCGGTCAGAAAGTGGAGTTGCGTTACGATCCGACCGACCTTGAGAAGCTTCCCCGGGTCTACGTCTCGGGCCAATTCGTCTGCGACACGGTCCGCCTGGACCTCTACCGCAACGCCCACCGCAAGCGCCGCCGCGACCTGGGCCGGCCCGATCCACGCGTCGAGCCGACCGGTATTTCCCCGCTCGACGACCTGGTCCGCGAGCACCAGCGCCTGACGAAAGCCCCGACCCTACAGAAGGAGGACGACGATGAGACCCAAGCCAAAGGCTGACGCCTACCGCTCTCGATTTGGTTTCACCCACCACCCGATGCCGCGGGACGCGGCCGGCGCCTCCTTCTACGACCAGACCCGCGGCTACGTCCGCCTGGAGATGTACTTCCAGCAACTTCTCGACGAGCCCGGCTTGGGCATCCTCACGGCCGAGACCGGTGTGGGCAAGACCGCGGCGATCCGGAATCTGTGCGCCAGCATCCCCGAGCCCGACTTCAAGGTCCTGTACCTCTGCGACACCCAGGTCTCCGCTTTCGACGTCTATCGGACCCTCGCTTTGCACCTGGGGCTGTCGCCGGCGCACCGCCGGAGCCAGCTCTGGTGGGACTTGAAGCGCACCATCACCCATCTCTTCGAGGAAGAGCACACGCTGCCGATCCTGGTCCTCGACGAGGCACAGTATCTGTCGGACGTTTTCCTCATCGATCTGTGCGGCTTCTTGAACTTCGCCTTCGACCGCAAGACCCTGCTCACCCTCTGGATGGTCGGGCTGCCGGCACTGGCCACCCGGCTGCGGATGCGCCACCACGCTCCGCTCGCCTCGCGCGTCGCCGCCCGGGTCCACCTCGATCCCCTCGGTCGCGAGGACTTCGCGGCGCTGGTCGACCACGCCCTGAAGGCCGCCGGCGCCAAGGGCAAGCTCCTGACCGACACCGTCTTGGAGATGCTGTTACGCGCCTCGGGAGGAGTCCCTCGCGAGGCTTCGAGCCTGCTGCGCGCCTGCTTCCGCCAGGCCCACCGTCTCAACCAGAACCAGGTCGATGACAAGGTCCTGCAAGCGATTCTCGACGAGCGTGCCGAGTACGCGGAGAAACAACCATGAGCACGCTGCCGGTCCAGCCCGCGCATGCCCTGCAAGACATCAGCACCGGGCCGCGCTGGCTCGTCGAGGGCCTCTGGGGCGACCAGGCGGTCGGCATCCTGGGCGGTGAGCCGAAGTGCTGCAAATCCTTCCTGGCCCTCGACCTCGCCGTTTCGGTGGCCTCGGGAACCGCCTGCCTTGGCCAATTCCAGCCCGCCCGCACCGGCCGCGTCCTCCTCTATCCGGCCGAGGACGCGCTCCCCATCGTCCGGCAACGCCTGGAGGGGATCTGCCTCGCTCGGAGCGCCGAGCTTCGGCTCCTGGACCTGCAGGTGATCACCGCGCCCGCGCTCCGCCTCGACCTCCCCCAGGACCAACAGCGCCTTCTGGAAACCGTCGACCTCTTGCGGCCGATCCTCCTGGTGCTCGACCCTTTCGTGCGGCTCCACCGCGTCAACGAGAACGACTCGGGCGAGGTGGCGCCCATCCTTGCGTACCTGCGCGAATTGCAGCGCCGGTATGAGCTCGCCGTTGCCGTCGTCCACCACGCGAAGAAGGGCGCGGCCCACGAGCGGGCCGGCCAGGCACTCCGCGGCTCCTCCGAATTCCACGCCTGGGGTGACTCGAATCTCTACCTGCGCCGCGTCCGCGATCAGCTCGTCTTGTCCGTGGAGCATCGCGCGGCGCCGTCGAAGAGCGGTATCGGCCTCGCGCTCAAGGCCGACGCCGAAGCGATCGCGCTCGAGGTCGTCGACTCCTCCGAGGTGACGGCGCCCCCTCCTACGCCCTCGATCCTCGAGCGCATCGAGCACGTGCTCGCCGAGGCCAGCACCCCGCTCCCCGTCGCCGCTCTGCGAAAATCCTGCCGCGTCCGCAACTCCAGCCTCACCCACGCCCTCTGGGAGCTCATCCAGCAGGGCCGCGTCCAGAAGACCGCCCAAGGCTACTGCCTGGCCTCCTGAACTCCCCTTCGTCATTTCGCTGCGTTTCCCAATTCCCGTTCCGCCACTCCCCTACACCCACGCCGGAACGGGAACGGGAACGGGAACGACCGCCACTGTCTCACAAAAAATCCGCGACGAGCGCGAACCGATCCCACGCGTACTGGCCGGTCCGGAACAACTGGCGTCGAGAGCGTGCGCGCCTGGGGATCGAAATCGATTGCGTCCACGATACCGTCGGCCTGGATCACGCCGGTGCAAACGGTGCAACTGCAACTGCT
>JAWOLE010000230.1:0-2920 GCA_033853815.1 Thermoanaerobaculia bacterium
TCCTTCGAGAAAAGCCTTCGGCTTCGGCGCGGATTCTTTCGCGGCTACCGCAGGGAACGAGGTTCACTCTTTCGGAAGCCGGAGAGCAGTTCCTGAGGGTTGAAGCCGCTGGGCATCCGCCCGGATGGGTTTCCCGCGGAGTCGTCATCGTCTTCCGCCCGGACGCCGCCTCGACGAAGGATCTCGCGGCGGTGGGAAGAACCTTCGCCGCGAACGAGGGAAACTACAAGCTTGCGGCCGCCCTCCTCGAACGCGCCGCCGCGCGCCTGCGCGAGGCGAAGACGCCGGACCCGGAAACTGAGATCCTCGCGGGCGAGACGGCGGAGGCCGCGGCCGCCTCCGGCGGCCCTCTCCCCGGCGGCCTCGCGATCCTCGAGAAGACCGATTCGGCCGGCGCTCGGGCGGCTTACAGCGGCGCAGCCTTCGACCGCGCGCTCGCGCTGATCGGCAAGGACACGAGCCGCGAGAGCCTTTCCCTGCGAGAGCGGGCGTCGGCCGGCCTGCTGCGCTCCCGGTACCCGGCGGTTTCGACATCGTACCCGGCGCTCGCCGACGAGACGCCGGCCTGGCTCGCGCTCGCGGAGACGGCCGAGAACACGGACGTCCTGCGCCTGGCCGCGGAACGCGCCGGCGTCGCGTCGCTCGCGCTCGGCCGCTCGCTCCTCGCGCTCGGAAGAACCCGGGACCTCGCCGAACTCTCCAGGCGCCTCTCCTCGGCCGGCTCTCGCGTGCAGGCTCTCATGCCCGGAGCGCGCGACGGGCGGCGGCTGGCGGCGCGCGCCGCGCTGCTTGCCGCCATGCGCGGGACCGGGGCTCCGTCTTTCCCCCAGCAGGTCCGCGTCGTGATCGGTCCCAAGGAGCGGATCGTCCGGATCAGCGGAAAGCTCGGGGCGCTGCAGCTTTCCGTGGAGACGACCGTGGGCGGCACTCGAGACGTCCGGACAAAACGAGCCGCGACGCCGCTCCTGCCCGTGCCGGGTTCGCTCTGCGTCTCCCCCGATGGAAAGTCCGCGGCCTGGATCGAGGTCATCGGCCCTGCGGCGCTCGTGCCGGTCCTGACCTCGCTCGAGAGAGACGAGCCGGCGCGCGAGATCGCCTATGTCTCGGGCGGGCGCCCTCTGCGCGACCAGGCGCTGGCGCACGTCCTTTCGGCGCTCTCCGGGTTTTCGAGGGATGGACAGCGCCTCGGCCTCTCGATCGACGCCTGGAACGACACTCCCGGGCCGGCGCCGCGCTATTCCGTCGTCTCGGTCGCGACGGGGGAACTGCTCTTCGAGACCTCCCGAGACCTCACGAGCTTCGAACGCCTCCTGCGGTGAGCTCCGGGCGCCGGGCCGTTCGGGCGGCGCGGCGCAGCACCCCTCGGAGCATCGCTCGCGTCAGCTTGCCCGTGAACGTGTTCTGCTGGCTCGGGTGGTAGGACGCGATGAGTGTGTGGCCGCCGATGCGGAAAAGCGCGCCGTGCCCGAACCTCGGGCGGGGCCGCGGCAGTTCGTGGCCCGCTCCCGCGAGGACCTTCAGACAAGCGTGGAAGGCGACGGCCCCGAGGGCAACGAGGACGGACGAGGGCGGCAGGAGAGCCAGCTCGCGCGCCAGGTAAGGGCGGCAGTTGTCGAGCTCCGAGGGCAGAGGCCGGTTGTGGGGCGGCGCGCAGCGGCACGCGGCCGAGACCAAGGCTCCCGACAGCTTCAAACCGTCGTCTCTCCGCCGCGATTCGGGCTGATTGGAAAGTCCGGCCTCGAAGAGAGCGCGGAAGAGGAAATTGCCGGATTCGTCGCCGGTGAAGATCCGGCCGGTGCGGTTTCCCCCGTGGGCCGCGGGCGCCAGGCCGACCACCAGGATCCGCGCCCGCGGGTCGCCGAAGGCGGGAAGAGGCCGTCCCCAGTAGGGCTCCCCTCGGAACCGGCGCGGAGGATTCTTCGCCGCAAGCTCCCGCCACGCGACGAGCCTCGGGCAGCGCCGGCAGGCGACGACTTCCCGCTCGATGCGGCGCAACGTGTCTCGCTTCGACCGCGTCGTGCTTAGGACCTGGAGTACTTACCCGTCAACGTGGCATGGGCCAGGATGTGGCCTTCCATCGCCCGCTCGAGATCGGCCTTCTTCGCTCCCGACGTGAGCTTGACCTCGGTGTCGAGCGCGTAGAGCTTGAAGAGGTAGCGATGGGTTCCGCTCGGCGGGCAGGGACCGCCGTAACCCAGCTTGCGAAAGTCGTTGGTCCCCTGAGTTCCGCCGCCCGAGAGGTTCTCCCGGGCCGGCACGCCTTCGGGGAGACCCTGGGCTCGCGGCGGCAAGTTGAAGGCCACCCAGTGCACCCAGGTCCTCCCCGGAGCGTCCGGGTCGTCGCAGATCAGAGCGAGACTCTTCGCGTCTGCCGGGACGCCGCTCCAGGAGAGGGGCGGGGACACGTCCTTTCCATCGCAGGTGTGCGGGCGCGGGATCTGCCCCCCATCGGAAAAGGCAGAGCTTTGGATTCGCATCGCCATGGGCGCTCCTTTCGCGAGATCGGCGGCAATTCCTCGAGAGAGCCGGGGCAGGAGGCCAGCCGATCCCAAGCCTCCGACCAGAGAGAGCGCAAGCAGGAGGCGTGCCTCGATCATTTTGCCTTCGGAGAGCCCGCCGCCGGCAGAGGCTCGGGGACTCCCATCTGCCGCCAGCGCTTCTTCTTCTCCTCCCAGTCCTCCAGCGTGCGCTTGCGGTTGGCCGCCGCAGCCTCGGCGCGCTTGTCGTCGTCGCTCAACGGCGGGGCCTCTCCCCCGGGTTTCTCTTCGTCCGCCATCGCTCGACGATTCTAACCAAGCTCATTCGATGACGAGCAGCCCGACCATGCCGGCATGCTGCGCCGGGTCGCCGCCGCACTCGTTGTTGGTGCAGGTGAAGGGGTAGGAATTGCGCTGAAAGGCCTGGGGCGTGAAGGAGGGAA
>JAWOLE010000231.1:0-4197 GCA_033853815.1 Thermoanaerobaculia bacterium
CCGATGTGGGCCGGGTCCACGTCGGCCCGGGTCTTCAGGTAGCGGCCGGCGCCGAGGACGTCGTTGTACTCGGAGGCGCCGACGGCGCCGTAGTTGAGGGCCTCGCGGAACTCCATGCCGTAGCCGATGCCGCTCCTGTAGTTGACCGAGAGGACGACGTAGCCGCGGCTGGCGAGGTACTGATTGAAGGCGTAGGAATTCCGGGAGGAGTAGTTGTAGTGCCAGCCGAGGAGCATCTGCCGCCGAGACCCGCCGTGGAAGAAGATCACGGCGGGGCGCCGCTGCCCCGACCTCGCGCCCGGCGGCAGGAAGATCTGCCCATGGATCTTCATGCCGTCGGCCGAGGGGAAGACGACCTGCTCGGGAACGACGAGGGCGTGCTCGGGGAAGTCGGCGGGCACGGAGCCGGGAGCGAGCTCCCGCGCCCTGCCCGCGCCGGCCTGGATCGCCGGCCGCGGAGGGCGCTGCGCGTCCGACTCGAGGTCGACGACCGCCTTGCCGTCGCTCGTTGCGACCGGCGACCACTCGATCCCGGTACCGGATGTGAGGGCGGCGGGTTTACCGCCGGCCGGGGAGACGCTCCAGAGGTGACGCCGGTCGATGTCGCCCTGGTTCGAGTTGAAGAGCAGCCTCCGTCCATCGGAAGACAGCGAGACGTATTCGGCCTCGAAATCCCCGGGCGTCAGGAGGACCGGCGAGCCGCCGGCGGCCGGGATGGAGTAGAGGTGCGTCCATCCCTCCTTCTCCCACGGGAAAACGATCCGGTCTCCCTCGGCCCAGAAGAGCTGGCTCGAGGCGACGACCCCGCGAAAGACGCTGCCCCTTCCCTTATCCGCGCGGAAGATCTCCCGCGCCTTCCCGGTTACCGCGTCGGCAACGTGGATCGACCAGGGCTCTCCCTCGCGGTGCGGCCGGAACGATTGGATATCGCGGTCGGCGGGGATGCGCAGGAAGACGAGGCGCTTGCCGTCGGGGGACCAGATCGGGTTCGAGTCCCGGTCCACGGTCGGATCGAGATAGGAGAGGGACTTCGCTGCGAAGTCGTAGACGCCGATGAAGGCGTGATCGCCGCGCCGGCTGACGAAGGCGAGCCTCGAGCCGTCCGGAGACCAGCGAAGACCTCCTTCGTCCCCACGACCCTTGAAGAGCTCGACCGGCTTCTCGCTGCCTTCGAGCGGAACGGTGAAGACCTGGTCCTTGTCGCCGGCGCGGGCGACGAAGGCGACGCGGTCGCCGCGGGGCGAGACGGCCGCCAGATGGCCCGCGGCCAGCCGGCGCGGCGCGCCTCCTGCGAGGGGCCCGAGGAAGATCGCCTGTTCGAAACCCTCGGCGCGGGAGATCGGGTTGGGAATCTCTCCGCGCCTGTTGGCCCCGCCCCCGCGCACGAAGACGATGGCCTTCGCGTCGGGCGTGAACGTCAGGCCGGAGATCTCCTGCCCGTCGTCCTCCGAGTACGCGGTGAGTTTCCTTCCCTTGTAGTCCCGGGGCTCGGCCACCCAGATGTTACGAACGCCGCGGTCATTGAAGACCCAGGCGACCGCGCCTCCCGCGGGCGCCGCCGTCAGATCGGACGGGAAGGGCGCGCTCATAACCTGCTCGAGCGTGAACGGTTCCTTCGCCGCCGCAGCTTCCGCGGCAACCACAAGCGCGGCAAGGCAGACGACCTTTCGCAGAAGGCGCATCGTCAGCTCCATCGTCCCGATTCCAGATTCCAGATCCCAAATTCCAAGGGGTCACCTGGAATCTGGAACCTGGAATTTGGAATCCACTTTATCGCGGCGATACGAGTTCGAGGAGCGCCCTTCCGTAAGCGGCGAGCTTGGCCGGGCCGATCCCTGGGACCTCGGCCAGGTCGTCGAGGGAGCGAGGGCGGAGCGCGGCGATCGCTGCGAGCGTGCGGTCGTGAAAGACCACGTAGGGCGGGATCGCTCGCTCCGCGGCCTCGCGGCGCCGCCAGAGCTTGAGCGCCGCGAGCAGGGCATGGTCGGTCTCATCTTCGCGGGGCTCGGATCGGACCTGCGCGAGAGCGGCGGCCTTTGCCGTCTTCGTTTTCTTCGAACGTCCCAAACGGGGCCTCGCGGGCTCCGGCAGAGTCAGCTCGGCGTCGGTCGAGCGGCCGGCCATGACGTCGCGGCCGTGGCGCGTCAGCGACAGGGTGCGGTAAACGTCGTCGGAGAGCTGGAGCAGTCTCGCGCCGACCGCCGCGTCGATCCACCGGCCGATCTTCTTCGGCTCTTCCCGGGCCAGGAGTCCCGTCGTCGAGAGGTTCTTCAGCGACTCCGGAAGACCCTCGAGGTCTCCCACGAGCATCGCGATCACCTTACGCGGTCCGAATCGCTCGCCGGCCCGGGCGACGCCGGAGAGGATCTTTCGCAGGAAGAGGAGCTCGTCGGCGTCGAGAGCGCGGCGGCGGGCGCAGTTGCCGCAGTTCCCGCAGCGGGGCGCGACGCCGGCCTCGCCGAAGTATCCGAGCAGCGCCGCGCGCAGGCAGCCGGTCGAGTCGGCGTAGGCGATCATCCGCCGCAGCTTCTTGCGGTCGAGCTCGCGCTTCTTCTCGCGCTGTTCGGGGTCGAGAGGCGCACGCGGCCGCCAGAGATCCTCTTCGTCGTAATCCTTCTCGATGAAGTACTCGCGCGTGCGGACGTCCACGTAGTTCCAGAGGAGCGTCGCCTGGGCCGGCCGTCCGTCGCGGCCTCCGCGGCCGATCTCCTGGTAGTAGGCCTCGAGCGATCCGGGGATCTCGAAGTGGACGACCGCATCGACGTCCGGGCGATCGATCCCCATGCCGAAGGCGTTGGTCGCGCAGACGACGCGGATGCGCCCGGCGGCGAATCCGTTCTGGACCCGCGACCGTTCGGCCTCCTCCAGGCCCGCGTGATAGACGTCGGCGCGCGCCCCCGCGGCACACAGGGCTTCCGCAGCGCGCTCGGCGCTCTTACGCGTCGCGGCGTAGACGAGCGCGCGCCGCCCGCCGACGAGCTCCGGAAGCAGGGCGCGCTTCTCGAGTTCTCCGGACACGCGCCGGACGTCGAAGAAGATGTTCGGGCGGTCGAACCCGGCCACGAAAACCTCGGGCTCCCGAAGTCCGAGGAGAGCCACGATGTCGTCGCGGACCTCGGGCGTCGCGGTGGCGGTGAAGGCGATGATGGGCGGCCGCCCCTCGCTCCCGTCGGCGCGCCGGCAGAGCCCGGCGGCCTCCGCGAGGCGCCGGTAGTCGGGGCGAAAGTCGTGCCCCCACTCGGATACGCAGTGGGCCTCGTCCACGGCGAAGCGGGAGAGCTCCAGACCGGGCAGGTCTCGCAGGAAGGAGGGGGATGCGAAGCGCTCCGGCGAGACGTAGAGGAGTGAGAGTTCTCCGCGCCTGGCCTCGGCGATGGCCCAGCGACGCTCTGGAGGAGGCGCCAGGGAATGGAGCGCCGCTGCACGGATTCCCTTGCGATTCAGCTCGTCGACCTGGTCCTTCATCAGGGCGATGAGCGGCGAAACGACGAGCGTCAATCCCGGCAGAAGGAGCGCGGGGAGCTGATAGCCGAGGGATTTGCCCGAGCCCGTCGGCATCACGGCCAGGACGTCCTTCCCCGCGAGCACCGCGCGCACGATCTCCTCCTGGCCCGGACGGAAAGCCCGGTGCCCGAAGTGGCGAGCAAGCGCGTCGGAGAGTTCGGAGCTCATGGCACGGCAGCAGGGAATTATGTCCGCGTTCGCCGCGTTTATTTCCGCTCCGATCCTCTCTTACTATGAGCGAAGCCATGACCGCCGTCTCCTCCACCGGAACGCCCGCCGCCCCGCGGACGCGGGCGGACCGCCGCGCGCTCGCCATCGTCGCGCACGTGGACCACGGCAAGACGACCCTCGTGGACGCCCTCCTGAAGCAGTGCGGCACCTTCCGGGCCGGCCAGCACGTCGAGGAACTGGTCATGGACTCGGGCGAGCTCGAGCGTGAGCGCGGCATCACGATCCTCGCCAAGAACACGGCCGTGCGCTACCGGGACGTCGTCATCAACATCGTGGACACGCCGGGCCACCGCGACTTCGGCTCGGAAGTCGAGCGCATCCTTTCGATGGTCGAAGGCGTGCTGCTGCTCGTGGACGCCTCGGAGGGGCCGCTGCCTCAGACCCGCTTCGTCCTGAAGAAGGCCCTCGAGGGAGGCAAGCGCCCGATCGTCCTGATCAACAAGATCGACCGCGCCGACGCGC
>JAWOLE010000232.1:0-4383 GCA_033853815.1 Thermoanaerobaculia bacterium
GGGCTCGTGCGCGTGGACGTCGATGACGAAACCGAAGTCGGTCGGGAGGTTGCCGCTGACCTCCTTCCAGTTGTCGCCGGCGTCGTCGCTCCGCAGGACGTCCCAGTGCTTCTGCATGTAGAGGGTGCTCGGCCGCGACGGGTGCATCGCGATGCGGTGAACGCAGTGGCCGACCTCGGCTGTCGGGTCGGGGAGGAATTGGGAGTGGAGGCCTTTGGTGACCGGCTTCCAAGTCGCGCCGCCGTCGTCGGTCCGGAAGGCGCCCGCCGCCGAGATCGCGACGAATATTCGGTTGCGGCTCGGATCGAGGAGGATCGTGTGGAGGCACATCCCGCCGGCGCCCGGCTGCCACTGCGGTCCCGTTCCATGGCCGCGCAATCCCGGCAGCTCGTTCCAGCTCTTGCCCGCGTCGGTCGAGCGGAAGAGCGCCGCGTCCTCCACGCCGGCGTACACCGTGTTCGGATCGTCGAGCGAGGGCTCGAGGTGCCAGACGCGCTTGAACTCCCAGGGCTTCTGCGTGCCGTCGTAGAACTGGTGAGTGGTGAGCGGCTTGCCGGTCTCCGGCGAAGTGTCGTAGACGAACCGGTTGCTCTCGCCCGCCGGCATGCCGCCGGGCGTCATCGTGGGGCCGCCGCCGGGCGCGTCCCACGTCTTCCCGCCGTCGTCGGAGCGCTGGATCACCTGCCCGAACCAACCGCTCGTCTGCGAGGCGTAGATGCGGTTGGGGTCAGCGGGCGATCCTTTGACGTGGTAGATCTCCCATCCGGCGAAGTGCGGGCCGGCGATGTCCCACTTCTTTCGCGTTCCATCCGACGTCAAGACGAAAGCGCCCTTGCGCGTGCCCACCAGGACCCGAACTCCGCTCATTGGTTGCCCTCCTCGCGTCTCGAAGTGAATCCCTTTCGTCGGGCCGCCCGCCCGGGATTGGTGAGCCTAATCCATCTCGCCTCCCGGCGCGACTGAGAGAGAAGGTAACGTGGCGCGGACTCAGCGAGGTGAGACGGACTGTCGCAGGACGTAGCGTTGGATCTTTCCGGTCGCGGTCTTGGGCAGCTCGGGCAGGAACGTGATCCACCGGGGACATTTGTAGGGCTCGAGCCTGTCCTTCGCGAAGGCCCGTAGCGTGTCGGCCAGGTCCTCCGTCGCCGCCGCGCCGGGCCGCGGCGCCACGAAGGCGTGCGGCTTGACCAGGCCGTCCGCGTCCTGCTCTCCGACCACGGCGCACTCGAGGACCGCGGAGTGCGCGATGAGCGCGGCCTCCACTTCGACCGGGGACACCCACTGCCCTGAAACCTTCAACATGTCGTCGCTCCGGCCGTCCTGCCAGTAGAACCCGTCCGGATCGACGTGGTACTTGTCGCCCGTGCGAATCCAGTCCCCCTCCAGGGCCCTCTTGGTGGCCTCGTGCTTGTTCCAGTAGAAGGCCATGGTGGAATCGCCCCTGACGAGAAGATCGCCGATTTCGCCGGGCCGGGCCTCGCGGCCGGACTCCTCCAGGATTCGCACCTCGTAGCCGGGGACCGGTTTGCCGCTCGAGCCGGCGCGCAACGCCCCGGTGCGATTGGACAGGAAGATGTGACAGATCTCCGTCGAGCCGATGCCGTCGAGGATCGGGAGACCGGTTCTCTCGCGCCACTTCTCGAAGACGCTCGCGGGGAGCGCTTCGCCCGCGCTCGCGCAGAGGCGCACGCCGGAGAAGTCGGCGGAGGCGCCCCGGTCCATCGCGGCGAGCAGCTGCGCGTATGCGGTCGGCACGCCGAAGAAGAGGGTCGGACGGTGGCGGCGCACCTGCTCGAACACCGCCTCGGGCGTCGGGCGGCCGGGGAAGAGGACGGCGCAGGCGCCGACGTCGTAGGGAAAGTACTGGGCGTTGCCGAGGCCGTAGGCGAAGAAGAGCTTCGCGACCGAGAAGCACCGGTCGGCGGGGCCGATCCGCAGGACATGCTCGCCGTAGGTGCGGCAGCAAACCCAGGCGTCATGCTGGAGGTGAACGACTCCCTTGGGCTCACCTGTTGTCCCGCTGGAGTAGAGAAAGAAGGCGAAGCCGTCGCGGTGCGTCGCCGCGTATCCGGAAGCCGGCGGCGTTCCGCGAGCCCGCCTCCCGGCCTCGCCGCGCTCCCAGCAGGCGCAGCCGCCGCCGGCGAGGGCCGGGCCGTCCGCCAGCCTCTCGTCGAAGACGAGCAGGCGCGGGTCGCAATCGGCCAGAACGGCCCGGAGCTTCTCGGGCTTCAAGAGTGTATTGACCGGCACCGCCACGGCTCCCGCAGCGATCGCCCCCCAGAAACCGACCGAGAGCAGAAGCCCGTCGGGCAGGATCAACGCGATGCGGTCCCCGCGATGGATGCCCGCCCCCTCGAGCGCGGCCGCAAACCCACGGACGAGAGAGTCGAGCTCGCCGTAGGTCGTTTCCGCCTCGTCGGTCACGATCGCGACGTTCGCGGCGCGACCTTCGACGACGTGCCGGCCGACGAACCACTCGGCGGCGTTGAAGCGGTCGGGCAGGTGGTCGCTGGCGCGCATGAGGAGAGGTGGTGACCGAAATTCTATGGGACGCCTTGCCTCTCCCGGAATGCCCCATCCCAAGCGCACGCTCGCACGCTCGAAAACGGCAGAAAAGCGGACCTATCCTCCCTAGCGGTGGCTCAAGTTCGCGGCTCAGGGCCCCGGTTCGCGGCGCGCGTAGTCTCCCGACGGTGGAGGGAGGAGGCGCGCGCCGCGGGAGTGGAGGCGGAGCGAGGGACCAGGCGAGCGATCGAGGCCGCATCCGGCCGAGTCGCTCACCGGTGTGCCCGCAGGGCGCAGGTCCCAAGCGCAGCCGAAGCGACGGGTCTACACCCAGGGCTCGTCGGCGCTGGGGCCGTAGATGGAGGGGACCTTGCCGCCGGCCATGCGGACGTAGACGGAGAGCTGGCCGCGGTGGTGGACCGAATCCATCAGCATGAGCCACAGCAAGTCGCCGACGGAGATCGGACCGATCTGACCCGGGCCCGTGAAGAAATCCACCGTCTCGGACAGCCGCGACTCGGGCATCTCCTCCAGGGCCTCGAGCACGTCCTGCGCTCCGCGCTCGTAGTTCGCGACGGCTTCGGCGTAGGTGGCCGGCGCCGGAGGGAAGTCCGGCGGCATCGTCAGCTCGCCGGTGATGGCCTTGGCGGCGATCGCGTTTGCCAGCGCGAAGGTGTGGGCGAGGCGGGCGGCCGGGGTCGAGCGCTCGTGCGGCCTGAAGTCGTCCTGCCCGGCGGGATACGCCCTCATCAGCTTCACGGTGATCGGGAGCTCCTTCGCGAACATGGCGACGTAATGGCGCTTGAGGTGTCCCGCCCCCGAGCCGGCGGCGGCCTTCTTCGCCGCGCGCTTCGGCCTTGCCTTCGCGGCGGCGCGCCCGCGGCGCGCAACCGGCTTGCTCCTCTTCTTCCCGGCGGCCTTCCGGGCAACCCGGCGCTTCGTCTTCTTCATCACTCGCCTCCTCTTCTCAACTTCACACCAGGCCATCCAGTCTACAAGAGGGAGCGACCCGCGTTCGCGATTTTGGATGCAATTGAATCTGGCGCCACGGCCCGGTCCGCGGAAGACTGGCATGGCCGGTGACCGTTTGCGCCGGCGCCACCGAAGGAGAAGCGCCATGATCCGAAAGACAGTCCCCATCGCCCTGGCCCTCGGTCTCGCCCTCGCCGCGCTGCCGGGCCCGGCCGCCGCCGCGACGGCCGGCAAGACGCTCGACAACCTTCAGGCCGCCTTCAACGGCGAGAGCAACGCGCGGGCGCGTTACCTCGCGTTCGCGAAAAAGGCGGACGTGGAAGGTTACGCGCCGGTCGCATCGCTCTTCCGGGCGGCCGCGCGCGCCGAAGAGATCCACGCCGCCAACCACGCGGCCGTGATCCGCAAGCTCGGCGCCAGGCCGGCGGCGCGCATCGCAGAGCCGGCGGTCGGGTCGACTCGCGACAACCTCGCGGCCGCGATCAAAGGGGAGTCGTACGAGCGCGATTCCATGTACCCGGAATTCATCAAGGCGGCTCGCGCCGAGCGCCAGAAGGGAGCGCTCGAGTCCTTCAACTACGCGAAGACCGCCGAAGGCGAGCACGCGAATCTCTACGCGAAGGCGCTCGAGAATCTCGACACCGCGACCGGAGCCGCCGTGACGTACTACGTCTGCACCGTGTGCGGCTACACGACCACGAAGGTCGATTTCGAAAAGTGCCCCGCGTGCTTCTCGCCCAAGGACAAGTACATCAAGGTCGCTTAGCCGTTCCGGCCGCATGAAGGACATGGACAAAGGACGTAGGACGAAGGACGTAGGACGTAGGCGAGAGCCATGGTCCTACCACCTACGTCCTATGACCTACGTCCTACTCGTGGACGAGGTGGCAACATGACCGAGCTTCC
>JAWOLE010000233.1:0-3503 GCA_033853815.1 Thermoanaerobaculia bacterium
GTGTTCATGGGGACGGCCCTCCAGCATAAAGCACGGAGAAGTCAGGCGCATAGTCGAGCGTGAGCTGCGCGATCGCATCGGCTGGGAATTGTTCGAGCCGAGCTCAATCCCGATCACATGGACACCACGGGGGCGGCAATGAACCTGACCGAGTCCGACCTCCGCATGCTCGCAGCGTCCTGGATCACCCCCGCCCTCGCCGAGGCCGCCGGCCTCCGTCGCGTGGATCCCGTCGAGGGCGCGCACCTGGCCGGCCGCAACGGGTCCGGCGACTACGCGGGGATCGCGATCCCCTACGCGTGGCCCGGCGCGCCAGGCGTCCGGGAATACCAGCTCCGCATCGACCGCCCGGAGCTCGAGCGGTTGGCCGACGGCACCACGAAGGAAAAGGCGAAGTACCTCTTCCCGCCCGGCAGAAGCAATATCCTATACGTCCCGCCTGGCGCCGCCCCCGCGATGCTCGAGGATGCCGGTTTGCCTGTCGTCATCTGCGAGGGAGCCAAAAAGTGCCTGGCCTTGTGGCGACTCGCGACCGAGGGCCGGGAGCGGCCCAGGTTCATGCCGGTCGCCGTCAGCGGCGTCTGGAACTGGCGCGGCACCGTTGGGCGTGAGGCGGGCCCGGACGGGGCAAGGCGTGCGGTGAAGGGCCCGATACCCGACCTCTCGCGCATCGCTTGGGCAGGACGCGTCGCCATCATCATCTTCGACTCGGACAAGCAGCGGAACGCGAGCATTGGCGCCGCGGAGCAGGCGCTCGCGCGTGAGCTAAAGTCCCGTGGCGCCGCCGTAAGGACAGTCGACCTGCCGGATCTGCCGCAGCTCGACAAAACGGGGGCCGACGACTACCTGGCGCACGGCGACGGAGGTCCCGAGAGGATGGCCGCGCTGCTCGATGGGGCGAGGCCGGTCGAACCGCCTGCGATCAACGCCGCCGACCAGGATCTCGACCGAGCTACGCGTGCGGCGTGGGAGGCGCTCGCCTGCGCAAACTTCCCGGCGTATATGTTCCGGCACGGCACGCTCGTTCGGCTGGAGTTTGACGAGAGCGGCGCACCGGTGCTTCGGGAGCTGACCCTCGAGCGAGTGCGGTACGAGCTGGCGCGCGGCGCCAGGTACTTCGTCGCCAAGGATGACGAGACCGTGCCCGCGCACCCGCCCGTCTCGGTCTGCAGGAATATCCTGGCGACGCCGGACCCGCCCCTGCCTGCGCTCTCCAGAATCGTCGAGGTGCCGGTGTTCTCGCGAGACGGACGGCTGCAGCTGGAGCCTGGCTACCATCCCGAGACCCGCACGTATCTCGCGTCCGGCGACTTCGACCTGGCCGACCTCCCCGAAAAACCGGACAAGGATGATCTGCTGCAGGCGCGAACGCGGATCGATCTCGAGCTCCTCGGGGACTTCCCGTTCGCGTCGGAGGCGGAGAGGACGAACGCCGTCGCGCTGTTCGTGCTGCCGTACGTGCGCGACATGATCGACGGCCCGACGCCTTTGCACCTCATCGAGAAACCTTGCCCGGGAACCGGCGCGAGCCTGCTCGCCGACGCCGTCTCCTATCCGGCCACGGGACGCAGCATCGCGGCCACGACCGAGGGCCGCGACGAGGATGAATGGCGCAAGCGGCTCACGGCGAAGCTGGCCGCGGGCCCGGCGTTCGTGCTGTTCGACAATCTGCGCCGGCGCCTGGACTCGTCGAACGTCAGCGCCGCGATCACCGCGATGTCATGGGAGGACCGGCGCCTCGGCATGTCGGAGATGATCCAGATCCCGGTGCGATGCGCGTGGATCGCGACGGGAAACAACCCGGCGCTCTCCGCCGAGATCGCCCGCCGGACGATCCGCATCCGCCTGGACGCGAAGAACGACCGGCCCTGGCTGCGGACCAAATTCAAGCACCCGGACTTGCGAGCCTGGATGAAGGAGAAGCGTGCGGACCTCGTGTGGTCCGCATTGGTGCTAGTTCGCCGGTGGATCGCGACCGGACGGCCCAAGGCACCGCCATCGGTCCAAAGGCTCGGGATGTTCGAGTCCTGGACTGAGGTTATCGGCGGAATCCTCACCGCCTGCGGATACCAGGGCTTTCTCGCGAACCTCGACGCGTTCTACAGTGCCAGCGACGCTGAGGGCGCGACCTGGCGCGCGTTCGTGGAGGCCTGGTGGAAGATGTATCAGGAGACGGAGGTTGGTTCGAGCGATCTCTACTCGTTGGCTGGAGGCCTGGACCTGAGAGAAGGATCGGAACGTAGCCAGAGGACGCGGCTCGGGATACTGCTCGGCAGCGTCCGGGACCGGCAATTCGGGTCTTACCGGATAGTCTGGGCAGGGCAGAGGCAAGGGGCGCAGACGTACCAGCTGCAGCAAGTGAAGGTGGAGGATGTGAAGGCGTGAGTGAACGTGGTGAACGTGGTGAACATGCCCCAAAAGGCGAAAAACGCCGCAAGTCGGTGTCCCATTTGGCGTTAACGGAAATTATCGGGCATCGGGCGGTGAACGTCGTGAACGTTTTTACAAGCGCCCGCGTGAGGGAAGGAAATCCTATGAAATATAGGGGTATGGAAAACGTTCACGATGTTCACCACGTTCACGGACAGGACCCGACCGCCAAGACGAGACAGTGCCTGCGGCGCCTACGGGATCGGGCGGCATTCGAGGAGGCGGTCCAAATAGTCTTGGATGCCTACCGACCAGGCGGAGAGACGAGTGGAAAGTCCCTCGGATCACCAGGTGCACTTCAACCCAAGAATGGCCAGGGCGCGGCGCATGACGACTAACTACTGTATTCATAGGCCATTGGTTCCTTCCTGGCCAAAAGGCAAAAGCGGGTGGGATGGTGTCAGATTTTGGCCAGCCGTGGCCAGTGGAAAGGGGTTTCCAGGGGTTTCCACCCCGACGGTGTACACGGCAAGCGGAGGACGAGTCCCTCCGGCGGATGGCCGACAGAATCCAGGGCCGCGCGATCTACAGGTGCGGCCAGCTCCTGAAAGAGATCGCGAAGGCGCGCAACCAGCATGACGCCGAAAAACGTGCAGAGGTGGGCGACTACCCTAGCAGAAAACCTGCCGCAGAGGAGGTCGGGCTCTCCGAGTACCAGCAGAAGACGGCCATCCGCGTCTCCAATATCACCGAGGGACAGTTCAACGAACTCATCGAATCAGGATCCGCCGACGGTCTCGGCCCTCGCCGAGATAGGGAAGCATTCGCGGCCGAAGCCCATCGTCGACCTCGGCGGCATCGACCCCGAGGACTATTACGAGGCCACGAAGCTCATGGGTATGCTCCGCAGGTTCACCGAGGACATCGCGGCGCCGTCGACATGCGGAAGGCTCTCGACGGCCTCAAGGATTTCGAGCGTCCGGGAGTGGCGTTCAGCGTGCACGCTTGCCTGGACGGAATAAACCGACTCTTAACCACGATCGAGGAGAGAGAAGCTTGGCAATGCACCAAAAAGTGAGGGAAGAGATCGTCCGCATCATCGAGGAAGCCGAAAGCAAAGGGCGCCGCGTCTC
>JAWOLE010000234.1:0-37662 GCA_033853815.1 Thermoanaerobaculia bacterium
TGATCCCTCTGCCCTATCCCCCGCTGACCGTCTCGGAGACCAAGCAGCTCGCCTACTCGGTGCTGACCGACAGCCAGAAGCATCGGTTCGAGGAGACCCTCGAGCTCGATTTCTCCTTCGGCGTCAAAGGACTCGCGCGTTTCCGGGCGAACAACTTCATGCAGCGCGGCGCCGTGGGGGGCGTCTACCGTCAGATTCCTTACCAGATCCTTGGATTCCGAGAGCTCGGGCTGCCTCCCGTCGTCGAGACCCTCTGTGAGAAACCGCGCGGGCTCGTGCTGGTCACCGGGCCGACCGGATCGGGAAAGACGACGACGCTCGCCGCGATGCTTGACAAGATCAACAACGAGAAGCAGCTCCACATCGTCACCATCGAGGATCCGATCGAGTTCCTTCACGGGCACAAGAAATGCTTGGTCAACCAGCGCGAGCTGCACTCGGACACGCACTCCTTCCCCAACGCGCTGCGCTCCGTCCTGCGCGAGGACCCCGATGTCGTCCTGATCGGCGAAATGAGAGATCTCGAGACCATCGAGTCTGCACTTCGCATCGCCGAGACCGGACACCTGACCCTGGCGACCCTCCATACAAACTCGGCGATGACCTCGATCAACCGCATCATCGACGTGTTCCCGGCCCACCAGCAGACGCAGATCCGCACGCAGCTCTCCTTCGTGCTCGAGGGGATCCTCTGCCAGTCGCTGCTCGAACGCGCCAGCGGAAAGGGGCGGGTCATGGCAATGGAGGTCCTCGTGCCCAACGCCGCGATCCGCAACCTCATCCGCGAGGACAAGATCCATCAGATCTACTCGATGATGCAGACCGGCCAGTCGAAGTTCGGGATGCAGACCTTCAACCAGGCGCTCGCCACCCTCTATCACCGCAAATTGATCACCCTGGAGCTGGCGCTCTCGCGGTCCTCGAGCCCGGACGAGTTGCAGGAACTGATCGGGCGCGGGGCCGGCGTGAACGTTCCTGTCCCGCCGGCTGTCGCGGGACGTCGGGCCTGAATCGGAGCCCTGGAACGATGAGTCCGACGAACTGAGGATCGAGCAAAGATGCCCAATTACGCTTGGAAAGGACGCAACCGCGCCGGCCTGATCAAGGAAGGGTTCCTGGCGGCCGACACGAAGGAGATGGCGCTTGCCTCCCTGCGCCGCCAGAACATCGTCGTCACCGGCATCCGGGAACGCGGCAAGGAGATCTCTCTCACCAAGGTCGGGCGCCGGGTCCCCCCCAAGACGCTCGCGGTTTTCACGCGGCAGTTCTCCGTCATGATCGATGCCGGTCTGCCGCTCGTCCAGTGCCTGGAGATCCTGGCGAACCAGCAGGAGCACAAGACCTTCCAGAAGATTCTGTTGCAGGTGCGTCAGGACGTCGAGGCCGGTTCGACGCTCGCCGACGCGATGCGCCGGCACCCGAAGGCCTTCGACTCCCTCTACGTCAACATGGTGGCGGCCGGGGAGGCGGGCGGCATCCTCGACACGATCCTCCAGCGCCTCTCGGTATACATCGAGAAGGCCGTAAAGCTGAGGTCGCAGGTGCGGTCCGCCATGATCTATCCGGTTGCGGTGATCGTGATCGCCGCCATCGTCGTGGCCGTCATCCTGCTCAAGGTCATCCCGACATTCGCGGCTCTCTTCACGAGCCTCGGGGCGGAGCTGCCACTGCCGACCCGCGTGGTCATCGCCGCTTCGCAATTCCTCGCCCGCTACTTCATCTTCATCCTCGTCGCGATCGCGGCAATCGCCTACGGCGTACGACGGTACTACGCGACGCACTCGGGGCGCCGTGTCATCGACGGCATGCTTCTGAAGCTGCCGATCCTGGGCATCATCCTCCGCAAGGTCGCCGTGGCCCGCTTCTGCCGAACGCTCGCGACGCTGACCTCCTCGGGCGTTCCGATCCTCGAAAGTCTCGACATCACCGCGCGGACCGCGGGCAACGCCATCGTGGAGGACGCGATCTACGAGACACGCAAGAGCGTCGAAGGAGGAAAGACCATCGTTGAACCGCTTCGAGAGACCAACGTCTTTCCGAACATGGTGGTCCAGATGATCGGGGTGGGAGAGCAGACGGGCGCGCTCGACGCCATGCTCAACAAGATCGCCGACTTCTACGAAGACGAAGTGGACACGGCCGTGGCGGGCCTGGTGAAGCTGCTCGAGCCGGTCATGATCTTCATTCTCGGCATCGTCATCGGCGGCATCGTCATCTCGATGTATCTGCCCATGTTCACGCTGATCAACAAGATCGGCTAGAACGAATTGTGAATGGCGAATGATGATGGTGAACTAGCACGAGACGAAATCTCAAGTTTCATTCACAATTCACAACTCACAATTCACGACTGACCCCGATCCCGTGAACGACTCGCTCAAACGCTCGCTCAACTGGCTTGCGGCGATTCGTATCGCCGCGCTGCTCCTCATCCTCCTTTCGGCTGCCCTCCTGCACGCGGGGACTGGCGTCGAGCTTCCCGTCCCCTTCCTCAATTTTCTTTTCGGATTGAACGCCGCTGCGCTCCTTCTCGGGATCTTTCACTGGACCGTCGGGCGTTGGCTGCGTCCTCTGGTTTCGGCCTACCTGCAGGTCTTCGGTGACATGGCTCTTGTCACGGTTCTCGTCTACTGCTCGGGCGGGCCATACTCGGTCTTCAATTTCCTCTACCTCGTAGTCATTGGAACCTCCGCCTTCCTGCTCTATCGCGTAGGGGCCGTCGTCCTCGCGTCGGCCGGCGCGGTGCTTTACAGCGCGGTCGTGCAACTGCTCGCCAGCGGAATCCTCCCCGCGCCTCCGCTCGCTCCCGCCTACGACTGGACCGGGCCCCGAGTCCGATACAACCTCGCCGTGACTGTCGCCGGCTTCTACGGGGTTGCGTTCATGGTGTCCTACCTGTCCGAAAAGCTCCGCTCGGCGCGCGCCGAGCTGGATCGGCGTCAGAAGGCGCTCCACCGGCTGCAGAATCTCTACGGGAACGTGATCGCCACGATGTCTTCGGGGCTGATGACGACCGACTCCCGGCAGCGGATCACGTTCTTGAACCGCGCGGGCGGCGATCTGCTCGGCGCGGATCCGGCCCGGGTCGCCGGAAGGCCCCTCTCGGATTTCGGCTTCGTCCTGCCCCAGGACTGGCAGACGATCTGGGAGGGAGGACACCGGTGGGACACCTTCCGCGGGGAGATCGAGACCGACCGCGAGAGCTCCCGCCGCGTGCTCGGGTATTCGCTGCGCGGACTCAAGGAAAGGGACGGCGAGCAGGGCCTCCTGATCCTGTTTCAGGACCTGACCGAACTGAAGAAGCTCGAGAGGAAAGCGCGCTTCAACGAGCAGCTCGCCGCCGTGGGAGAGCTCGCGGCCGGCATCGCGCACGAGATTCGAAATCCCCTGGCTTCGATCTCCGGCTCGGTCCAGGTCCTGTCGAACGAATTGACGGTGGGTTCGACCGAGCGGCGGCTGATGGAAATCATCGTCTCGGAATCCAACCGCCTGTCCAAGATCCTGGAGGATTTCCTCCGGTTCGTGCGGCCGCAAGAACGCCGCGTGGCGGACTTCGACGTGGCCAACACGGTGGCCGAGGTGATGGACCTCTTCCGCCTCTCCGACGAGATTTCCGACGCGCACCGGATCGAAGTGGACGTCGCCCCTCCGCATTCGATCCTCTCGGGCGACCGGGACCAGATCCGCCAGATCATCTACAACATCGCCAAGAACGCCGTTCGAGCCATGGGCGCGGGCGGGACGCTCACCGTGCTTGGACGCGAGGAGGACGGCTGGTATACCATTCGCGTCACCGACACCGGGCGCGGAATGAGTGAAGAGGAGCTCGGCCGCCTCTTCACACCCTTTTCCACGGCCTTCGACGGCGGGACGGGGCTCGGGATGGCGATCGTTCGCAGGATCGTGGAGGAGCATGGAGGCGCCATTGATGCCGAATCCAGGCCCGGAGAGGGGACGACGGTGACGGTCCTGCTCCCCCGCCCGGCCGCCCACGCGCTCGACACGCCGCGGGTCCCCGCGTCCGCGGAGGCCTCATGAGCAGCAGCCCGCGCCTCCTGATCGTCGATGACGAAGCCTCGATCCGGGACATGCTCGCCTTCTTCTTTCACAAGAGGGGGTTCGAGATCCTGACCGCCTCCAGCTACGCCGAAGGCGTGGCGTCGGCCGTGCGCTCCTCCCCCGATCTGATCCTCTGCGACATCAAGATGCCCGACGGAAACGGCCTCGACCTGCTGCGCAAGGTCAAAGCCGAGAGCCCCCAGACGCCGGTGATCATGATCACGGCCCACACCTCCGCCAAGGACGCGATCGAGGCGATGAAGGCGGGGGCGATCGACTACATCTCCAAGCCTTTCGACGTCGAGGAACTCGGCCTCCTGGTCGACCGGGCCCTGGGCGAGAAGCACCTTCATGACGAGAACATCTACCTGAAGCAGGAGCTCGCGGCCAAGTACACCTTCGCCAACATCATCGGAAAAGGATCCCGCATGCAGGAGATCTTCCGGACGATCGAGAGGATCGGGAAGGTCTCCTCGACGGTCCTCCTGACAGGGGAAAGCGGCACCGGCAAGGAGCTGATCGCCCGCGCGATCCACTACACCTCGGTCCGCAAGGACAAGAAGTTCGTCTCGATCAACTGCGGCGCCCTGCCGGAAACGCTGCTCGAGTCCGAGCTCTTCGGACACGAGCGCGGGGCCTTCACCGGCGCGGTGCGGGAGAAGCGGGGCCTCTTCTCGGAGGCGGACGGCGGCACCCTCTTCCTCGACGAGATTTCCGAGACCTCGGCCACGATGCAGGTCAAGCTGCTGCGCGCCATCCAGGAGAAGCTCATCCGGAAGGTCGGCGGCAACGAAGAGACGAGCGTGGACGTCCGCATCATCGCCGCGACCAACAAGGACCTGGCCGATCTCGTTTCGGCCGGACGCTTCCGCGAGGACCTCTTCTACCGGATCAACGTGATCCCCATCGCCCTGCCGCCCCTGCGCTCGCGCGTGGAAGACATCGCGCCCCTCACGCAGCACTTCATCGCCGCGATCTGCAAGGAGCAGAAGATCCCCGAGAAGAAGATCTCGACGGAGGCCATGCGGCTGCTCGAGGCGCATCCGTGGCCCGGAAATGTCCGGGAGCTCGAGAACACGCTGGAGCGGACGGTAGCCCTCGAGCCGGGCCCGGTCATCACGGCCTCGAGCCTGCCCGAGGCGATCGCCCTCGGCGTGCGCACGCGAGTTCCCGATTTCGAGAGCCTCCCGGCGGAGGGGATCAACCTCGAGGCCTATCTCGAGGCCGTGGGCAAGCGCCTCATGCGCGAGGCGCTGGACCGCTGCGACGGGGTCCAGACGAAGGCCGCCGAGCTGCTGCGCATGTCCTTCCGTTCGTTCCGCTACTACGCCAAGAAATACAATCTGGTCCGGAAGGAAGACCTGTACGAGGAAACGCCCACCGGAGCGGAAAGACCCCAATGATTTTCGATTTGAGATTTTAGATTCTGGATTACCAAAGTTTCCGGTGCTCAATCCAAAATCCGAAATCCAAAATCCAGGATTCTTTCTTCTCGCCCTGGCGCTCGCTGTCGCCGCGTGCGGCGCCTCTCCCAAGCCGCCGAAGACGGCGGAAGCCCCTCGTCCGAGCGTGGTCCTGCCCTCCGGCGCGGTCTACACGGTCGAGGTGGCGAGGACCCCCGAGGAGCAGGCGCAGGGGCTCATGTTCCGGGAGAGCCTGCCCGAGAGGAGCGGCATGATCTTTCTCTTCTCCGACAAGGAGACCCACCGGTTCTGGATGAAGAACACGATGATCCCCCTCGACATGGTGTGGATGGACGAAGGCGGCAGAGTTCTCTTCATTTCGGCGGAGACCCCGCCGTGCAAGGCCGATCCCTGCCCGAGCTACGGCCCGGACTCCCCGGCCGCGATGGTGCTCGAGATCGCCGGAGGAAAAGCCGCGAAGGAAAAGATCGTCGTCGGGTCCGTCCTCAAGTTCAAGGACGTGAAATAGGTGTCAGGTTCAAGGTGTCAGGGTAAATACAGGTGCCAGGTGTCGGGTGTCAGGTATCAGGTCAGGCCAGCTCTCGTCCCTGAAACCCGACACCTGATACCTGAAACCTGCATCTAACCTGACACCATTACCCTGACACCTCCCCCCGGTTCCCCCGGTTACGGCTCGAACAGGAACAGCCCGTCTCCCGTCGTCCCGACGTAGAGCCGTCCGCCCGGCGCCAGGGCGGCCGTCGCGAGCGCGAGCCCGGCGCGCGGGCTCGAAACGGACAGGCGCTTGCCTCCCTCCTCCCAGACGAGCTTCCCGCCGACCTCCTGCAGCGAACTGTAGGAATTCGCCGAGCCGACCTCGCTGCCTTCGAGGAAGATTCCCCCCTTGAGGATCCCGACGCGGCGGCTGATCCAGGCCTGGCCGTTCCAGCGAGCCACGCCGTCGCTCGCGCGAACCTCCAGAAGCGGCCTTCCGGCCGCGTCCGACAGCAGCTCCGCCGCCGTCGGTGCGCTCGGTCCGCCCAGGGACGTGAAGACCCCATCCTCGCCTCCGAAGCGGAAGACGCCGGCCGTCGTGACGAGGATCGGGAATTCGAAGGGGGCTCCAAAGAGGCCGATCGGGACGCCGGCGGGCGGATTTCGCGGCGCCGACCACCTCTCCCCCAGATCCGAGGAGACCAGGAGCCCGGAAGAGGAGGAGAGGGCGAGCATCGTCTTGCCGGCGGGATTCCGAAACGCCACGAGCGAAGCGGCAAGAGGCAGGGGATCGCGCGAGACGCGGCGAACCTTCATGCCCCGCGCCTCCCAGACGCCGGTTTCCGCGCCGCCGTAGGAGCGGAAGAAGAACAGGTGCCCGGGCTCGTTCGGGTCGGCGACCAGGTCCGAGACGCGGCCCTCCGTCAGACCGATCGAGCCCCGATGCAGCGTCGCCCCTCCGTCGTCGGAATAGAACGCTCCCTCCCCTTCCGTGCCGACGTAGAGACGGCCCGAGAATCGGTCCACCTCGAGCGCCGTGACGACGAGGCTCTCCCGGGAGACCCTGCTCCACGTCTCGCCGCCGTCCAGGGAGCGGTGGAGGCCTCCGACAGTGGCGGCGTAGACGACGCCGGGCCGCGTCGGGTCGCGGCGAATGGCCTGCGATCTTCGGTTGGTGAACCCGTCCTTGAAGCGCGTCCACCGGTCTCCGCCATCCCGAGTGCGGTAGACCCATCCGCAGGTGGAGACCCAGATGTCGTTCGGGTCGGAGTCGGAGAAGTCCCAGGAGTAGATCGTGGCGTCGAGGACCATGCCCTCGGCGATCCTCGCCCACGCCGCTCCGCCGTCCCGGGTGCGGAAGGCCTGGCGGAACGTGCCGGCGTAGAGGACCCGCGGGTCCCTGGGATCGAAAGCCAGGGATTCGACCTGGATGAGCCCCGGCACGTCCGCGCCGGTGCGCGACCAGGTCTTGCCGCCGTCGCTCGAAAGGCGCACGCCGTCTTCCCCGCCGATGGCGAGCAGCGGCGGATCGCCCGCGACGAGGGCCAGCGCCCGCGTCGCGACCGCCTGCTTCCAGAAGGCGAGAATCGTCCAGTCCGCGCCCCGGTTGTCGCTGCGGACGACCATGCCGCCGGCGTACTGCCCGGCCAGGGAGGCCCAGAGACGTCCCGGGGTCTTCGGATCCGGGATGATGGCGGTCACGACGTACCCGGGAAAGGCGGGTCCCGGGCGCAGGGGCGTCCAGGACGCCCCGCTGTCGGTCGAACCGTAGAAGTTCCCGCGCGAAGTGCCGCAGAAGACGGCGCCACGGACGAACGGGTCCGTCGCCAGAACCGTGACGTCGGCGCCCCAGATCGGCAGGCGCCACCACGTCGCGGCCGGGGCGGGCCTCGCCAGGGCCGCGACGGCCAGGAGAACGCAGGGAAGGACGCGAAGAAGTCGGCGCAGCACTGGAACTCCGCTCAGTCGCTTTCGGGGGCCGCCGCGGAGACCGGGGCCCGGGGCGCCGCCCGCGATGACGAGGCGCGGGCAACCGAAGTCATCTCGGCCAGGATCGAAACCGCGATCTCCGCAGGCGTGACGGCGCCGATCTCGATTCCGATCGGCGCGCGCACGCCGCTGAGCTTCTCCTCGGCAAACCCCTCTTCGCGAAGCCTGGCGAAGACGCCGCGACCCTTGCGCCGGGACCCGATCACCCCCAGGTACTTCGCCGCCGGCGCTTCCTCCGAAAGCCAGGGACGCAGCGCCGCCAGATCGGTCTCCCAGCAGCGGCTGACGACGGCGACATACCGATCCCGCCCGGGGCGCAACGCCTCCGGCGGAAGCGTGTAGTCGCGACCGGTCCGAACGACCGCGACGCCCGGCGGAAACCGATCGGGCGCCGTGTACTCCGCCCGATCGTCCGCCACGGTCACGTCATAGCCGAGCTCGCGGCCGAGGCGCGCCAGGGCGAGCCCGACGTGCCCTCCCCCCAGGATGAACAGAGCCGGCGCGGCCTGGAGCAGCTCCATGAAAACCCGCGCCGACCCGCCGCAGATCATATTGGTTGCTTCGCGCTCGTCGCCGGAAAGGATCTCGCGCTCGAAGAAGTCGTACCACTTGATCAGGCGCCCGGGCCCTCCGCGGCGGAACAGCGCGGCCGCGTCCGCGACGACGAGCGCCTCGAAGGGGCCGCCGCCGATCGTCCCCGAGAAGGTCCCGTCCTCGTAGATGGCCAGACGCCGCCCGATCTTCGAAGGCCCCGAGCCTTTCGTCTCGACGACGGTAGCGAGCGCCAGCCGTCCGCGCGCCTCGAGTTGTTCGGTTAAGTAACGGAAGAACCGGTCATCCGACATGAGCAAACCATTTTAGCAAGAGGCCCGCCAAATCGGGTGATCGGGTGATCGTGCCATCGGGTGAATGGAGCCCCGGCCAATCACCGGATCACCCGATCGCAGATCACCCGATTCTTCCTATCGGGTAGGATTTGCGGCTGATGTCCTCACCCGTTCGTGTCGCCGTCTTCCCCGCGGCCGGGCTGGGCACCCGCTTCCTGCCCGCAACGAAGGCGCAGCCCAAGGAGATGCTGCCACTCGTCGATCGGCCTCTGGTCCAGTACGTCGTCGAGGAGGCTCGCGCCGCCGGCCTGGAACGCATCGTCATCGTGACCGGCCGCGGCAAGAACGCGATCGAGGACCACTTCGACACCTCCTTCGAGCTGGAGAAGTTGCTGGAAGAACGGGGCAAGACGAAGCTGCTCGAGCAGGTTCGGGGGATCTCGGACCTCGCCCGCGTCTCCTACGTGCGGCAGAAGTCCGCCCTCGGGCTCGGGCATGCCGTCCTCCAGGCGAGAGATCTCGTGGGCAACGAGCCCTTCGCCGTCATGCTCGGCGACGACATCGTGGACGCCGCGGAGCCCTGCATCGGGCAGATGATTCGCCTCTACGAGCGCCGGGGCAACCCGGTCATCGCGCTCCAGGAGGTTCCGCGGGAGCATGCGAGCCACTACGGAATCGTCGGCGCCCGCCCGATCCCGAAGGACGCGCGCGTCGTCGAGATCACGGACATGGTCGAGAAGCCGACTCCCGAACGGGCCCCGTCCAACCTCGCGATCATCGGGCGGTATCTGCTCCCGCCCGAGATCTTCGAGATTCTCGCCTCCACGACCCCCGACGTCGGCGGAGAGATCCAGCTCACCTCGGCGCTCAAGACCCTCCTGCGGAAGCGGCCGATCGACGGGTACCTCTTCGAAGGCAAGCGCTACGACGCCGGAGACAAGCTCGGCTTTCTCGAAGCCACCGTGGAGTTCGCGCTCAAGCGCAAGGACCTGGGGGCGCAGTTCCGGGAGTACCTGAAGGGACTCAAATTGTGATTTGTGATCCGCGATCGGGTGATGGGTGATCAGGTCGTAGTCTTTTTCGACTCTTTTTTGGATTCGGCCGCCTTCGATTCCGAAGGCGTGCTCTCGGAGGAACCGGTCTTCTCCTCTTTCTTCGCGCGGGCGTAGTCGGTCACGTACCAGCCGCTCCCCTTGAACCGGATCGCGGGAGCCGAGATCGCCTTCTTCAGTTTCCCGCCGCAGTGGGGACAGATCTTCAGGGGCCTCTCGCCGATCCGCTGGAGGATCTCCGTTTTCCTGCCGCAGGCCTGGCAGACGTATTCGTAAATGGGCATAAGGAATTGTAGATTGAAAGATTGAAGATTGAGTTGACCGGGCGAGGATCGTGCCCAATCCGACAATTGACAATCCATCAATCTTCAATTCCCCAGGGTTCCTCCTCCGGTCTTGTATTGGATCTTCCTGGCGCCCGGAGAGGTTGGCCGGGCCTTGCGCACGAGACCCAGGCAGAAGAAAGCGTAGAGCACGCGGGCGTTCTCGGCCTCTCCGCCCGGCCCGCGGGCGCAGAGCTGCTGCAGAGCGGTCTTCCCGTCCACGCTCTCGTGAAACTTGCGCTCCGCCGGCGAAAACAAGGAGAGCTCCGGACCCCTGGATTTCTCCAGGAGAGTCTGAGCGGAACCCAGGCGCTGGACCATGCGCCGGACGTTGGCGGCCCGACGAATCCCCTCCAGGACGACTTCCGGGATGGGCAGATCCAGGCGCACGAAGTCGGCGGTCCGGCGAGCGCCGATCTGGAAGAGAACCTGCCCCGCCTCCCAATCGAAGGCGGTGAGCAGGATCTCACGAACCCGGTCGGTGACCGCCGCATTCAGGCTCTCGGGCGTCAGGACGCCCATCTGGAGCAGGACCTGTCCGATCCTCAGCCCGTCGCGAGCCTGCCGTTCCTCCGCCAGGCGCGCCGTCTCCGCGTCCAGAACGCCCCGCTTCAGCAGGTACGCCGCGAGCCCGGTCTCCTTCTCGTTGGAGGAGGCGAACAGGACAGCCCCGTCGTCCAGGAACAGCCTGCGCACTCGGCCGTCCCTCGTCAGGCTCACGATTCCCGGGACCCGGTAACGATGGATCGTGGCCAGGATCTCGGGCAGAGGCGTCGAGGCGAGATCCCCTTGATATTCGAATCTCCTGGAGGACATCGTGTGTTTGGCGCAATCGTAAACCGAAGAAGCCGCCGGCGGTAGTGGCGCGGCTCCTCGGCGGCGTCCTGCTTTCAAGCTTCTCGCTTCGAGCCGCCCCGGCGTCGGGCCGCCCCCCTCGTCGGCACGCGCCGGCCCCGCCGCGATAGCGAGAACCGGGCCGTCGCTAATCGCTCAGTCGCAGGGATGAACAGGCGAACGATTCAGCGTACCTTGCTCCTTCGCTCATGCCTCCTCCGGGAGGCGCCCCGCCGCCGGGGCTCTTACCGGGACTTAAGCCAGGCTGCCAGCCCCGGAGCCGGCGGCGTTTCCCGGAGGGGCCTTGTCCGAGGGCATACACCACCGTGGTCGTTGGGGCTTGCCGTCTCTGTGCCCGAGGGACTAGAGCGGCGGCCCACTGGTGAGCTTGCGGCCTGGCCGCCGCGTGCCGACGAGGGAAACGACGACGGCTCCGGGGCGCCTGTTCGGGATCGGGGGCGACTCTAAGACAGTACTCGTTCCCCGGAGCCCGGACTCTGCCGACCTTAGAATGCCAGCGTGACGACGGTCGAGGAAGCCCTGCGGATCATCGCGGGGGAAACGCAGGCGATGGGCGGAGAGCGGGTTCCCCTGTGCGACGGGTTGGGGCGCGTGCTCGCGGAGCCGATCGCCTCGGACGTCGACTGGCCTCCCTTCGACGCCTCCGCGATGGATGGTTACGCCGTGCGGCTGGCGGACGCCAAGAAGGCCGGGACTCCCCTTTCCGAGCGCGAGACGCCGGTGGCGGCGGGCGACGCCCCTCCCGAGCCTCTCTCTCCCGGCGAGGCCGTCCGCGTGATGACCGGCGCGCCGCTGCCCGCCGGCGCGGAAGCCGTGATCCCGGTGGAGCAGTCGCGGCGCGGAGAAGGCGATCAAGGCCGTGTCCGCTTCGAGGTCGTGCCGGAAGCGGGGGCGCACGTGCGCCGGAAGGGAGAAAGCATCCGCAAGGGCGCGCCACTGCTCGCCGCAGGGCGGCGGCTCGCTCCGGATGATCTCGCGCTCGCCGCCCTGGCCGGCGCCGACCCCCTGGCGGTGGTCCGCCGCCCGCGAGTCCTGGTCGCCGCGACCGGAGACGAGCTCGTCGCCGCCGCTCGGACCCCCGAGCCGGGCAAGATCCGGGATTCCAATGGCCCGATGCTTCTGTCTCTCTGCCGGGCGAGGGGATGGCCGGCTCGTTCGCTTCCGAGCGTTCGAGACGAGGCGAGCCGAGTGGCCTCGCTCTTCGACACGGCCGGCAGCGAAGAGGACGTCCTCGTCACTTCGGGAGGGGTCTCGGCCGGCGATTTCGATCTCCTTCCCGAGGCCGCGCGCCGCCAGGGGTTCGAGATCCTCTTCTACGGCGTTTCCCTGCGCCCGGGCAAACCGCTCGTGTTCGCGCGCCGGGGCGCAACTCTCTGGTTCGGCCTTCCCGGCAACCCCGTGTCGTCGAGCGTCTGCTTCCGGCTGTTCGTGCGCTTTGCGCTCGACCGGCTGGAGGGTGACGGGAGCCCGGGCGCAAGAAGGATCCAGGCGCGGCTGGCGAGGGAACTGCGCGCGGGCGGGACCCGCGAGACCTATCGCGACGCGACACTGTCCTTCACAAACGCCGTGGCGCTCGTCGAGCCCCTCGGCTCCGTCGGAAGCCACGACATCGCGACGCACGCCCGGGCCAACGCCCTGATCCGGGTTCCGGCGCAGGCCGGACCCCTTCCCGCCGGAACGGTCGTCGAATGCGTCCTGCTCGAACCGTGAAGGCCGCGGCCAGGACCCATCCGTTTTCCGTCGAGCACCGGCGGGCTCGAACGGCCGACGGCGTGACGATCGCCTACACGTGCTGGCGCCGCCCCTCTCCCGAACTGCTCGTTCTCGCGCCGGGATTCTGGCGCGTGCGCCTGGCCCGCGAGAACCTGTTCCTGGCGAGCCATTTCCTGCGCCGCGGCTATGACGTGGCGGCGATCGACTTCCGCGGCCACGGCGACAGCGGAGGCGCCTACACCTTCGGGGCGCTCGAGGCGAGCGATCTCGCCGCGGTCCTTGAAGACCTGGTCGGGCCCGGACGGCTCTACTCGCGTTTCGCCCTGCTCGGGCTATCGATGGGCGGATCAATCGCCGCCGACACGATCGCTCGCTCGCCGCACCTGCCCTGCCGCGCGCTGGCGATGATCTCCCCGCCGGCGGACGTCTGGGCCCTGAGGCCGCGCCCCTGGAAGCCCGACGCCCTGAAGCAGGTCCGTTTGCGCCACGTCGTCAAGATGCCCAGGCTCTCGCGGCGCAGCCTGAAGGCGCCCCGGGGGGCCGCTCTGGAGGCCGTGGCTCGCGTGACGATTCCGAAGTTGATCGTCACGTCGGAGGGGGACTGGCTCGTGGATCCCTCTCACGGCCGAAGGCTCGCGGAGGCGGCCGCGCCTCCGGTGGACTACGTGCACCTGGAGTTGCCCGGATCCCTCCACGCGGACGCCCTCGTGAAATTTGTGCCTCTGTCTCTCCTGCGGCTGCTCGGACAATGGTTCCGGCGCCACGCGCCGCCGTAACGTCGCTCCGCGCTTGCGCGGAACCTGCGCCTCTGGCGCACCAGCGAGCGACTCGGCCGGATGCGGCCTCAATCGCTCGCCTGAACCCGTGCAAGCGCTACGCTCCCGCGGCGCGCGCCTCCTCCCTCCTTTGTCGAGAGACTACGCGCGCCGCGATCAGAGCTTAAAGAATGCTCGTAGAGCGTCGCCCGGCCCTACCGGCTTTAAGGGACCTCTCATCTCGTTAGTTCTGGAGTGCCTCGGCTTACCGATGAAGGTTCCCTTAGGCCTGTCCGCTCGCATGAATTCTGCAAGCTAGAATCCGAGTCATGTCGCGGCGTGTGGTCGTGACCGGCATCGGGTGTCTCTCGCCGAACGGAAACGGGCGGGAGCTTTTCGCCCGCGCCCTCAGGGAAGGGACGAGCGGGGTGGGCCGGATTTCGCTCTTCGACCCGGAAGGACTGCCGACGACGATCGCCGGGGAAGTCAAGGACTTCGACCCGTCCGCCCATGTGGCCGCCAAGGACGCCCGCCACGTCTCCCGCGCCGTGCCGATGGCTCTCGCGGCGTCGGCCGAAGCGCTCGACGACGCCGGCTTCGAACCTTCCGGCCTGACGCTCCCGCAGCGCCAGGAGTTCGGCGTCGTGCTGGGGACGGGAGGAGGCCCGATCGAGTTCTCGGAGCGGATGTACCACCTCTACTACACCAACCAGGTCAAGAAGGCCTCGGTGTACGCCATCCCGTCGGGCACGATCGGAACGCTCTCCTCCGAGATCTCGATGCACTTCGGGCTGCGCGGCCTCTCGCACGTCATCTCGACCGGCTGCGCCTCTTCCACCGACGCCCTCGGCTACGCCTTCCGCTCGATCAAGTTCGGGACGGGTGACGTCTTCCTGGTCGGCGGCGTGGACGCGACCGTCGTCCGCGGGATCATGGAAGGCTTCGTGATGATGCGCATCGTCTCGACGGCCTGGGAAAACGATCCCCCGCGCGCCTCCCGTCCCTTCTCGGCCGACCGGGACGGGTTCGTCCTGGGGGAAGGGGCCTGGATGTTCGTGCTCGAGGAATACGAGCGCGCCCGCGCCCGCGGTGCGAAGATCTACGGCGAAATCCGGGGCTACGGAGCGACCTGCGACGCGCACCACCGGGTAAGGCTGGACGAGACGGGCGAGGAACCGGCCCGGGCCATGTCCCTCGCCCTGAAGGAGTCGGGGCTCCCGCCGGAGGCCATGGACTACCTCGCCTACCACGGCACTTCGACCGAACTGAACGATCGCGTCGAGACCCGGGCGGTCCGTCAGGCCTTCGGAGGACGGGCGGCGCGGCTGCCGGGCTCCTCGATCAAGTCGATGATCGGCCACCCGCAGGGAGCGTGCGGGGCCGCGGGCCTGGCGGCGACTCTGCTCGGTATGCGGGATTCCTTCCTGCCTCCCACCGTGAACCTCGAGCAGTCCGATCCCGAGTGCGACCTCGATTACGTCGCCAACGAGGCGCGCCGGAAGTCCTTCGAGCACGCGCTCTGCAACTGCATCGGGTTCGGGTCCAAGAACAGCGCGCTCGTCGTCTCGCAAGCCTGACGGAGACGTCGCGATCGAGATCCGGGAGACTGAGACCATAAAGTGCCAGCCCGGATTACGATGCTCCGAGTGCGAGATGGCGGAAAGCCCTGGTTTAGAAACTCTCGGCCGCCGTTCGCGAAGCGATCGCCTGCGGCCGAAAGCCGCGCATGAGTCTCGTCGCATGACTCTCTTAGTCCCGCCCCGCCGGCCCTCCCGCGAGGCCCTGGACGAGCAAGACCTGCCGTCCGAGGAGATGTTTCGGTCCCTCGAGGACCTGGAGCTCGTCAACCGCACCCTTCGAAGCTCACACCTGCTGGCCAACCGCCTCCTCTCGCTCGACGAAGTGTCCGGCGCCGGGCGCCCGACCATTCTCGACGTCGGCGCGGGCTCGGGCGGCGTGGCACGGGACCTCGCGGCGAGACTCGCGCGGCGCGGCAACCTCGCCACGGTGATCGCTCTGGACTTGCAGTGGCGGCATCTTGCGGCGGGGCGCGCGCTATCAAACGGGTATCCTCCCCTGCCCTCGACGGCGGCGAACGTCTTCTCTCTTCCGTTGCCATCCCGCGCGGTGGACTGGGTCGTCTCGACCCTCCTCTTCCACCACTTCTCGCCGGAAGAGAACGTGCGCCTGCTGCGGGAGCTCGCCCGCGTGGCGCGGCGCGGCCTCCTGTTGCTCGACCTGCGCCGCCACCGAGTGCCTCTCTTCTTCCTCGAGCTCGCCGGGCGCGTCGTCTTCAAGACCCGAGTGTCGGTCCGGGACGGCGTCGCCTCGATCCGCCAGGCTTACACGCTGAAGGAGGCTCGCGCGATCGCGAAGGAAGCCCTCCCGGAGGCGCGCGTCGAACGGGCCCTCGGCTTCCGCCTGCTGATCACCCTGGATTCTCGACTCCCGGATTCCGGCCCGGTTCCATGACCGATCGTTTCGACGCGGTGGTCGTCGGCGCCGGACCGGCCGGCTCCGCCGCGGCGACGGTTTTGGCCCAGGCCGGACGCCGGGTCGCGCTCATCGAGAAGGATCGGTTTCCGCGCGCGAAGGTTTGCGGCGAGTTCCTCTCCGCCGACGCGCTGCCCCTGCTCGACCGCCTCGGCGCGCGCGAGGCTCTCGAAGGTCTCCGCCCGGAGAGGATCGAGCGCGGATCGATCCATCCGGCCCTGGGAAGGCCGGTTGCCTTCGCTCTCCCGGCGCCGGCGCTCGGTATCTCGCGCTTGCGATTGGACGAGCTGCTCGCCCGCCGCGCCTGCGAATCCGGCGCCCGCCTCCACTTCGGGACGCGAGTCCTGTCGATCGACAGGGAGTCTTCCGGCGCATTCTGGGCGCGCCTGGCGCAGGGTTCGGGAGAGTCGGAGATCCAGGCGCCCGCCGCGGTCGGCGCATGGGGGCGCTGGGACTCCCTGGACCGCTCGCTCGAACGCGGTTTCCTGAGGGAAAGAGGCCGCTTCTTCGCCTGGAGCCGCGACTTCGGCGGCGACACGAGCGCGCTCGCCGGGCAGGTCCGCCTCTACCTTTTCCCCGGCGGCTATTGCGGTCTCTCCCGCGTCGAAGGCGGAGCGGTCAACCTGGCCGGAGTCGTGTCGGAGAAGACGCTCCGGCAGGCCGGCCCCGGCTGGGAAGGCGTTTGCCGGCACGCCCGCAATACCAACGCCTCTCTGGACGCGGATCTCTCGGCGCTCGAGCCGGGCCCAGTCGGCTTCCTCGGCACGGGGCCGGTTTACTTCACCGCCAAGCCCCCGGTCGAAGGAGGAATCCTGATGGCGGGAGACGCGGCCGGGGTCCTCGATCCCTTTTCCGGAGAAGGCCAGGCCGCCGCGCTGGCTTCGGGGATCCTCGCCGGCGAGACGATCGAGCGCGTCCTCTCTGGAGCGCTCGCCCCGGCCGAGCTGGAACGGACTTATGACAGGCTCTGGAAGGAGCGCTTCGGCCGCCGCTTCGCCTGGAGCGCTCTGTTCCGCCGACTCATGCTCCGCCCGGCCCTCGGCGCTCTGGCCGCCCGCCTCGTCGGCGAACGGCTCGTCCGCTTCGGAATCAAGTCAATTAAGAATTGAGAATGGGGCGTCTCGAGCGTCGACGTATTTTCAACTCTCAATTTCTCACTTCAAAGTCCTCTCGCTCCTTCCGGGGTAAAGAGGGCGTCGTCAAGCTTCGCAGGTCTGTAGTCGAGGTACTCGAGGCGCGTGACGGCGCGCGAGTCCTTCGAGAGAAGGTCTCGAATCTCCATTTCCGAGACGACCGTACGGCCAGCTTTCCGCGTGAACTTCGTGAAGGCCACTTCCTTCGCCTCTTTGCCGGACGGGAGGAAAAACACCACCTTCGCCGGACGGCGCTCGGCCTCGTTCCACCAGAGCACGACGTGAGGGAAGGGCGCCCGGGGCGCCTTTGCCGCGAGATCGAGCACCCGGCAGGTCTTGCCGGCGACCTCCTCGGTTCCCGGCCGAAGCGTCGCCGTGTAGTCCTCGGCGAAGCGAAGGCTGGCCGCGTCGGCCATCGAGGCGCCCCCCATCAGGCGCTGGTTCGGCGTGACGGGAATCGGCCGGGAGGCGCCGGGGATGATCAGCCACATGCGCGGGCCGTCGGTCAGGACTTTTCGGCCGCTGTTGGAGCCGCCGCGAAAGACGATCAGCCCCTTCTCGCGCCCCTTGGTGTAGATCTCGAAGTCGGCGCTCCCCGTGACCTTGCCGTCCACGATCTGGCTAGCCCGCGCCGTGATGACGGCTTCTTCGAACGCGTTGCGCGTCGCGTCCGCCTCCCGCAGCCAGCTCTGGAGGTCAGGTGGCTCCGGCCTGACAAGCAGTGTCGCCAAAAAAAGCGCGAGGGCTTTCATTGTCAAGGTTTCAGGTTAGAAGTTTCAGGGAAAAACAGGTGTCAGGTGTCGGGTGCCAGGTCTCAGGGACCAGGGCCCCACCTGACACCTGAAACCTGACACCTGACACCTGCATTTCCCCTGACACCTTCAACCTGACACCTACCCGGCTATACATGGGAGAGCGCGTCCACGATTGACAGGCGCGCGGCGCGGCGGGCCGGAAAGTAGGAGGCGATCGCCATCGTGGCCATCATCGCTACGAGCCCGGCCGCGTAGGCGAGCGGATAGAACTGGACGTTGATCGGCATGCCGTGAGTGGCGCCCGGAGGAGGCGGCAGGATGATGCCGGAGGCGTTCAGCACCGCGCGAATGGCGAGCGCCAGGACCAAGCCGGCCGCGCACCCGGCGGCGGCCAGCGCGGCGCCCTCCGCCAGGAACATCCCGAGGATCCCGGAAGGCCGGGTCCCGAGGGCCCGCAGCGTGCCGATTTCCCGTGTGCGCTCGGTCACCGCCATCGTCATCACGATCGCGGCCGACAGGATCACGATGACGACGAGCACGGCGCCGACGAAGCCGAAGATGCCGATGTAGAGCAGCTTGACCTGCCCGTAGAAGACCGCCAGGTCCCGCCAGTGCCGGATCGCTACGGGAAACCCGGCGGCATTCAGGGCGCGGTCGAGCCGCGCGGCGGCCCTATTCTCGTCGGCCCGGGGCTTCAGGAAGATCACGAGCTTCGACACGGTCTCGGGGCTCTGCAGGAGACGCCAGGCGAGAGAGACGCCACAGGCGAGGTAGCGGTCGTTCAACTCCTTGATGCGCACGTCGGCCAGGCCGCGCACGACCGCGTCCACGGCGTTCAACGTCCCGTCGGGCGTCGTCGCCATGAGCGTCAGCGCGTCGCCGGTCTTGACGTTCAGAGCGGAAGCGAGGCCCGTTCCGAGAACCACGCCGTCTCCCCCGTCGCCCGCAAGGTAGGCGCCGGAGACGACGAGCTCCCGGGTGCCCGTCGCTGCCGCCTCGGGCTCCGGGTCGACGCCCACGCCCAGGTAGGGGACGGATTTCGCGCCGCTCGTCGCCAGGCCCACGAAGTCGATCCGCGGAAGCACGGAGGCGACCGCCGGGTCTCGCGCGACGATCGCGCGGGCGCGGGACGCGTCGTGAAGGCCGAACTCGAGAGTCTTCTCCTCCGTTGTCGCGACGGCGCGGCGATCCACCGCCTGGAGCTGCCCGACCGTCTGGATCGTCCCCTCCTTCAATCCCTCGAAGGACTGGGCGATGAAGCCGCCGGCCAGGGCGAAGGCGGCAAACCCGAAGGCCACGACCGAGCCCATCAGGAGCGTCCGGCGCTTTTGCCGGACCAGGTTGCGCCATGCGAGCGAGAGCGAGTTCACGACACCCTCTCGTCCTTCTCGACGGCCCCGTCGTGGAGCAGAATCACACGGCGCGCGCGGGCGACGACCCTGGGGTCATGCGTCGCGAAGAGAAACGCGACGCCGCTCGACTCGTTGATCCGCCGCATCAGGTCCAGGATCTCCTCGGCCGTGTGGGAGTCGAGGTTGGCCGTCGGCTCGTCGGCGAAGACGATGGCCGGCCGGTTGGCCAGGGCGCGGGCGATCGCGACCCGCTGGCGCTGGCCGCCCGAGAGGAGGTCCGGCCGCACGTCGAGCTTGCCGGAAAGGCCGACCGCGGCGAGCAGCTCGCGCGAACGTTCGCGGCGTTCCCCCGCGGGCACCCGGGCGATGACCATGGGGTAGGCGACGTTCTCCTCGGCCGACAGGACCGGGATCAGGTTGAAGGTCTGGAAGACGAACCCGAACCTGTCGCGCCGCAGGTCGGAGCGGGCATTCTCCGAGAGCGATCCGCCGTCTCTTTCCTCGATTCGCACGGTCCCCGAGTCCGGCCGGTCGAGCAGCCCGAGCAGGTTCAAGAGCGTGGTCTTCCCCGATCCGCTCGGGCCCTGCAGCGCCACGAACTCCCCCTTCCCGAGGGTCAGGGACACGTCTCGCACCGCCGGAACCACCGCGGCTCCGAGCCGGTACGCCCTGGAAACGCCGGCGGCGGCCACCAGCGGCTGCTGTGCGGTCTGGCTCAACGCCCCCGCAGTTTAGCCGTCCGCCGCCTCGATGGAAATGCAGTGAGTGGAGAGTGGCGGAAGCGTGTGGGAATCGAACCCACCCGTCCCGGCATAACCGCGACGCCGACGGATTTGAAGTCCGCGAGAGCCACCAGGCCCCATGCGCTTCCGCGGCGGATTCTATGCCGCCCTCACGGGCGCACTTGGACGACGCTTGAATGGCATTCACGCGGGGTCCAGGGGGCGCAGCCCCCTGCTCATGGAGCGCGCCGCCGGCCCGGCCGAGCGAAGCGAGAGCGGGCCGGTTCGATCCCGGTCAGGACTTTCAGCCGCAGGCGCTCGCTGCGCGAGCGGCGGCTGAGAGTTTCTGCTACCGGAGCAGGCACGAAGGCTTCCAGCCCCGTGCTATCCTGCGCCTCCGCCCGTGGGGCTGTAGCTCAGTTTGGGAGAGCGCCTGAATGGCATTCAGGAGGTCGCCGGTTCGATCCCGGTCAGCTCCACCAGCTGACGCGATTCCGGGAACACTTGGTGCCTCGACTCTCGCTGATCGGAGCGAGCACGGGCGGCCCGCTCCGATTGAGAGAGCCTGCATCTGTTATCTCTTCAAAGGGTCTTGCAGTCCTTGGGCTCGTGCCTGCCTTGCCTCCCTGGCCGCGGCCTCACGCTCGGTCTGCCGGTCGGCCCAGATCTTCGTCCAGCCCTCCCTCTGCGCCGTCGCCATGTTCACCGTCCCGTCCGCGTTGTACGTCCCGTTGGCGATCAGCCGCCGCCGGGCCTCCTCCGTCAGATACGCCGGCATGCGCGCGTCCGCCGAGAGCGGCATGAACTCGTGGCCCCTGGCCAGAGGTTGAAACTCCTTGTACCCCCGCCTCACCCCCTGCACCAGATAGTGAAACGTCACGTCCTGGGCGGACAAGACGACGACCCGATTCAGATCCTCGCTCTCCACCGCCATCGTCGTCAGCGCTCCCACCGGAGTCAGTTGCACCGTCAACCCCTCGTCGTCCGTCACGATGCGGAAATCCTCCGGGACCTCGATGACGGCTCGATGGTCGACCGTGCGGGCCGTCCCGCGGAAGTACGTCCCGACCTCACGGCCTTCCAGGGAGGAGTAAAGAATCACCGTGTTGGGATCCTCCGGATGTGGCTCGACGAAATGCTTCACGCCGGAGACGCCCAGGTCGCCTCCGGCGAAGACGCCCCAGGGGCCGGTGCCGCCGCCATAGTTGCCGTTGGCAGAGTCGCTGGAATCTCCGAGATCGCCGAAGGCGATCATGTTGCCGGCGGTGTCGAAGAGAGAGCCGGCCGCCCCGATCCTGCGTGAGCGCCCCCATACCCCTACATCGGTAGTACTTTCGCCCAGCACGCCCGCTGTGAATCCCAGGAACGGCAACGTTACCGGAGGGCCGGTCGCGTCAATCCCATGCATTCCGGCGGCGTTGGCGCCAGTGCTTCCGCTGGCTCCGTAAACACCGTAGGTCCTACCGGTGTTGGCGAACGAATACCCAAATACTCCCGCTGCGTCATCGCCCGAGCTGGAGGTCTGCCCATAGACGCCAAACGTGGTACCGGCTGTGGCTAATTCATAACCCTTTACGCCTGCCGAGGCAACCCCTGACGACTCGGCCTCACCGATCACTCCGGCGAAGCTCACACCCGAGGCTGCGGTGTTGTGACCGACGATCCCGAACATCCCGGCCGTGTCCCACTCGAAAGTGCTACTGGCGGAGCTCATCGTGTAGTACCCGTTGACGTCGATGATCAGATCAATCCCAACGGCGTCGGCCTCCACCGTGATCGCCCCGCCCGTGCCCAGCGGCACCACGGCCGCGTTGGCGATGTTGGGTGTGTTGCCGTTGTAGTTCAGGGTGGAAACCAGAGGGACACTTCCGCCCGCCGGAAAGACTCGCAGATCCCCGGCCCCACCGACATTCAAGGCGGCGAAGTTGAAGGAGACAGCTGTGGCGGAGGCGTCGATGCCGCACACTCCGGCGATCGTGAAGCTGCGCGTCGCGTTGGCCGCCAGGGACGGAGGACCATAGGCCCCGGTAAAGCCGTTGCCCCGCGTATCGGCCACCCGGCAGGGAGTCACGCCGACGAAGGCAAGGGGGTTGGTCACGGAAAGCGCCGTGACGCCGGAAGCCCCGGGGGGAGACCAGAAAGCGGGGGCGGGCCAGTTGGGAACGGACTCAGCCCCGAGGGCCAGGCTTGCGGGGAAAAGCGTCAACAATGCCACGAACACATTACGGGTAGGCACGGAGCACCTCCTTGGGGGTCGAGAGAAATCCCCATCCTCGGCCTGGTGACACCCATCGCGAGACACGTCGTTCGCTTTTACGAGAGAGTTTGCGCCCAGTCCGAACTATACGCCGCGCGGCGGCCGGCCGGAGCGAAGCGAGAACGGGCCGGTTCGATCCCGGTCAGGACTCACAGCCGCAGGCGCTCGCAGCGCGAGCGGCAGCTGAGAATTTCTGCTACCGGAGCAGGCACGAAACCCTCCGGAACACGATTCTCCGCACCCGGCTATATCAATCCTGATATAGGTTGCGGGCCGGCGAATCGGCTTGCCGGGAGGAGGTCCGGACCGGAATCGCGGGCAAGTCGGAAGACAGGCGGCGCCGCTCCACCGGCCTCGAGGGAGCCACGGCGGACGCCTGCGCGAGCACGGGCTGGGAGGGCGCGGCCGGGGGTGTGGCTGCCAGGCGGGCGTTGATCGCGGGCGCGAGGAGCCTCAAGACGGAGACCGGAAGGGCGCTCGTGAAGCCGTAGCGGCCGGATTCCCGGCCGGGGACGAAGGCCGTCACGACTCCGAAGTAGCGATCGCCGATGTAGAAGACGAAGGTGGCCGTGCGGTTGACCGCGCGCCGCGAGAGACGCCGGCCGTCGGGAGCGAAGGTGGAGAAGCGGTTGTCGCCCGAGCCGGTCTTGCCTCCGACCGGTACGGCCGTCCCGTCGGCGGCATGGAAGGCCCCCTCGGCGCGGGCGGCCGTTCCCGAGCGGACGACGTCGCGGAGGGCCCCGCGCAGTACGCGCGCGATGGCCGGATCCATGAGCCGCCTCGCCGCGGACGGTTCGGGCTCGAGCTCGGTCTCGTAGGGCGTCGCCGCGGCGAAACGGATCCGGTCGAAGCGGAGAGTGGGAAGGCTCACGCCGTCGTTGGCGATGACTCCGACGAGCTCCGCGAGGGCCGAGGGCCTGTCGCCGGAGCTGCCGATCGCGGTGGCGTAGGAGGGCACGAGCCGTTCGAACGGGAATCCCAGGCGCCTCCAGGACTTCGTCATCTCCAAAAAAGCGTCCTGCTCGAAGCGGATCTTCAGGCGCAGGTCCTGCGCCCTCCGGTTTCGGCGTTCGAACAGCCATTGCGAGGCCAGCTCCGCCGGGCCGGCGCTTCCGGCCAGGAGCTTCGCTTGCGGGAGGTCCGGCTGGCGGGCGAGCTCGCCCGCGGCCCAAAGATCGAGCGGGTGGATCCGGAGGAGGTAGGCGTAATCGGAAAGAGTCAAGCGCGGATTGCCGTAGGCGCGCAGGAGGCGCCCGACCAGGCCGGGCGTGACTGTCCCGACGTTGGCGGAGAGCCATTTCGCGAGCGCGTCCTCCGACGCCGGTCCTCGCCTCCAGGCGAGGAAGACGATCGCGGCGTCCCGCGGCGAGCGCGCCCGCCGTCCGAGCAGCTCTTCGAGCGCGGCTTTCTCGGAGGAGCCCCGGAAACGCTCGTAGGCTCGCTCGAGCCTCGCCCTCGTCTCTTCCCGGACCGCCTCTTCCAGCAGCCGCCGCCTCACGTCCGGGGCCTCGCCCGAGAGGACCGCTCGAACGTCGTAAGGAAGCCGCGCCTCGTGGAACCGGACGACGTCGCGCATCAGGCGGATGAAGACCAGATTGACCGAGCGGCGCAGGCCGTCGCGGACCGACACGATTCGGCCGTTGTCATCGGGGTCGAAGTTCTGGAACGTATGGATGCCTCCTCCGGTGAAGAACGCCTCGTAGGGACTGGCCGAGTACTTGCGGTCGAGCGAAGCCTCCAGGAACTCTTCGAGCGAGAGCCGCGGCCTGGCTCTCAGGGTCTCGCAGGCCCAGCGGGTGATCGGGTCGGAAGCCTCGAGCGAGCGTCGCTTCAGAGCTGCGGCGGAGAGGCCGGACAGCTCGTGGTGGAGCCCGGCCACGATCTCCAGGTAGTGCGCGGCGGTGCGCAGCTTGGCCGTGCTGCCGAGCTCGAGCTTGATGCCGGTGTTCAGATCCAGGGGGTGGTCCAGGTTGTCGGCCTGGACCCGGACCAGGTTGCCTGCCGGCGTCCGCTCGTAGAGCATCATGCTGTAGAGGACGTCCTTCGGGTTTCCCCGCGAGAGCAGGTGCTCCCCGTAGAGCCCGTTTGCCTCGAGGAACGGGCGTTGATGCAGGCTCTCGAAGAGGCTGCCAACGGCGTCCTGCAGCTGGGTGTCGATCGTGCTCCGCGCCTCCAGGTCCAGGCGATCGAGCTCGTAGGCCTCCGAGACGCCGAGGCGCTCGGAGAGATCGCCGCGCGCGGCCGCGACCGCCTTGCGCCGCGCCGCGGACACCGGGAACACCGCCGGACGCGAGACCGCGGCCGGATGGAACTCGAGTTTCTCCCTCTCGACGTCGCGCGCGAAACCGGCGTCGAGCACGCCGACCTTGCCGAGGAGCCGCGTATAGGCGCGGACGCGCTGCTCGAGCCGATCCCGGTCGTAGACGAGATACCGGGTGGGTGCCTGCACGGCGCAGAGGAGGGCGAGCGCGTCCTTGAAGGCGCGGGCGCGAGCCCGGCGGTCGGATCCCTCGAGCGCCCTGCGAAGCTCCGCCAGGTCCATTCCGAACCATCCGCGCAGGCCGTCGCCGAAACCCACGATCTCGCCGTAATCGGGAGTCGCGGCGAGCGGCATGGTGTTCAGATATTCGAGGACGATCTCCTTCCTCTGACCGCGCGTGTCGGCTCCATCCCGGTAGGCCCTCAGGCTCGCCGCGACCATCTGCCGCAGCTTGTCCAGAGCCGACTGGGTCCGGCCTCCGGCGGAGTGCCGGTACTTGACCATCTGGGTCGCGAGCGTGCTCCCTCCCTGCACGTGCACCGGCAGTCCCATCCGGTTGGCGATGTAGGTCAGCCCACCTCGAGCCAGCCGGTCCCACTCGACGGCGGGGTTGCTGCGCGGGTTCGCCACCGATTGAAGCTCCCGGTTCTCGATGAAGAGGAGCGCCTGGATGACGACGGGCGGGACATCCTCGTACCGGCGCAGGCTCTGCCTCGGCACCGTTTCGTAGAGCGGCTCGCCGTCCGCGCCGAGGATCCGCAGGCCCGGCGACAGCGACTCGGGATAGGGCGGCGGGATTCCCATCCGCGTCAGACGCGTCAGCCCGGGCGAGAAACGGGCCTGCTCGGCGACGCCGAATCCCTGCGACTCGAGACGCTTCAGGAAGTCGGGAAGCCGCGCGTACCCGCTTCTCTGATCGGAAGGCCCCCGCCGCGGGAACACGATCGACGGGCTCGGACCGCGCCCGAGCTTGTAGGAGATCCGCGCGGCGAATCGCGAGAACAGCCAGGACTGCAGAGCGGATGTCCGCGCCTCGTAGACGACGGCGCTGGCGAGGAAGGCCAGGGCCACGGCCGGGAAAAACCAGGGCGAATGGGCGCCGCCGACAGAAGATGCCGCCACATGTGTCGAAGGCCCGGGAGAGAAACGGCCCTCTTCGTTTTTTCGGACCGTCTCGAAGTCCGCGGTCGCGAGGATCCTGCGTTTCTTCGCGCGCCGCGCGGCACCCACCCAGGAGCCCAGAGTGACCTCCCCCGCCGCTTCGCACGCGGCTCGCCAAGAGAGGTCAGAGCAAAAGGTGTACCCGCCTCATGTCGCGAGGCCGGCCAGGTTCGTTTCTCGCCCGGTCAGGATCCGGCTGCCGGCCTCGGAGTCTCGCCCCTCACGAGGCGGCCTTCGTCGGCTCGGCGGTAACCGCTGGCGAGGGGACCGGCGTGGCGGCTGCGGGGGTCTGCCCGGTCTTCAGAAGGAGACCGGCCGGAGTCCGCAGCGCCTCGATCGGGGTCGTGTCGGGTGTCGGAGGGGCGGGCTGCGGCGCCTGGGCGCTCTGGTGACGTTCCCGGGCGGGCGTCTTCGAGCCGCAGCCCGAAGCCAGGAACAACCCGACGCCGGCAAGCAAGGCAGCCGCACGAGTCCGCTTCATCAAACGCTCCAATCCTCCTGCGGGCAAAATTTGTCGATTCGACCCTGCTGATTATGCCCGAGTTTGCCGCCATGGAAAGGCCTCTCGAGCCGTCAAACCCTTGCAGGAAAAGAAGAAGGGGGAACCCAGCAATCTGGTACGCGATTTGATCTAGAGAAAGGGCAACTGAGGCCGGCGTGGGAGTTCCGGCACGCGGGGGAGACTCGAGCTCCCCCTTTTTATTTTGGACACTGTAGCGAGGCCGGCCTAGTTCGTCTCTCTCGCCGTCAAGGCCCGGCTGGCCGGCCTCGGAAGAGAGATTTCAAAGTTAGCTCGGCGAGGTGAGCGACGCTCGAAAAGCGTGGGTTCTGTCCTGGAACCTCCGACTTGCTAGCCGCCGGACCTCCTGCTCGAGCCGTTCCATCCCGGCGCCGGTCAGGGCGGAGACAAAGAGGCCGTCCCTCTCCCCTGCCCCGCCCGAAAACGCTTCATGGGTGACGAGGTCCCTCTTGGTCCACACCGTCAGGATCCTCTCCTCGGCGACGCCCAGCTCCCCAAGGACCTCCAGGGCGACGCGGCGCTCTTCCCGGGCCCTCGGCGAGGATGCGTCCACCGCGTGCAGCACGAGGTCCGCTTCCCGGATCTCCGCGAGCGTCGAGCGGAAGGAGGCGACGAGCGACGTCGGCAGCTTGCGCACGAAGCCGACCGTGTCGATGAAGAGAACGCCCGCGAGCCTTCCGGAGGCGGCGCGCGCAACACGGGCGTCGAGCGTAGCAAAGAGCCGGTCGGCGGTATAGGCGGATTCCCGCGTCAGGCGGTTGAAGAGGGTGGTCTTGCCGGCGTTGGTGTAGCCGGCGATCGCGACCTGGAAGAGTAAGCGCCTTCCCCGCCGCCGGACGGTACGAGCCTTCTCGATGCGGGACAGGTCTTCGCGCAGCCGGGCGATGCGCTTGCGGATCTTGCGGCGGTCCACCTCGAGTTTCTGCTCGCCCGGGCCGCGCCCGCCGATGCCGCCGCCAAGCCGCGAGAGGTGGCCATAGCGGCCCGCCAGGCGGGGCAGCAGGTACTGGAGCTGCGCCAGCTCGACCTGCGTGCGCGCCTCGCGCGTGCGGGCGTGCGAGGCGAAGACGTCCAGGATGATCCCGGGCCGGTCGAGCACCCGAATGGTCCCCCAGCGCTCCTCGAGATTCCGGACCTGCCCCGGCGAGAGCTCGTCGTCGAAGACGACGAGGTCCGCGCCGTTCGCACGGGCGGCGCGCCCGATCTCCTCGACCGAGCCCTTTCCCACGTAGGTCGCCGGATCGGGCGCCGCGCGTTCCTTGACGAACCGCGCGACGACGCGGGCGCCCGCCGTATCCGCGAGCCGCTCCAGCTCGTCCAGGTGCTCCTCGACGAGCGCGCGCGGGGCCGCCCGCGAGGCCACGCCGACCAGGACCGCCTTCTCCCTGCCGCTCATCGAGACCATTGTAGATTCCAGATCCCAGGTTCCAGATTCCAGGGGACCAAACCAAGCCTCTTGGAATCTGGAATGTGGAATCTGGAACCCGGACGGCTATGATCTCAGCGATGCCGACGGCGAGCGAACGAGTGCTGGGCGACCGGCTGGAACTCCTCTACCGCGCTTACGGGCCGGAGACGGCGGAAACCGATCCGATCCTGTTCCTCGGCCGCTACGGCCGGCCCGAAGACCTGGAGGTCGTCGGCTGGATCGCGTCGGCCTTCGGTTACGGCCGCGTCGAGACGATCCAGGCGAACGTGGAGCGCGTCCTTTCGGTGCTCGGCCCGCGCCCCGCGGCGGCGCTGGACGGCATCCGGGATTTCTCCGGAATGGCCGAAGGACTTCTGTCCGGGTTCCGGCACCGCTTCCACGGCGCTCGCGAGGCGGCGCTTCTCCTCTTCGTAATCGCGAGAGCGCGCGCCGAGGCGGGCTCCGTCAGGGCCTTTTTCGAGGCCGAGTACCGCCCGGAAGACCGGGATGTCGGGCCTCTGCTCTCGCGCGTCGTCCGCAAGATCGACGGCTTCGACTTCCGGCCGGTCCTCGGCAGGCGGCGGATGCCCGAGCGATGTCCCGCCCGTTTCTTCTTCCCGGACCCGGCGCAGGGCTCCGCCTGCAAACGCTGGAACATGTACCTTCGCTGGATGGTGCGCCGCGACCGCCTCGACCTGGGCCTCTGGCCGGCGATTCCGGCCGCGCGCCTGGTCATCCCGACCGACACCCACGTCCACCTGGTCGCCCGGCGCCTCCGATTGACGCGCCGCAAGGCGGCGGACTGGACGACCGCGCGCGAGATCACCGACGCGCTGGCCCGCTTCCATCCCGATGACCCGGTCCGCTACGACTATGCCCTCTGCCGGATCGGCATCCTGGGCCTCTGCCACCCCCGGCCGGGACGCTCCCGTTGCCAGGAATGCCTCGCACGGCCGGCCTGTTCGGTCGGAAGGAGACGAAAGAGAATTGAACCATTGAATCATCGGATCATTGACTCATTGAAAGGAATTGGTCCATTGAACCATCGGATCATTGATTCATCGACCGGGCCGGTTGTCCGTCGCTCAATGAATCAATGATTTAATGAGTCAATGAATCAATCTATCGATCGATCATGAAGACCCGGACCCTTCTGACGATCGGCTTCGCCATCGTGATCGTCGTCGTCGGCGCCATCTTCCTGCGCTCGCTCGTCCCTCCCGAGTCCCCGACCGGGTCGCTCGCGTTTCTCTCAGCCGCGGCGACCCTGCCGATCTCGGACCGCTCGGGAAAGACCGTGGACCTGGCCCGGGAGAAGGGGCATCTGACCATCGTCCACTTCTGGGCGACCTGGTGCCCGCCCTGCGTCGATGAGATCCCGGCACTCTCGAAATTCTGGGAAAAGTACCGCGGAAGAAACGACGTCGTCCTCTACGCGGTCTCGGTCAACAAGAACTGGAAGGAAGTCGACGACTTCTCCAAGAAGAGTCCCAACACCCTTCCGATGTATCTCGATCCTACGGCCTCGACCGCGCAGCGGTTCGGGACGACCCAGTATCCCGAGACCTACATCGTCAACAAGAGCGGCCGCGTCATCTACCGCGTGCAGGGCGCGATCGAGTGGGGCGACCCCTCCGTCCAGCAGCGCATCGCGCAACTGCTCAATTCGTAAGCCGGCAGACGGTAGAGACGAGCCGCGGCCTTCCGCGGCTCAATCTCGAACCACGGAAGGCTGGGCGGCCGGCGATCTACTAGACCCTACTCAATAGGGGTAGTACGGGCCGTAGTAAACCGGCCTCACGTACACGCGCCGGACCGGGTAGTACGGGCGGTAGTGGTAATGGCGGTAGTACGGGCGGTAGTAATAATGGCGGTAGTAGACCGGGTACGGGCGGTAGTACCTGTAGTACCGGTGATGCCGGTAATACGGATAGGTCGAGAAGCTGACCACGCCGTGCGGCGCCACGAACGTCCCGGAGAAACCAACGCTGGTCCAGGCGTGCGCGGGCGCGGCCGCCGCGAAGATAACCGCCGCGAAGAAGCCAACGGCGGCAAGCCTCAGGAGTTTCTTTCTGGTCTCCATGACATAACCTCCAACCCCTGGAAAACGCAACCCCCGTGCCGCCGGAAAGGCACCTATTTTCAATGACTTGGAAAATTGGCGAGATCCCCGCCGCGTCGCCTGCGCAGGACGATTGACCCTTCGAGAGGTCAGGGCTTCAGAACCCGACTAACCACCCTTCCTACGATTTTTCTCGGGTCGCTTCGTTCGTCTCCCGTCTCCCCTCTTCCGTCTTCCGGCCCCGGCTCTCTCTCATGAGCCACAGGAAGAGCACCACGACGGCGGCGGAGATACCCAGGCTCGACCAGTAGAGGACGAGCGTCAGATCCAGCCGCACGGACGCTCAGGGCGCGGCGCCGGCGGAGCCTCGCCCGGAGGAGGCTCTCGCGGATGCGCGCTTGGAGGAAGGCGCCGCCTCGGCCGGAGCAGAGCCTCCCGCCGGGGCCGTTCCTCCGTTGATCCCGACCGACCAGACGTAGTCGCGCAGGGCCTTGGTCACGGCGTCCGGGTCGGAGAGGAACGCCTTCGCCTGAGCGTCTCCGCCCAGCAGCTGGGCGAACTCGGCGCGGTCTTTCGCGAAAGCCGGGGCGTCCACGAGCGCGGCCAGAGGCGACGTGCGCTGCCCGGTGTCCGATTTCGGGAAGTTGGTGGGCATGCGCGTGCCGGGCATCCACTCGTCGGGGCGGCGGATCCAGTCGTTGATCCAGTCGTGCCGAAGCCGGCGTGAGGCCATCTGGAGGTTCGGGGCGAGGCTTGCCCGGTCGACTCCCGGCGCATTCATCTCCTGTTCGCTGCGCGGGTGGCACTGCTTGCACTTCAAGAGCTCGAAGGCCTTTTTCCCGGCGGCCCAGCGGCTGGGATCGGTCGCGTAGTCCTCCGTCAGGAAGGGATACGTGGCGCGGTCGAGGGCGGCAAAGTACCGGGTCAGATCGTTCAGGTCCTGGTCGGTGAAGCCGAAGGTCGGCATGTGGACTTCGAGCCAGGGCCGGATCTGTCCGGTCTTCGGGGCCTTCAGGAACGAGAAGAGCCAGTCACTCTGGACCTTGGCGCCCTCCCCCTGGATGATGGGCGGGGCGAGCGAGGGATCGGCCACGAGCGAGCGGAAGGAGCCGCCGAAACCCTCGATGACATGGCACCCCTGGCAGTTGTGGTCCTTGACGATCCGGCGCCCGCGCTCGATCGCGGCTTCGTCGCCGTTCAGTTCCTTGACGGCCGAGGCGGAGGCGTTCAACTTCTGGAAGCCGAGGACCGCGGTCGTGACCTTGTCGAGCTCCCAGTCGGTGAACCGGAAGTTGGGCATCTTCAGTTTCTCTTCCCAGCCCCGCGCCCGGTCCCGATCGAAGATGCGGGGGTTGGCGAGCTTCGTCCGGAACCAGTCCTGGCGCGTGTGCGGCAGATGGAGGAACCCGAAGTCGAGCCGGTGCACGGCCTTCGACCCCTCTTCGGTCAGCTCCGTGCCGATGGGCTTGGCGTCCTCGAACCCCGGGATCTTGTGGCAGGCGAAGCAGCCGTAGTGGGCGATCAGCTTCTCGCCCGTGTAGATCTGCTTGGCGTGGAGGTCCATGCGGTCCAGATCCGCGCGAGCGTCGAAACGGGTCTTGGTCGCCGTCTCGAAATAGAAGGCGATGTCGTCGAGGACCTTCGGATCCGTCCGCGGCAAAGCCGCCCTTTCGAAGCCGGGCGGCGCCTTCAACGTCGACAGGTATTCGGCGATGTCCAGCGCGTCCTGCGGCTCCAGGCGCAGATTCGGCATCTTCGTCTCGGGGTTCCACTTCTTCGGATCCAGGATCCACTGATAGATCCAGTCCCGGGTCGTCTTGGAGCCGATGCCGGCGAGGTTCGGCCCGAACTGCCGGTAGGTGCCGACGAGGTCCCGCGGCGCGTCGGGCCGAGGATTGATCTCGTGGCAGCCGAAGCAGCCGCGCGCCGCCACGAGCTTCTCTCCCCGCGCGGCGTCGCCTCCGGCCGGCGCGGCGGCGACCGGCTCCGGCCGTGATTTCTCGAAGACGTAAGCCACGATCGAATTGACCATGGCGTCGTTCTCCAGACGCCCGCGGGCGTTCATCTCCTCCTGCGCCTTCGTCGGCTTCCGGCCGCCCGAGACGTTGACGAAGTTCTCCTGGTAGAAGAAGCTCGGCATCTTCGTGTTGGCGCGGAAGGAGGCGGGGTCCATGACCCAGCGCGTCGCCCACTCCTTCGACACCTTCGACGCCACCTTCTCGAGCGACGGCCCGACACGCGGCAGCTTCTGCTTCTCCAACCCCTCGATGCGGTGGCAACCCCAGCAGCCCAGGCTCTCGACCATCCTCATGCCCGCGTCGAGCGTGGGGGCGTCGCGGAAGTTCGTCTCGTCGGCATGGCATCGGTAGCAGCCCGCCTCGGTGTACTTGACGGGCAGGATCGGCATCTCGTTGAACCGGTCGAACTCCCAGGAGTACTTTCGCTTCCACCGGGACTCCTCCTTCGGGTCTTCGGGAGAGTGCCCGGCCGACCAGAAGGAGGCGGCGCGGTCGCGCCCGCCGTGGCAGGGGGTGCAACCGAAGTTGTTGGAGGGATGGGGCGACTCGCCGCCGACCATCAGGTCCAGGCGCGGATGCGTCTCGAAGACGACGCCGTCGCCGATCACGCGCTTCAGGCCGGGATAGCGGGTCGTGAGCTCGTCCAGGGAAGCCTTCTCGAAACCCTTCCGGTCGGCCGCCATGTGGCAGGTGGCGCAGCGGTCCACGCGCGGTATCTTCATGAAGTTGACGTCGTTGTACTGCTCGGGCAGCTGCACCTGCTGGACCCGCAGCGAGGGATTGATCATGTCGAGGATGGGCGAGTTGCGCAGGGAGAAAAGCGAGTCCTGTTTGAGACTCGCGACCTTCTGGCGGGCGAGGCGATAGTCGGAGGAGAGCTTCTCGATCGAGGCCTGGACCTCGTCCCGGCGGGCCGTGATCCGCTTGATCTCCGCGTTGGTGTCCGCCTCGTCCTTCTTCAGGCGCGCGAGTTTCAGGTTCGCGTCGTTCAACTCCTTCTCGATCTTGTCCAGCCTGCGCCGCGCACCCGAAGCCGACTTCGGGTGATTGGCCAGGTCGTCCTCGTAGGAGTAGCGCGCCGCGTCGGAGGAGGCCTTCCGGAACTTGGCGTCCTGGTCGGCCCCGTAGATCCGGGGCTCGAGGTCCTTCAGGTGCGCGTTCAGCTTCGCGAGGGTCCGGCCGTGCTCCCGGATCTGGTTGCGGGCGACGACGAGCTGCCCCCGGAGCCTGTCCCGCTCCTGCCCGTACGCCTTCTCCCGCGCGGCCTGCTCCGCCTCGATCGTCTTGTCGCGGTCCAGGCGCAGGAACGTCTGCTGGATGGATTTCCAGTCGCGCTTGTAGTCGGCCACGACCATCCAGATGAAGGCGGCCGTCAGGACCGCGGCCGTCGCGGAAAAGACGATGTTCAGCTTCGGGATGTTGTAGTGGTGGTCGATCGGCTCGGCCGGCGGCTTTCGGGGCATCTGATCGCTCGTTAAACGTGAAACGTAAAACGTAAAACGAAGCCCGTGCCACGTTTCACGTTTGACGGTTTACGTTTTGCGTTCATATGTTGAACGCGAACTCGGGGATGGCGACGATGTACTTCAGGTTGAAGATCCATCGCAGGTACATCTTGATCGGCAGCGCGAGCATGATCAGGGCGAGGGTGACGCCGATCAGGTACCGGGACATCCCCATCTTCTCGTAGAACCGCCGCAGCAGGGTCTTCGAGAGGAGCAGGGGGAGCGCGCCGATGTAGAAGCCGACCAGGGCCAGTCCGAAGATCTCCCGCCAGAGCCAGAAGTTGGGAAGCCCCGTCTTCAAGACCTTGATCCAGATGATCTCGGAGAGATTGATGTTGTTCAGAGGGACGAGCTTGTTGACGTCCCAGAACTCGTAGGGCCCGAAAAAGTTCCAGTTGGGGCCCCGCAGGAAGGTGCCGAGCGCGATCAGGGAGCACCAGAGCACGATGAAGCCGACCACGAAAACCGTGATCTCCCAGCGCCGGTCCTTGAACGTGAAATAGCCGTTGCCCTTCGGGTTCGTGTCGATGTAGGGGATCGCCATGAGCCCCACGATGATGAGCGAGGGAAGGAATACGCCCGCGAGCCACGGGTCGTAATAGACGAGCATCTCCTGGAGTCCCAGGAAGTACCAGGGCGCCTTGGCGGGATTCGGCGAGTCGGTGGGGTTGGCCGGCTCTTCCAGCGGGGCCTTCAGCGCGATCGACCAGACGATCAGGACCGCCATCACGATGACGAGGCAGATCAACTCGATGTAGACCAGGTCCGGCCACGAGAAGACCTTCTGCGCCGAGTCCTGCCCCTCGATCGTCGACTGCCCCGCCGCGACCCGCCGGTCGTTCTCGTAGGCCTGGTACATCGCGTACCAGAAGAAGAAGCCCACGAGGAAGATCATCCCGACGATCGGCACGTTGTCCGGCAGCGTGGCCACCGCCGCGAAGTTGGGATCGAGATAGGAGAGACCGATCCCGCCCCCGAGCAGGGCGAAGAGGACGATGCCTCCCTTCTTCGTCCAGAGAGGGCGCCAGTGAATCGCCGCGAGCACGCCGATCAGCATCAGCGTCACCAGGTACTGCGGCGCCGACAGGAAGTTGACGGCGGACTTGAGGAAGTTGATCAGCGGCATTTCAGGGAGTCCACTCCGTCACATCGGTCCCGAGATGCCGCCGTCCTTGCGGACGCGCCAGAAGTGCACCGCCATCAGGAAAGCCGCGACGAGAGGGATGCCCACGCAGTGGAGCACGTAGAAACGCAGGAGGGCGCCGGCGCCGACGAAGCGCCCGCCCAGCAGACCAAACCGCGCGTCGTTGGTCGAAGTGACGAGCTGGATGTCCCCGATCTTCAGCAGGCTCGTCCCCGGCCCCTGGATGCCGACGAGCGGCGTCGCCGAGGCCATGTTGGAACCGACCGTGATCGCCCAGATCGCCAGCTGGTCCCACGGCAGCAGGTATCCGGTGAAGGAGAGGAGCAGGGTCAGCACGAGCAGGATGACGCCGATCACCCAGTTGAATTCCCTCGGCGGCTTGTAGGAGCCCGTCATGAAGACACGGAACATGTGGATCCAGACGGAGATGACCATCGCGTGGGCGCCCCAGCGGTGCACCTCCCGCATGATGCCGAAGGGAACCTGCTCGCGCAGGTCGAGGATGTCCACGAAGGCGTACTCGACGGTCGGCCGGTAATAGAACATCAGCAGGAGGCCCGTGAAGGTCAGCACCAGGAAGAGGAAGAACGTGATGCCCCCGGCGCACCAGGTGTAGCGCATCTTTACGCCGGATTTGCGGGTCTTGACGGGGTGGAGGTGCAGGACGACGTTTCCGAGCATCGCGAGGACCCGTTTCCTGTTGGTGTTGGGAACGCCCACCCGGAAGATGGACTTCCAGAGCTGGCTCGCGACGATCTGCTGCTGTATCTGCCGCCAACGAGGAATCATTCGTGGCCCTCACCCCTCATCCCTCACCCCCGTCCCCTGTCCCCGGTCCCTGGTCCTTAGTCCTTGGTCCCTGGTCTCTGGCCCCAGTCTTTGGTCCATGGCCCCCGTCGACTCAGGACTAAGGACCAGGGACTAAGGACTCGTCATGTCATCTTGATGAACGCCTTCGGGTCGCTCCACTGCCCGCGCTCGTAGAGATAGCGGGTGGCCTTGTCCACGATGATCTGGCCGTCGTCGGGAGAAATGGTGATCTCCGCGCGCTCGAGCGCCCGCGGGGCCGGCCCTTCGAAGTTGATGCCGGAGATGTAGTAGCCGGAACCGTGGCACGGGCACTTGAACTTGTTCTGGGCGGCGAGCCAGTTGGGCGTGCAACCCAGGTGGACGCAGACCGCGACCAGGGCGTAGATCGAATCGGTGTTGCGCACGATCCAGACGCCGTACTTCTCCTTCCACCGCTCGTCCACGCCCAGGCTGTAGGTGGAAGGGTCCCCGGCCTTGAACCGCGTGGGCGGCTCGAAGAGGACGTTGGGGAACATGAAACGCATCGAGGCGGTCAGGCCGGCGACCGTGGCTGCCGCGAAGCCCACCCAGGCGAGCGTCATCCACTTCAGGGCCGACCGGCGGGTGACCCCGTCGATGTCCACGTCGGGCGCCACCGCCCCGACCGCCCTCGCTTCGCGCTCGACCGTCGCCATGGCTCCTCGCCAGCCTACCAAAACCGCGGCGGGACGCTCAACATTGCACGAGCGGATCCCGGGCGAGGATCGGGAGGGACGCATGGCCGCCGCCGATCACCTCGGCCGCGCGGCGCGCCGCCTCGCGGACCCGAAGGTTCGGGTCCTCCCGGGCGAGCTTCTCGATGAGGGGAAGCGATCCCGCGTCGCGAAGGAGCGAGAGCGCCTTCAAGGCGTTGACCATTGCGATCTCGGTCTGCTCGCCGCTCAGCGAGAGCTTCGACAGGCTCGTCCGGTCGATCATCGACCGCAACACGGGCAGCCCCGCAGGGTCGCCCAGGGAGGCGAGCGCGATCGCCGCGTTCCACCGCACATCGGTCGTGGAATCCTCGAGCAGGACCTTCAGGCGAGGGATCGCACCCGCCTGGCCGAGCCTGCCGAGCACGTAGGCCGCCATCTTGCGGACGCCCGGGTCCTGCGAGGAGGAGGCCTCGAGCACGGCGTCGAGCGCGCGGGGGTCGGCGATCGCTCCGAGCGCCCAGATCGCGTACAGCCGCGTCTCGGAGTCCGGATCCTTCGTCGCGGCGAGCAGCGACGGAACCGCCGCGCGGTCTCCGAGCTTCCCGAGCACGAGCACCAGGTAGCGCCGGACGGGAACATCCTCGGGCCGGCTCCGCGAGAGGCCTTCGAAGATCCGGAGCGTCTCGGCCGCGAGCGCGTCGCGCTCCGGTCCGGGCGGCATGCGGCCGATCGAGCGCGACAGGTCGAAGGCCGCCTGCCAGCGGCGATTGGGCCCGCCACCCCGGACTTCCTGGAGATACTCGGCCGGGCTCTTGCGGTCGAAGGTCATCAGGTTGAAAACGAGGAAGATCAGTACGGCGGTCGCGACCACCAGCAGCGGGAGCACGAAGAACCGGAGCACGGACGCTTTCGGCGGCGGCTCCTCCTCTTCGGCTGTTTCCGGGGGATCCGGCTCGGGGCCGGGGCGAGGATCTTCGGTCACAGAACGGGAAGATACCTCTTGGCCTGGGTGATCGGGTTGGGGACGAAGATCGCGTCCTTGTCGCAGACCGTCTCGCAGAGCCGGCAGGAGACGCAGGGACCGGCATCCACCTCGGCGATCTTGTGGAAGGTCTCTCGGAGCGGGTCGTCGATCAAATAGATACAGTCGAACGGGCAAATGTCGATGCAGAACTCGCAACCCGTGCAGAGGTCGCGGTCCACGATCGCTTTGGGAATGTCGCGCGGCTTGACCTTTTCGATCAACTCCCCGCGCTGATCCTGGATACAGGAGACCGGGCAGTAGCGCGCGCAGACCGAGCAGTCGATGCACCGGTCGGCATGGATGACGTACTTTTCGTTCTTGCCTCCGGTGATCGTGTGCGTGGGGCACTTGATCTCGCACACTCCGCATCCAATGCACGTCTCGGTGATGAAATGGGGCATAGTCTCCCTGGCCGGCGCCCGGGCTTCGCGCCCTTACGGCCAGATGAAAAAATACCACAGACGCCCGGGATCCCCGGGCATCGAAACATTTCGTCGCGGTCTGCGTTTTGGATAAGGGAGAGCCGAAGCACTCGATGAGAGAAATTCGCGCGGTCGTACTGGGCCTTCTGGTGGTCGTCCTGGCGGCGGTCGCGATCGCGGTCTGGCGCCGGCCGGCTCGGGAGCTCAAGCACCTGCGCGGTTTCCGCGTCGAGATCCAGAAAAGCGAGGGCGGGTCGCGCAAGCGCGTCTCCTTCCACGTCCCGATCGCGTTCGTTGCCCGCGTCGCGTCGTTCGTCCCCATGGCCAACTGGGGCCGGGACTTTCGCAACGACTGGGGGGACGGAAACGTGACCGCGCAGGACATCCTGGACGCGGCCGGCAGGAGCGCTCCGGGAAAGCCCGGCGAAATCGTTCGGGACCACAACAAGATCGAGGTGACCGCGGAGGGCT
>JAWOLE010000235.1:0-5879 GCA_033853815.1 Thermoanaerobaculia bacterium
GGGCGGCCTGTGGCTGGGCCTGGCGGCAGCCTTGCTCGGAATCCTCGTAACCTTCACGGTTCATCCGGTCCTCGGAGCGACTCTCGCCCTGGCAGGAGCGGGTCTCGCGACTGGCAGGGCGCTCCGCGAGGCGTTCGAGTCCCCGGCGGAAGAACTCAGGCAGAGGGGAGGTAAGAAATGAAGGCGATCTTTGGCGGCGTCATCGCGGTCGTTCTGCTGGGCATCTACGTTCACCTGCTGCGAGTCGCATACCTCATCGTGGACTGCGTGAGCCAGTCGGGATGCACGGCGAGGACTGCGGCCGACTTCAACGACGTGATGGCTCAGACGCTGGCGGTCGTCGGCGGCCTGGTCTCCGCTCTCGTCATCGCCGAGCTGGCGATCACGAAGCCCGGCGAGCCGCCCGTCGCCCGCGTGCTCGCACAGGACGCATCCCCGGCGTCGAAGACCGTCTTGAAGGTAGTCACCGTCGCTTACGTCCTCGTCTGGCTCTTCACCGGCCTGGCCGCCTTCCTGAAAGGGATGTACCACCCCAAGGTGCTCCCGCCGTTCACCAGCGTCGGTCAGTCCTGGCTGGGCCTCGCCGTGGCCGCGGCCTACGCCTACTTCGGGCTCAAACCGGAGTAGGAGGACGGCAATGACACCACACGAGCGCCTGCGTTTCGGAACGATCGCGATCCTCGTCGTGGGATTCGCGGCTGCGATCGTGATCTACGTGACCGCTCAGCCCCCGCCCGCCAATCCTCTCGGCTACGAGCCCGAGGACTCCAAGAAGTACGTGCGCGACATGGAGATGTACGGAGGGAAGTCCAATCTGCTCGCCTATGAGGTGCGGGAGTGGTTCGACAGCCTGTGGCACGGCAAGCGCCTGGCGTTTACCGTGGCCGCCGTCACGGTGATCGCGGCGGGCGCCTTCGCGTTCTTCGCCGTCCCGCTGCCGCCCGAAGCTGAAACCGGGAGAGTCCGAGATAAGGACCGGCCGGGACACCCATGATCGGACTGGTTCGGGCTTGAAGCTCGCGGCCTGCCCCGGGTGTCGCGGACTCTTCCCGGATATCGACGGGCCGACTCACGGCTACATGGAGTCCTCGGCGGGCTGCTGGGCCGCATACGGGGAGGTGTTGACGCGCGAATACAGCGATCCCGCCTACTCCGAGTTTCACCGGCTCTCCGTCGATGCCTACGCCGTCCAGCACCCGGGACGCCCCTCCCGCCAGAGCATCCGGTCCGTCGGCCTTCATCTCATCCGGCTGTGCCTGGTCCTCGAAGGGGGCCTCGACCTGAGGAGAGCAAACGAGGCCATGCGCGCCGCCGCGAGCGCCGAGGACGCCTTCGTGTGGCTCGAGCCGCCGGCCTCGCCGGGGGACGTCACGGTCGCCGACATTCAGAAGGCCGCCAATCCGCGGGAGCACAAGAACGCCGTACGGGCCTGGGCCTCCTCGGCCTGGTCCGCGTGGGCGGCGCATCACGAGACGGTCCGGGGCTGGCTGCCTCCGGCCTTCCGGGAAGTCCTTCCGACAGGAGGTTAGCCCGCTGAGATGCGGGCTATACGACCGGCTGCGTCATCATCTGGTGGAAGTAGCCGGCAGCGGAAAGGAGGGCCGCGGGGGTTCCCTCTTCCTCGATCGAGCCGTGGCGCAGCACGAGGACCCGGTCCACCTCCGTGAGCATGGAGCGGCGGTGGGCCACGAGAAGCGTCGTTCGCCCCTTGCTGATGGCCGAGAGAGCTTCCTTGATCGCGTTCTCCGTCCGAAAATCGAGGCTCGCCGTGGCCTCGTCGAGGATCAGGACCTCGGGGCGGGCGAGAAAGGCGCGGGCGAGCAGGACGCGCTGGCGTTCGCCCATGGACAGCTCGACGCCCCGTTCGCCGATGGGCGTGTCGATCCCGTCGGGAAGATTTGCGAGCACGGGAGCGAGACCGGCCAGGCGCGCCGCCTCCTCGACCTCCGCGTCGGATGCCGTCAGCCGGCCGTAGCGGATGTTCTCCCGGATCGTCATGCGGAAGATCGTCCCTTCGGGAGAGACCCCCCGGATCAGCGCGCGCAGCGAAGCCGGTGATACGTCCCGCGTCCTCTGCCCGTCAATGCGGATCTCGCCGCGCTGAGGCTGGTAGAGGCCGACGAGAAGATCGGTGAGCGTCGTCTTGCCGGCGCCGGAAGGTCCGATCAGGGCCACGTGCTCGCCGGCCGCGACCCGGAAGCTGACACCTTTCAACACCGGCCTCTCGGGATCGTAGCCGAACCAGACATCCTCGAACTCGAGCGCTCCCCCGCCGCGCACGAGCAGAGGCCTGTCCGCTCCGCCGGCCACAGGCTCGGCCAGGAGCTTCTCGGCGCGCCGGATCGCGCCCACGTGCTGCTGGAGACTCGAGTAGAGCCCGGTGAGGCTCTCGATCGGGTCGTAGAGGCGATCGAGGTAGGCGATGAACATCACGACGTCGCCCGGGCTCAACTGGTGCTGGAGGGCCTTCCAGCCTCCCAGGAGAAGCACGGCGGCCCGCGAAATCGTGACGATGATTTCCTGGAAATAGGCGAACCTGTTCTGGAGACGATTGCGGCGCAGGTAGGCGTCGTAGGCCGCACCGGTGGCCTCCTCCATCCGTCGCCCCTCCTCCTGCGCCAGGTCGTAGGTCTGGATCGTCTTGATCCCCCGCGACAGCCTGCTGGATGTCGCTCGAGACTTCGTCCCAGAGCGCGTAGTACTCGTCCATGTCCGTCTCGAGGCGCAGCGTCATGCGCCAGGTGACCGCCGCGTACACCGGAATCGCGATGAGGACGACCAGCGCGAGCTCCGCGTTGGCGAGGAACAGGACGACCAGAATCGCGACCAGGCTGAAGAGGTCCGGCCAGATCTCCTCGGCCGCGGCCGTGAAGACCGGGGCGATCTGGTCCGACTGGTCGATCTGACGGCTGATCGCGCCCGTCGCCTTGCCCGAGAAGAACTCGAGCGGCAGGCGCATCACGTGGCGGAACGTCCGCAGGATGAACCCCTTCTCGACGCCGTTGGCGAGGACGGTCGCGCGGTTGTTCCCCGCGACCCGGCAGAACTCCGCCACGAGGCGCGCGAGGATGAGGATGACGACGCCGAGGACGAGCGTGGCCGCCGCCTCGTGCACCGTCCTCGGCCTCAGCAATCGGGGCGCCTCCGGCTTCGCCTGGGGTCTCGTGTGTTCCCGGAAGAGGCGCCGCCCGCTTCTCGGAAGATGCTGCGGCACTTTCTCAACCGACGGCTGCTCAGCCGCTCGCGCCGGTTGGGTCACGAAGACGCCCGCGATGTCGTCGATGATCGCCCGGTAGATCCAGGGCTCGAGCAGGCCCGCGCCCGTCCCGAGGGAAACCAGGACCGCAACCAGGATGAAGCCGCGCAGGCGGTCGCGCCCGAGCTTCAGGACTTCCAGGAAGGTGTGCATGGGTGCTCCTTCGCTTCTTCTCCTTCGCCGTTACCTGCCCAGGATCTCCCGCGCGGCGCGCAGGCCGCTCGCGATCGCGCCGGCGACCGTGCCGTTCTGGTCGGGGTCGGTGGCTTCGCCGGCGAAGAACAACGTGCCGGCAACCGGACGGGCCAGCGCCCGGTGGGCGGCGGTTCCTCCTACGCCCGTGTAGCTGTAGGCGCCTCGCGAGAAGGGATCCTTCGTCCAGTTGTGAAAATGCCAGCCTTCGAGAAGGCGATTCAGCCGCCGGGAAGACACTTTCAGGAGGTGTCCAAGCGCCTCGAGCGCCACGGCCGCGACCGTCTCATCCTTCTCCGACAGGAGGGCCCGCGCTCGGGAGCCGCCCGCCCACCCCGTCAGCATCGGGGACAGGGCTGGCGCGGAGGTCCACCAGGTCGGAACCGCCGCGTCACGCGCGTGGAGGAAAGCGAAGTCGTACCGGTCTCCGCGGCGGGCAAGCAGGCCCTCCTCCTCCCAGAATCGCTCGCGGAAGCGGAACACGACCTTGACGGCCTCTCCGGTCTCGAGCCTGGAGAGGGCGCGCTCTTTCTCGGGCAGCGGGGGGGGCGGAACCGGGTCGCTCCGGGCGATCCGGCCGGCGCCTTCAAGACGGACACCGGCGCCGTGATCAGAACCCGGTCCGCCGCGAGCCGGCGCGTTCGATTCGCGGACTCGGCGACGACCGTCGCTCTCCCGCGCCGCCAGGCGATCTCCGAGACGGCGGCGCCGAGCTTCAGATCGACCCGGCGGCGCGCTTGCGACAGGAGCCATCGCGTCAGGCGGTCATAGCCTCCGACGATTCGGAACTGATCCTCCTCGCCGGGCTCGGGCTCCCCCTCGCCGGCCCTCGAGAGGGAGTGTTCGCTGACGCGGTCGAGCGATGCCGCATGGAATCCTTCGACGAACAACCGGAAGTGGAGGCGCAGCTCCGGCCGGAGTTTCTTCTGGCCCTGGAGGAACCCCGCGACCGAGCGGTCCGTGCCGTGTTTCCGCATCCGGGACGTGATCCGCGACATCTGCTCGAAGAACGCACCGCTGTCTTCGAGACCCCGACGCGTCCGGAGCCAGTGCAGGTCCGGCACGCGGTCCGCGAGGAGCCTCGCTTCCCCGACGAGGCCCAGGGTCTCGCGCGGCCTGCCGTGGATGAACTCGGCCCCGAGCTCGATCGGCAGGGGCCAGCCGCGGCGGCGCGTCGTGAAGATTCGGCCGCCGACCCGGTCGCGGGCTTCCAGGATCGTGACCCGGGTCCCGGCCCTCGCGAGCTCGCGCGCCGCGGCCAGGCCGGCCGCGCCCGCTCCGATGACGATGACGTGGAGGTTCCGGCCCCGCATCTTCATGATCCGGCTGCCTTTTCTGCCGCAATTCCCGTTCCATCTGCAACCTTCCGGCAAGAGGAGGTGTTGCAGTGCTTGGGAGAGGGTTCCATGATGACGAGAACCGCCACGGTGGGAAGCCAGCCGGGGGACCTTGACGGCGGGCGCCGGCTTGAATCAGTCACCTGCGGCAGGGAGGAAGGCGCGATGCAGCACCCGGACGTCCTCGAAGCCGCCCTTGCGGAAGATCTGGAAGCGAGCTTCGAGCGGATGGTCCGTGAATACGAGGACCGGTTGTATTCCTTCGCTCACCGCCTCTCGGGCGATTCCGCCGACGCCGAGGAGATCGCCCAGGACGCCTTCGTGCGCGCCTACCGGGCGCTGAAGACGTACCCGTCCGAACGCATCCGGGCCCTTTCCCTCAAGGCCTGGCTCTATCAGATCACGCTGAACGTCGCTCGAAACCGGCTTCGCCGGAAGCGCCAGAAGCTCGTTTCTCTGGATGCGCCCGGGCCGGACGGCGCCGCCCGGGAACCCGAGGACGATCCGGAGGGGCGCCCGGACTCCCGCTTCGAGCGGGGGCGCCAGCGCGCCGACATCGCGACTCTCGTCGCGGGACTCCCGGAGCGCTACCGCTCGGCGCTCATCCTTCGCTACATGGAGGGATTGCGGCTCGAAGAAGTCGCTTCCGTTCTCAAACAACCTCTGGGGACCGTCAAGTCCAACGTCCACCGCGCGGTCAACGCCCTGCGGGAGGCCCTGTCGGAATCCCGGCGGGTTCCCCGAGTCCGAGAGGTGATGTCATGAATCGCTCCGCCAAGAAGTCCCTGTCCGCCGTGCTGAGGGAGCTGCGCGATCTCCCCGGCCACCAGGCTCCGGCCTCGCTCCTGCCCGCGGTCTTGAAGCGCGTCGGGCTCGCCGACCTCTACTGGAAGCTCGATTCCCCGGTCGGCGAGGTCTTCGTCGCGGCGAGTCCCGCCGGGATCTCCATGGTCTCGCGGGCGACGTCGCCCGAGGCGTTCGAACGGTCCTTCGAGCGCCTCCATGGACGAACGATCTCGCGGGCGACGTCGCGGCCTCCCGCCGCGGTGCGCGCGCTTCTCAAGAACCTGAAGAGCCGGGACCGGGTGAAGCTC
>JAWOLE010000236.1:0-4730 GCA_033853815.1 Thermoanaerobaculia bacterium
AGACTCGTCAGGATCCCCGTCGAAAGGAACCGGTTGAGCGTCTGCTCGGTGCACTCGTAGGGATAATTGACGAGGTAGGGGAGGGCCTCGAGGAGTCCGTAGAAAAGCTGAGCGTCGACCGTGACCACCAGCTGCTCGTTCAGGCGCGTTGGGTCGTCGTTCTTCCGCAGATCGTCGAAGGTGAGCGTCCGCGTCACCGGCCCCGCGCCCACGCCCTTGAGCGTCGCGAACCGCGACTGCACGAGGTGCATCCGTCCCGGGAGGACCGGGAGCGGCCGCAGCTCGCCGTCCGAGAAGGCCCCGGCCCGCGCCGTGACCTTGAATGCCACCGTCCCGACGCGCGCCGGCGCCGCAAGCGGGAAGACCACAGTCGACCCGCCGCCCGCTTTCACGCCGAACGGTCGCCCGGGCACACGCTCCGGCAGGCCGAACGCGGGAGCGAGATTCTCGCCCGTCGCCGGGTCGGTGATCTCGAGCGCGACCTCGCCCGTAAGATCGGTCTTCCCGGCGTCATTGACGACGACGCGCAGCTCGGCGCGGTCGCCTTCCCGGAAGAAGCGCGGCAAGTAAGGCCGGACCATGAGGTCCTTCACGCTCTGCGCCTCGCGCTCGACCGATCCTCCCGCGAGGTCCTTCGTCACGGCGTGCACGAAGACGCGCCACCCCGTGACCGAATCCGGCACGGTGAACTCGATGGCCGCCGTCCCGTCCGCGCCTGTGAGGAGGTGCGGCTGCCAGAACGCGGTCTCGGAGAAATTCGTCCGCAGCGGCACTGCGGCTTCGCCGGCGCCGGCTTCTTCCGCTGCCTTCCCCTTCGGGACCGCCTGCGCCGACAGCATGGATTCCTTCTTATCGATGCGGCGGCTCTGATCGGCAGCCATCGGCGCCACCCTTTCCCGCACGACGCCTCCCAGGACTCCGCCGACGACCCCGCCCTCGACTCCGCCTCGTCTTCCGGGCCCGCCGATGCCGTAGCCGCCGAGCGCGACAAGCTCGGCCGGCCGGAACGTCGGGTAAGACGGGAAGGATCCCCAGCCATAATCCATTACGGCGACCATCTGGGCGGTCGGCCGGGGTCTCTCCCATCCGGCGGTCTGGGTCCTGATCGGATAGAGAGACCCGATGGAAGGCGCCCGATGCGGTGCGAACAGGTCGAGGCTTCGGTCGTACATGTACGCGAGCAGCTCGGCTGCGCCCTTCTCGGCCGCCTTTCCTCCCGGCATTTTGACCGTGACACGCCACGCTTCGCGCGCCCCCGGCGTGAGCATGTCGCGGAACGCAGAAAACGCGACATCCAGGTCCTTGTTATCCCAGGGGACAACGAGGGCGGCGCCGTCGGTGATCGTCTGATGGTCGCGGATAGTGGTCAACTGCACGCCGAACCCGCCGCGCATGTCCTCCGTTACCGGGATCTCGAGGATGCCGTCGTCCTTCCCCGCGGTGAGCCACCGGCGCTGCCAGAGCTCGCCGCCGCGGAACGCCTCGAAAAGCATCGGCTGGCCGTCCCAACCCGACTCGAGGAGAATACGCGCCGTCCCTCCGACCGGGACCGTGATGAACTCGGCGCTGGCGATGAGCGGAAGGCGGATCGCGCCGGTCGAAGCGGGCTGGTCCGTTGACCGGCGGTCAATGGCGAATCTCTGCTCCGCAGGGCTTGCCCGTCGTCGCGTTGCCCTCGTCGGAGGTGACGGATCGGACGGGAGGACAGCTGCGCCCTCAGGTCCTGGTGAAGACCCCGTCAATCGGAACGGCGTTCGTCTGTCGGGCGGCGCGACGACGAAATCCTCGCTCTCGCGGCAGAGCATGCCGAAGACGTCCTTCGTTTCGTAGAGAAACCTGTAGGCGCCGGGTTCGAGCGCGGCGACCAAGACCGAAACCTCGCCCTGGCTTCCTGATTCCAGGGTGCCCCTTTCCATTTCGCGCCCTTCCTTCCAAAGGCGGAGGATGTCGTGGGGATTGGGTGGATATTCCCAGCGCGGACGCATTTCGTCCCCGGGCGTCCGGTAGGGCTTCGGGGCGCCCTCCTCGAAAAAGGCCCCGGGCCCCGGAAGGTCCGCGGGCAGGGGCGTGGACTCGGGTTGGAGGAGTCGCGCCACCCTCCACGTCCCTTTTCCCGGTTTGGGTGTGCCGTTGAGGTCCACGCGGGAGACGGAGAACTTGCCCGGCTCTCCCGCCCGCACGAAACCATTCTCCAGCATGACCTGCGGCTCGATGGTGACGAAGCCCACCCGGAAGGGACGGGAAACCGTGCGCGTTTCGCCGCCGTCGTCGGTTACGTCGATGGTGAGGGTATAGCGGTAGGAGATGCCCGAGCCGGAGTTCCGTTCGTCGGCCTTGGGGGTGAAAGTCATTTCAAATGTGCCGTCCTCACGAATAGGGACACGTCCTCCGGCGACGGTGCGCACGGACATGCGCGGATACTCGCGCGACCACCAAAGGGGGAAGGACTCGCCCGCGCTCCTGACCTCCCAGACCACCGTGCCCGAGGAGACCGGCAGGCCGAAGTAATAGCGGGCCTCGGCCTTGAAGGAGGCGGGGCGGTTCAGGCGGAGGGGTTTTTCCGGGTCTTTGACGGTCACCTCGAACGTCGGGCGCTTGTATTCTTCGACGCGGATGGACGCGACACCTGCCGGCGAGCTCCGCAGTCGCCACTCACCGAGCGGCCGGCCGGCCGGCGGGATCATGAACTCGCCGCTTGCCGTGCCGAAATCATTCGTGGCCGCCGTCGTTTCGGCGACGCGTTGGCCGTTGATGTCCTCGAGCCAGACGGAGGCGGGGAGTCCGGCCGCGGGGCGCAGCCTGCCGAGGTCTCGGCGTCCGGCGTACGCGAGAACCTTCCAAAAGATCTTCTGGCCCGGACGGTAGACGCTGCGGTCGGTGTAGATCAGGGCGGAGCTCGTCTCCTGAGGCTTCTGGCGGATGAAGAGAGATGCCTCCGGGTCGAAGGCTAAGTCGGCGTCCTTCTTGGCCACGAGAAAATAGGAGCGCTGCCGGGACGCCGCGATCGGGGTGGTGGGCGGGAGGAAACGGAAGAAGCCTTGCGCGTCGGTGGGTTGCGACTGGACGACCCGATGCCCGGTTTGCCAGTTATAGGCGTAGAGATCGACCTTGGCCCCTAGCACGGGTCGGCCGTCGCGTCCGGAAGCGATGACCCCCCAGACCCCGCCGGCATTATCGGCCTCCCCTGAGGAGCGTTTGAGCATGACAAGGTCCGAGACGATGACGGCGAGCGCCTGGACGCGATTCTCGCGCTGAGGGAAGCCCGCGCGGGCGGAGCCGGCCAGGAGATAAAGGCCGGGACGAAGGTCCGCCGGCAGATTCGCATAGGTCTTGTGATCACGATAATCAGGCGTCGCAGGAAGGGCAGCCTCCCAGGACGCGGCGGGAGGGGTCCCCTGGATGATCTTCGCGGCCGCGTCGCCCTGCGGGAAAATCGAGTAGTCCCGCGCCCCCGCGACCAGTTTTTCGAAGTCGAGCGGATAGGCGCGAAGGTAGAGCGTAGAGAAGTTGCGGTGGGTGATGAGGATCGAGCGGCGGCTCGGCGCGTCGGAAGCCATGGCCTCGAGCGCGAAGTCTGCGGCCTCGATCCTCTTGACGAGAGAGAGGCAGTGAAGGCCTCCGGGGGAGTCCGGGTAGAGCTCCGCGCCGGCGCGGGCGACGGTCAGGGCCCGGACGAGGGCGTTCGGGGCGGGATCGTCGTGCAGGAACTCGGCGAGAGTGGCCTGGCCGGTGGCCCACCAAGGGAAGCTGCGATGGGCGGCGAGGTACGAGGCGAAACGGTCGTAAAGGAGGGCCCGGTCCTCTTTCCCGGGAAAGGACACGTGCAGGGACGAGACGAGGACGAAATAGGCTTCCATCGCGGCTTCGGGGCGGGAGGCGCGGAGGCACCAGCCCCAGTGTTCGGCGAGGAGGGTGTGCAGCTTTTCGAGCGGGTGGGCAGAGGGCGACTCGAGGGCGGCAGCGGCCCGGTCGGGGGAGAGGCGGGCGTCGGAGAGAAGGGCGGGGAGGTCGAGGAGGAAGAGCTCGTTCGATTGCCGGGGCGCCCAGAACGACGTGTCGGCGAGAAGGTCGGCCATGAGGTAGACGACGGCGTCGCGGAGCGTGTCGCGGATGCCGGCGGGGTAGTTGCCGGGAGACCAGAAGTCGGGGAAATCGGCGGGCCGCCCGTCTTCGAGGCGGCCGCGGTCCTTCCAGACGCGGAGGACGGCCGCCCAGGCCTCGGCATAGATCTGATCGCGGGTCCAGGCCTTGAGGTCGATAGGCCCCGAGGCCTCGACCCGTTCACGCTGGTTGATCTCCCAGGAGTAGGCGCGGTAGTACGTGACAAGCGACTGGGCGTAGAAAAGATCGAGCATATCGCGCTGGAGGGGAGAGGTGGGCCAGGACTGCTCCTTGAAGAAGCGGACAGTGGTTTCATAACCGTGGAGAGCGGTGCGAAGTTGGCTTTCCTTGATGAGGGCCCACGCCCAGAGCTGCTCGTTCTTGGCCTTGACCGCCTCTTCGCGGATCGAGACGGTCTCCTTGGCGGCTTCCTCGAACTTCTGCTCGTCGACGAGTTTGTCGACGCGTTTGCGGGCGGCGTCGATGCCGGAACCGGTTTGAGGGGTCGCGGGGGATGTCATCGCCGGACCGCCGGGACCGGCCGCGTGCGCGAAGGCCGAGCCGACGGGATCGGTTGGGCAAGCTGAGTTCGAAGGGTCGATGTCGGCACCCCTCCCAAGACCCGGAAT
>JAWOLE010000237.1:0-33716 GCA_033853815.1 Thermoanaerobaculia bacterium
CCGCCGCGGAGCTCAAGGTGCCCGTCGAGAAGCTCCGCGACCGCGTGCGGCAACTCCACGAAGCCAACCCGATGCTCGGACACCGCGGCTGCCGCCTCGGGATCACGCATCCCGAGATCTACGAGACCCAGGTGCGCGCGATCTTCGAGGCCGCCGCCGAGGCCGTCCGTCAGGGGCTCTCGCCCAACCCCGAGGTCATGATCCCGCTCATCGGCACCAAAGCGGAGCTCGACAAATTGAAGGACCTCGTGGACGAGACGGCGCGCCGCGTCCGGCAGGAGACCCGGCAGAAAGTCTCCTACAAAGTCGGCACGATGATCGAGATCCCGAGGGCGGCGTTGCGCGCCCGGGAGATCGCCGAGACCGCCGAGTTCTTCTCCTTCGGGACCAACGACCTGACCCAGATGACGTTCGGCTACTCGCGCGACGACGCCGCCACCTTCTTGCCGACCTACGTCGAGAAGGGCATCCTGCCGGAGGACCCCTTCGCGAGCCTCGATCAGTCGGGCGTGGGGGAGCTCGTCGCGATGGGCACGCAGCGCGGGCGGCAGTCGAATCCGAAGCTGAAGGTCGGCATCTGCGGCGAGCATGGAGGTGACCCGCGCTCCGTCGAGTTCTTCCACCGCGCGGGGCTCGACTACGTTTCCTGTTCCCCGTTTCGCGTCCCGATCGCGCGCCTGGCGGCGGCCCGGGCGGCTCTCTCCGGCAAGGAAGGCGGCATCTCCTCGACGGCATGAGCGGGGCCGCCGACCTCGTTCTGCTCTCCGCGAACATCTGGACCGGGGAAGAGAAGCCGCGCAGGGCCGAGGCCCTGGCGGCTCGCGGAGGCTGGATCGTGGCCGTCGGCGGCAACCGCGAGGTCGAGAAGCTGCGCGACCCGGCGACGAGGCTCCTCGACGCGCGGGGGCGCGCCGTCCTGCCGGGCTTCATCGACTCGCACACGCACATGTCGATGGGAGGCTTCAACCTGCTCGCTGTCGATCTGCGCCACACCCGGGACGAAGCGGACTTCACGCGGCGGCTCGCCGCGTTCGCGGCGACCCGGCCCGCGGGCCAGTGGATCACCGACGGCGCCTGGGACCACCAGCAGTGGCCCGTGCCTCGGCTTCCCACCCGAACCCTCCTCGACCCCGCGACGGGCGACCGCCCCGTCTGTCTCGCGCGGCAGGACGGCCACATGGCCCTCTGCAACAGCCTGGCCCTGAGGCTCGCCGGGATTACGCGCGAGACGCCGGACCCGCCGGGAGGGTCGATCGTGCGGGACGCTTCCGGGGAACCGACGGGCGTCCTGAAGGACGCCGCCATGGGCGCGATCTGGGCCGTGCGCCCCCCGCGCACGCTCGCCAAGGTCACCGAGGCCCTTCGCGCCGCCATGAAGCACGCGGCTGAGAACGGCGTCACCTCGGTGCAGGACCTGCCCGGCAACCGGTGGGACCTGGAGGCCTGGGAGATGCTCAGGCAACGCGGAGAACTGACCGTGCGCGTGAACTACCGGCCGTCGCTTTCGCTTTGGGAGATGGCGCGCGACAGGCGCGCTTCGATGAAGAACGACGAGTGGCTGCGCGTGGGGGGCGTCAAGGGCTACGCCGACGGTTCTCTCGGGTCCGCCACGGCCCTCTTCTTCCAACCCTACATGGACGATCCCTCGACCTCGGGCGTCCACGCCGCCGAGGCGATCCCGCTTTCGCGGATGGAGGAGCGCGTCGCCGCCGCGGACCGGGCGGGCCTGCAGGTCGAGATCCACGCCATCGGAGACCGGGCCAACGCGGAGATCCTGGACCTCTTCGAGAGGGTCGCGGCGAGAAACGGGCCGAGAGACCGGCGCTTTCGCATCGAGCACGCCCAGCACCTGCGGGCCGCCGACATCCCGCGCTTCGGCAGGCTCGGCGTCGTCACCTCGATGCAGCCCTACCATGCCGTGGACGACGGGCGCTGGGCGGAAAAGCGGATCGGGAGGGAGCGCTGCCGTACGACCTACGCGTTCCGCTCGCTCCTCGGTGCCGGCGCCAGGCTCGCCTTCGGTTCCGACTGGGACGTCGCGCCGCTGTCTCCCATAGCGGGAATCGACGCGGCCGTGACGCGGCGCACAACCGACGGCGGGAACCCCGGCGGATGGTTTCCCGAGCAGACGATCGGCGTCGAGGAGGCCGTGCGGGCTTATACCTCCGGAGCGGCCTGGGCGGCCTTCGAGGAGAAGGAAAAAGGAACCCTGGCCCCCGGCAACCTCGCGGATTTCGTTGTCCTGTCCGCCGATCCCTTCTCCATCACACCTGAGAGCCTGCAAACGATTCGCATTCTGAAGACCGTCGTCGGCGGTCGAGTGGTTTATGAGAGTCCGTAGTCCTTAGCCCGTAGTCCGTAGTCGTTAGTCCGTAGTCGTTAGTCCGTAGTCCTTAGTCCTTAGTCCTTAGTCTTTGGTCGTTGGAGGCTGCAGCCCGGGGTCTTAGACTAAGGACCAAGGACCAGGGACTAAGGACTGACGTTGCCCAAGATCCATCGGCTCTCGAGCGAGGTCATCGACCGGATTGCCGCCGGAGAGGTGGTCGAGCGGCCGGCGTCGGTCGTCAAGGAACTGGTCGAGAACGCCCTGGACGCCGGGGCGACGCTCATCGAAGTGGATCTGGAAGCCGGCGGAATCGAGAGGATCCTGGTACGTGACGACGGCTGCGGAATGTCGGCGGAGGACGCGCGCCTGGCGCTCGAGCGCCACGCGACCTCCAAGATCGTCTCCGACGAAGACCTGCAGAACGTTTCAAGCTACGGCTTCCGGGGAGAGGCGCTTCCATCGATCGCGGCCGTCTCCAGGCTGACCCTTACGACCTCCGACGGCTCCTCCGCGCAGGCCGTCCGGCTCACGATCGAGCACGGCGGAAAGGTCTCCGAGGAGCCCGCCGGGCGCCCCAGGGGCACCGACGTGGTCGTCGAAGGGCTCTTCTCCCACACGCCGGCCCGGCGAAAGTTCCTCGGCAAACCGGAAGCCGAAGGACGCGCCGCCGCGGCGGCGGTGACTCGCGCCGCCCTCGGCAATCCTTCGATCGCCTTCCGGATGCGCTCGGGCGGCCGCGAGATCCTGGACGCGCCGTCGGCCGTCGACCGCGCCGCCCGGATCCTGCAGGTCTTCGGCCGCGAGACGCTCGGCGAGCTCGAGGAGTTCGAGGCCCGCTCGGGCCCGCTGCGGCTCTCCGGCTTCACCACTCGCGGCTCGGTGACCTTCCCCACGCGCCGTTTTCAGTACATCTTCGTCAACGGCCGTCCGATCGAGGACCGATCCCTCATGAGGGCGGTCGGACAGGCCGCCCGCGAAGCCATCCGGACCGACCGCCACCCGGCCACCTTTCTCTTCCTGTCGGCGGAGCGAGGCGGAGTGGACGTCAACGTGTCGCCGGCCAAGACGCAGGTTCGATTCGCGGACGCGGGGACCGCCTACCGGCTCGTCTACCACGCCCTGGTCTCGGCCCTGCTCGCGGGAAAGGAGGAACGGAGGTTAAAACCCGTTCGCTTCGAGCCCGGGCCTGCGGTAGCCGAGCCGGGGACGCCCTACGGCGAGACCCTTCCGGGAGCGCCGGGCCGCCAGGCTCCGACCGTCAGCCCGGTCTCGGCGCCGCCTCTCGCCTCCTCCGCGGCGCCGGTCGATCGGGAGAGGAAGCCTCCCGAGATCCTCGCCATCGGCCAGCATCGCGAGTCCTACATCCTGGCCTCGGGGCCCGAGGGACTCCTCGTGATCGACCAGCACGCCGCTCACGAGCGAGTCCTCTACGAACGGATGCGGGACCGGATCGCTTCGGGAAGAGTCCTTTCCCAAAAACTCCTGATGCGGGTTCTCTTCGAAGCGTCGCCGGAGGAGGCCGAGACGCTGGCCTCGGCTTTCGAAGACCTGCAGGCGGCGGGGTTCGAGATCGAGCCGATGTCGGGACGCTCCTACGCCATCGCGGCCCTTCCCGCCGAAGCCACGGATCGGGAGCCGGCCGAGACGCTGCACGAGACGCTAGCGGCCCTGGCCGAACCGGGGGCATCCGACACCGCCAAAAGGCGCGACCGTCTGGCGGTCGCGCTCGCCTGCCGCTCGGCCGTGACGATTCGCTATCACCTGGCGCCGGAAGAGATCCGGCATCTCCTGGCGGACTGGATCCGGGCGGCGGACCGGTTTACCTGCCCGCACGGCCGTCCCGTCGTGTTGTCGATGACGGAAGAAGACCTCGAGAAGTACTTCAAACGACGATAGGGAGTCTTTCTCCCAGTCCCCCGGTCTCCGCTTCCCCCAGTCCGTCTCTCGAAGAGAAGGACTGGGAGCGTGGGTGACTGGGGGACTGGGGGAGGAGCCGATTAAGAGCTGCGCGGGGGCATCCCGACGCCCGACTCGTGCTCGATTCTCTTTCGCCGCACGTGGGAGACGACCAGGACCAGTCCCAGCAGAATGAGCGCGGCCGGACCTCCCCAGTCCTCCATGAAGGACCAATCGATGTCCACGTACCGGTCGAGGATCCAGAGGACTCCGAGGCCGACGAGGATCACGCCCCAGGTCAGCGCGCCAGTCCCGTACGAAGTTCTCTGGAGCTGGGCCGGCGGCGCGAAGCCGCTTTCCACGACGGTGCCGCGGTTGATCGCCTTGGCCTGGCGCACGGCATCGATGATCGCGAAGACCCAGACGAAGAACGTGGCTGGACCGGAGAGAGGAGCCATGCGTCCGTGCTGGTTGAAGAAGATCAGGATGCAGAAGGCTCCTCCGAAGGCGAACGCACGCTGATAGAGGCCGAGATAGAGATGTCCGAGACCCGGAAAGATCGACAGGAAACCGGCCAGGCCGGGAGACTTCCTCTCGACATAGACGGGCGGAGCCGCGGGAAGGGGCGCGGCCGGCGGCGGGGGCGGGGAGGCGGGCGGCGGCGGGGGAGCCGGCGGGGGAGGCTGGATCGGGGTGTTTTCGCTCATGGACGTGCTCCTTCTTCGGACGCGCCGCCTAGGCGCGCCAGGTCATTAGCTCCGTTTCGTTCCTCTTCGTCCGCCCCCGTTCCTCGCCGCCGCGAGGACGGCTCGGCGGGCGTTGCTGCTCCGATTTCATGACGAGGGCGAGAGCCGTCGAGAGCGCGGCGCGGCCGTAGCCGGCCACTTCCCCTTTCCAGGCCGCGAGCTTGCGCAGGACGCTCTCCTGCAAGGCGCCGACCCGGTCCGCGAGCGAGCCGCCGGCCACTTCGACCGAGGCCTTCGCGCTCTCCCCCAGTCGTGCGACGCCGGCCTTGCGTGCGATGTCCGCCGGATTGAAGCCCGCGAGCATGACGATGACGGCCGCAGCGTAGGCGAGGCCGATGGCGGCCTTCGGATTGAGAAACAGGTTCCGCAGCGTGGCAGGGCGGCGCCGGCGGGGGCGGCTGGCCGCGATGCGCCCGGCGAGCCATGGCGCCGGAAGAGGAGCCCCGAGCCGGCGCATCGCGGCCAGCGTCGCCGCGGTCTCACGGCACGGCTCGCATCGCGAGAGGTGGAAGTCGAGCCTCCCTCGGTCGGCCGGTCCGAGTTCCTCCTCGAGGGCCGACGCGGCCAGTCTGTCCGCGCCCTCGCACGAGACGGTCTTGCGCGGGATCGAGAGGAGAGCCTCGCGCAGAGCCGGGCTCGCGGAGGGAGCCCGGAGACCGGAAACGAGCGTCTCGATCCGATCCAGGTCCGCGCCGAGTTCGCCGCACGGGCGGCAAGCGTTCCGGTGCGCGAGGGCCTGCTCCCGGGACGCGCCCGCGACGAAGAGCCGTTCCAGCTCTCCGCAACTCATACGAAGGCTCCCGCGGCCACCGCGAGCGAGAGGAGGGCGCCGGGCCGGGCCTCATGCCGCTCCCGAATCCTCCGGGCGACCTCGGCGCGCGCGCGGAAGAGGCGGGACTTGACGGTTCCGTCGGGCAGTTCGAGCGCCTTGCCGATCTCCTCGTAAGCCAGGCCATCCAGGTCCCGCAGCAGGAGGATCTCGGCAAGGTCCTCGGGGATCTCGGCGAGCGCCGAGAAGAGCAGCTTCGTCCGCTCCTTCTTCAGCGTTTCCGCCGCCGGATCGTCCCCCGCGGTCAGGAGCGGGGCGACGGCGTCATCCGGAATGAAGCGGAAGGACTTCTCGCGCCTGCGCCGCCGGTAGCGGTCGATGCAGAGATTACGCGAGAGGGACACGATCCAGGCCACGAGGGGGAACGAGCCGTCGTAGCGGTGGAGGTTCTCGAAGATCTTCAGGAAGATCTCCTGGGCGAGCTCCTCGGCCTCTTCGCGCTTCAGCGTGAAGTGGTAGGAAATCGCGTAGATCTTCTGCCCGTACCTGTCCACTAACTCTCTCCAGGCCTCGTCTTCGCCCTCCCGGCACCTCGCGACGAGCGCCTTTTCATCGGCGTCACTCACGCCTTCATCCACTCAAAACGCATCCCGTCCCAAAATGTTCGCCCTCCTGACATCCTGAGCGAAGCGAAGGATCTGCTCCAAATCGCTGCAGGGGGGCTTCTTAGTACGCGGGACATCAGGGGCCCGCCCGCCGCCGTCCGCCGCGGCGGCGCCGCCGACGGCGCGCCGCTCCCGGCCCCGGCGCCTCGGCCTGCGCGGTCGCGAAGGCCTGCCGCGTCTTCTCGACCCGGGCGGCCAGGGCCCGCCAGTCGCGCACAAGCTCCTGGCCGCGTCCCGTGGCCATCGCGCGCAGCTCGAAGAGTTCGAGGGCCACCGGGAAGGCCTCCCGGAGCGCGAGGCGAGGCGTCGCGAGCCTGGAGTCGGGCCTGTGGGAGAGCTTCCCCACGATCGCGAGCGCCTGTTTGATGCGGTGTGAGGCGGCGTGCGGCAGTGCCATGCGGACCGCGATCGGAGTCACGAGGTTCTCGAGGAGGGTCGCGAGCAGGGAGGGCGGCGGGTCGCCGTCCGGCGCGGCCGCGCGGACGCGTGCGCGCACGATCGGGAGGAAGAAGAGCGCGAAGAGGACCGCGTCCTCGTAGGTCCGGCCGCGCCGGCGTTCGGCGTCGAGCACCTCGAGCAGCGCCCAGAAGAGATGTCCCGTGCCCTGGGGGTGCTCGGGATCCCTCTCGCGGAGCACCTGCGCCAGTTCGGGCAGCAGGACGTCCAGCAGGCCGACTTCGCGCATCATCAGGAAGGTCGTCAGCGCGTGTCCGCCCTTGAGCGACTGGGCGAGCTCCTCGGTGACCCGGGGAGGAGCGGATTTCACGATCTCCCGGCGATGGTTCAGGATCGCTTCGTAGGAGTCCGGGGTGATCGCGAAGCCGAGGCGGCTGGCAAACTCCACCGCGCGCATCATTCGGACCGGGTCTTCGCGGAAGCGGATCTCCGGATCTCCGATCGTGCGGACGAGGCCGGCTTCGAGGTCCTCGAGCCCGCCGACGTAGTCGATGACGGTGAAGTCGGCGATGTTGTAGAAGAGGCCGTTGATCGTGAAGTCGCGCCGGAGGGCGTCCTCCCGCGCCGTCCCGAAGACGTTGTCGGAGGTCATCAGGAGCTCCGGGGCGTTGGGATCGACCGGCTCCGGCCGGCGCCGGAAGGTCGCCACCTCGATAATCTTTCCCTCCGCGAAGAGGATGTGCGCCAGCCGGAAGCGCCGGCCGATCAACCGGCAATTGCGAAAGAGGCGCCGGATCGCCTGCGGGTGGGCGTCGGTCCCGATATCGAAGTCCTTGGGCGTGCGGCCGAGCAAAAGGTCGCGGACGCTCCCTCCCACGAGGTAGGCCTTGTAGCCCGCGCCCGAGAGCCGATAGAGCACCTTCAGGGCGTCCGGGTCGATCTGCCGACGCGAAATCGGATGCGCGCTGCGGGGGCGGATGCGCGGCGGGGGAAGACTCTCGAATCGGGATTCCGGGGCCCTGGCTTCGGACGTCGTTTCGCTAATCGCTCGTCTCCCTCTCCCTGCCGGCGAGAGAAACCTATTCTAGCTGTTCTCGGCGCCAAAAGACCGACTGCGGCACTGAAAGGGAGTGGGTAGTTCTGGACGAGCCGTCGGGTCGAAAAGGACGCCCCGGAGCCGTCGGCATTCCCTGCGAGGCACGCTCCGGCAAGCCGCTCTACCCAGAACCGGCCGTCGCTGAAGGTTCCTCGCAGTCTCAGCTTGGTGCCGGCCACGTCCTTCCATGCTCGTCACCCCTCACCTCGTGCGGGAACGCCGCCGTCTCCGGGGCTCGCATCAGGGCGTAACGCAACGCTGGAGCCCGGCGGCGGGCCCACCTCCCGGAGGAGTGCCTTTTGCGAAGGCGCACCACCCGCAACTCCGTAACGCCACGATGCAACTGCGCCTTCGCAATAGAGCGACGGCCGCTCCTCCCGTCCAACCACCGTGCCGTCGCGTGCCGACGAGGGAGGCGGGCCCGACGCCGGGCGGATATACCGGAGGGTTGTCACTCCGAAAACCCGCTCTGGAGGCCGCGAAAACTTTGACTTTGCTTCCGGCTCTGCGAAAGAATACGCCGTTTCCGATCGACTCCAGGAGGCTTCGCGATGAGATTGCGCTCCCTGGCATGGGCTGCGGCGGCGGCCGTGATTCTGCCGGCACTCGGATGCGGCAAGGGGCGAACGTCCGACGAGATCCTCGTCGGGGAGTACGGCTCCCTGACGGGCACGACGGCCACCTTCGGCCAGTCCACCGACAATGGCGCCAAGATGGCCTTCGACGAGATCAACAAGGCCGGAGGGGTCCTCGGCAAGAAGCTGACGATCCTGGTGGAAGACGACCAGTCCAAGCCCGAGGAGGCGGCCACCGCGGTCACGAAGCTGATCAACCAGAACCACGTGGTCGCGATGATCGGGGAGGTCTCCTCCTCCCGCTCGCTCGCGGCCGCGCCGGTCTGCCAGGCCAACCAGGTCCCGATGGTCTCTCCATCCTCGACGAACCCCCGCGTGACCCAGATCGGCGATTACATCTTCCGCGTGTGCTTCATCGATCCCTTCCAGGGCTCCGTCATGGCGAAATTCGCGGCCAACACCCTGAAGGTGAAGAGGGTCGCGATCCTCGTTGACGTCCGCAACGACTACTCCGTGGGCCTGCAGACCTTCTTCCGCGAAAACTTCCGCCAGCTGGGCGGCGAGATCGTGGCCGAGCAGTCCTACAGCGAAGGGGACTCCGACTTCCACGCGCAGCTGACCCAGATCAAGGCTGTCCATCCGGAGGCGATCTACGTCCCCGGCTACTACACAGAGGTCGGCACGATCGCCCGGCAGGCGCGCGAGTTGGGGATCACGGTGCCGCTGCTGGGCGGCGACGGCTGGGACTCCCCGAAGCTCTTCGAGATCGGAGGCGACGCCTTGAACGGCTGCTACCTCTCAAACCACTACTCGGTGGACGACCCCTCGCTGGCCGTGCAGAAGTTCGTCGGCGACTACAAGGCCCGTTACAAGCAGGTTCCCGACGCTCTGGCCGCACTGGGATACGACGCGGCCAAGATCCTGGCGGACGCGATGACCCGCGCGGGCTCTTCCGACGGGCCGAAGGTGCGCGACGCCCTGGCCGCCACGAAGGATTTTCCGGGCGTGACGGGAAAGATCACGATCAACAAGGACCGCAACGCCGTCAAGCCCGCCGTGGTCCTCAAGGTCGAGAACGGCAAGTTCGTCTACGTCGAGACGGTGAGCCCGTAGGCAGCTGTCAGCCCTCAGCTTTCAGCTGTCAGCCATACCCGGAGCCGCGCTGAGATGTCTCTCCGCTCCCCGTGGAACTGAAAGCTGATAGCCGATAGCTGATAGCTGATAGCTTTTCCACGTGACCACCTTCCTCCAGCAGCTCGTCAACGGCCTCTCGCTGGGATCGATCTACGCCCTGATCGCACTCGGCTACACGATGGTCTACGGGGTCCTGCGCCTGATCAATTTCGCTCACGGGGACGTGTACATGGTCGGGGCGTACGTGGGCTACTACCTCTCGCGCCGGCTTCAGGGGCGCGAGCCCTCCTTCGTGTCGGCGTTTTTCGTCATGCTGGGGGCGATGGTCGCCTGCGCCGTCCTCGGTCTCATCATCGAGCGGTTCGCCTACCGCCCCGTCCGGCGCGCGTCGCGCCTGACGCTTCTGATCACCGCGATCGGTGTCTCGCTCCTGATCGAGAACGGGGGTCAGCTCGTCTTCGGTCCGGACCCCAAGTTCTTCCCTTCGCTCGCGCCCCATTTCGACTTCAAGGTAGGAGGCGTGCGGCTGACGAGCGAGCAGATCGCGGTCGTCGGGGTCTCCTTCCTGCTGATGGTGGCGCTGCGTCTGTTCATCCAGAAGACGCGCACCGGCAAGGCGATGCGCGCCGTCTCCTTCAACCTCGACACGGCCAAGCTGATGGGAATCTCCACGGACTGGATCATCGCCGTGACCTTCGGACTCGGCTCGGCGCTGGCGGCGGCGGGCGGCGTCCTGATCGGGATGCAGATCCCCAAGATCGATCCGCTGATGGGAATTCTCTACGGATTGAAGGCCTTCGTCGCCGCGGTGTTGGGGGGCATCGGCAACGTCCCCGGGGCCGTGCTCGGAGGGTTGCTGATCGGGACCTCCGAGGTCATGGTCGTGGGCTACCTCTCCTCCACCTATCGGGACGCCATCGCCTTCGCCATCCTGATCCTCGTGCTGCTGCTGCGCCCCCAGGGGATCCTCGGGCGGGTCCAGAAGGAGAAGGTTTGAAGGGGTTGCTCGCGGCCGCCGGCGTCGTCGCTGCGCTCTGGGCCGCCAACGCCCTCTTTACGGGCGTGTTCGGAGCAAGCCTCGCCATCTCCCCCTATCTTCTGCAGGTCATCTGCCTGGCCGGCATCAACATCATCCTTGCCGTGAGCCTGAACCTGATCAACGGCTTCACGGGGCAGTTCTCGATCGGCCACGCCGGCTTCATGGCGATCGGCGCCTACGCCTCCGCCTACGTGACGGTGACCTTCGGCGACCGCATCCGCTCTCTCGTCTCTTTCCTGCCGCCGGACGCCCGGGACGGGGTGCTGCTCCTGGCCGCGCTCGCGGTCGGCGCCCTGCTCGCCGCCATCGCGGGCTTTTTCGTCGGGGTGCCTTCGCTGCGCCTGCGCGGGGACTATCTGGCGATCGTGACCCTCGGCTTCGGCGAGATCATCCGCGTGATCATCTTGAACATCGACGCCGTGGGGGGCGCGCGCGGCTACTCGGGGATCCCGAAGCTCGCAAACTTCTTCTGGATCTATCTCTTCGCGGCCGCGACGATCCTGGTCGTGTACCGGATCGTGCATTCCTCTTTCGGCCGGACGCTCATCGCGATTCGCGAGGACGAGATCGCGGCGGAGGCCATGGGGGTCGACACGACCCGCAGCAAGGTCCTCTCCTTCGTCGTCTCCTCGGCGATGGCGGGGATCGGCGGGGGCCTCTTCGGACACTACCTGATGTACCTCCACACGAACTCCTTCACGTTCATCAAGTCGATCGAGATCATCATCATGATCGTCATCGGCGGGCTGGGATCGATCACGGGCTCGGTGCTCGGCGCCGTGCTCTACATCTCACTGACGGAAGGGCTGCGCGAATTTGCCCAGTACCGCATGGTCCTCTTCTCCTTCCTGCTCATCGTCATCATGATCGTGCGTCCCCAGGGGATCCTCGGCCATCGGGAGTTCGCCTCGTTGCTGATGCGGAGGCGCCGGCTGCCGACCGTCCCCTCCGCTCCATTGCAGGACTAGCCGTAACCGAGCGTGGCGCTTCTCGAGCTCTCCCGCGTGACGATGAGCTTTGGCGGCCTGGTTGCCGTCAACGGCCTCGATCTGGCGCTCGACGGCGGCGCCCTGTACGGGCTCATCGGCCCCAACGGCGCCGGCAAGACCACGGTGTTCAACGTCATCACCGGCGTCTACACGCCGACTTCGGGAACGATCCGGTTCGACGGGTCGGCCATCGGCGGCGAGAGGACGGTCCGCATCACGAGGAGGGGAATCGCCCGCACGTTCCAGAACATCCGGCTCTTCGGGGACATGACCGTGCTCGAGAACGTCAAGGTCGCCTTCCACTGCCGGCAGGAGGCCGGCCTGATGGCGGCGGTCTCACGGGCGCCCAAGCACTCCTCCGAGGAGACCCGTGTGGACCGGGAGAGCCGGGAGCTGCTGAGGATCTTTCGCCTGGAAGCCGCGGCGGAGGAGAAGGCCCGCAATCTCCCCTACGGAAGCCAGCGCCGTCTGGAGATCGCCCGCGCCATGGCCACGTCGCCGCGCCTCCTGCTCCTGGACGAACCCGCCGCCGGCATGAACCCGCACGAGGCCCGGGAGTTGATGGACCTGATCCGCTGGGTCCGGGACCGGTTCGGCATGGCGATTCTCTTAGTCGAGCACAACATGAAGGTCGTCATGGGCATCTGCGAGACCGTCCACGCCCTCGACTACGGGTCGACGATCGCAGTCGGGAAACCCGCCGAGATCCAGTCGAACCCGAAGGTCATCGAGGCATACCTGGGGGGCGCATGAGCGCGCCGGCGCCGGCGCCTGCGGTCGCGCCGATCCTGGAGATCCGCGACCTCTCCGTCTCCTACGGTGCGATCGAGGCGCTCAAAGGGATCACTCTGACGCTCGGGGCGGGCGAGATCGTGACGCTGATCGGGGCCAACGGGGCCGGCAAGTCCACGACGCTGCGCACGATCATGGGTCTCGTGCCGGCCCGGCGGGGAGAGATCCTCTTCCGGGGCGAATCGACCCGGTCTCGCCCGACCTTCCGGCTCGTCCGGGAGGGCCTGATCCTGGTGCCGGAGGGGCGGGCGATCTTCGCCAATCTGACCGTGCGCGAGAACCTGGAGATGGGGGCCTACGCCCGCAAGGACGGCGACACCGGGAGGGATTTCGAGAAGGTGTACGGGATCTTCCCCAGGCTGAAGGAGCGGGAGAAGCAGACGGGCGGCACCCTCTCGGGAGGCGAGCAGCAGATGCTCGCGATCGGCCGGGCCCTGATGTCGCGCCCGCGCGTCCTCCTCCTGGACGAGCCTTCACTCGGCCTGGCACCCCTCCTCGTGGGCGTGATCTTCGAGGCGATCGAGGAGATCCATCGCCAGGGGACTCCCGTGCTCCTGGTCGAACAGAACGCGAACGCCGCCTTGAGGCACTCCAACCGCGCCTATGTCCTCGAGACGGGGACCGTCGCCCTGGAAGGCACGTCCTCCGAAGTCGCCGCCAACCCGAGGGTGAAGGAAGCGTACTTGGGAGAGTAGCTGTCAGTTCTCAGTTCTCAGGTGTCGGCCGTCGCTTCCTACGGTCCGTCCGTCAATCGGGATACAAAACGCCGGCACGTCCGCGAAATGATTAGAAGCCATTATTGCCCCGTACACGCCTCTGGTGTTAGCTGCGCGGAGTCCGTAATCCGAGGAGGCGCTCGATGTCGGATTCCTGGCGGGCTCCTCGCTTTCGTTGTAGCCTACTGACAGGCTCACTGCTTCTCCTGAGCAATGGCGCCGCTTAACCATGAACAACGCAGCCATACTTGTGGTGGTCAGCTCATTCCTGGCCATCGGCCAAGCGGCCGAGGCTCAGGAAGCGCTTGAGCCGACCCAGCTGGCGCGGGACGTGCTGGATGAGCGGCTCTCGGCATCTGAGCGGAACAAGTCGCTGAGTTCGCTCTACGCAAGCGACCGAGGTAGGGCGATGGACGCGGCCGCCAAGCTTCTAGCAAGCCCGGATCCTAGTATTCGCTTGACCGCTGCGTGGATTCGTGCCCGGGGCGGGGACGAAGCAGGTGAAACGGCGCTTCTCGAGATGCTGGGTGACGACAGCCCTAGTCTCGGCTTTCGAGGGATGGCGGCTAAGCGCTTAGCACGACTGAACTCGTCGAAAGGCCACGCGGCTGTTATCCGACTTGCAGAGCGCGAGGTGGAAATCGCCTCGGCTGGAAGAAAGATACCGGAGCGAGAGGGTCTCCGCTGGAGTCTTCTGGAGGCGTTAGCGGTGTTCGGCGGCACACAGGACTTTGACGTAGCGCGAGATTTATATAAGGCAACAGGGCTTCGCGCACCAGCGCGCTCGATTGGGTTGTTCGGCCGAGCCGAAGCACTGCCTCTGCTTCGCGAGGCGCTACCTCGCCACCATAACGCGGCGTGGGTGATCGACACTGAGCTTGCGATTGCTCGATCCGGTGGCCGGGACGGCATTGCTTTCACCCGCGAACTCCTTCATCAGGCGACGAAACTGGGCACGGTGGAGGGTCAGATCGATCTTGAAAAAGAAGACCCACTTTCCGGGCGGCTTGGAGGCCACTTGCTGTGGGATCTAGGCGCGCATCCGTCCGACAGGCAGTTCTTCTCAGACATAGCGGCGATCTTGAAGCCCTCGGCGTGCACCTTCTGTGGTGCGGCCTGGGGCGCGCTTGCACGGATCGGGATCCAGGACCACGAGGCCGAGCTTTCAAGTCTAGCGGAGAGTCTTGGGCGGGGACGAATCGACGATGCGTTACGGGTTTTGGTTTACGACGGAGCACTGGCGGAGGCTAGGGCACTGGCTAAGCGCACCCGAATGGAGCCTACCGCAGAGGCCTACGTTGCCATCCATGAGAAGGGTCTGGACCGTAAGTGGTTCCCGCTTGCCGGATCCGATCTGGATTGACCGCCCGCCAGGCGAGGAAGACGGGAGTCAAGATCGGAGGTCAGTCAATAGATTGACCGATTAGGAGTCAGCGCTGGTTCTGCTGTATTCCTGACCTGACGGGCTCACTATAGGGCTTCGAGCGGGTTCCGGGTCGAGAGGCCGGAGAAGCGAGCAAAATCCCGGTCGGTCGTGCAGAGGGTGGCGCCGTGCTCGACGGCGAGGGCGGCAAGATAGGCGTCGGTCGCCATTCCGCCTCGAGCCTGACCCTGCAGAAGCAGCCGTCTCCAGATCTCCCAGTGCCGCTCGCCGGGCTCGAGAGTCGCCACCGACGGCCGCTCGAGCCAGGACTCCACAATTTCAACCGCTTCGGCGACGGAGAAAGGAGCCCGAAGCAGGCGGTGATCCGTCGAGATTCTCAGGAAGGCGAGAAGTGTCACCGAAGCAAGCTGGACCGCCTCGCCACTTGAGAGAACGCCTTCGAGCCACTCTGCGGCTTTCTGATGAAAGGCTGAGGCCGGGTCGTAGGCATAGAGGAGCAGGTTCGCATCGATGAGAATCACCGATGAAGTGGACCTTCGGCGATTTCCAGCAGCTCGCCGATGCAGTCGTAGCTCAATCCCGGACGCAGGCCGAGAGGCCGGGTCTTTACCTTGAACGGCGGAAGATTCTTCGCGGCGGCCGGGATCGAAAGCCCGTGCCGGAGTGTTTCGTTGACGACCACCTTGAAAGGTTTACCGCTCCTACGCACCTCTCTCTTGATCTTCGCGGCAACGTCCTCATCCAGCGTCAGTGTCGTTCGCACGTCTTGATGCTACTGTTGAAGCATCATGATGTCAAGCGTACGTCAGGCCAAAGGCTGCTCGTGGCGCGACGTGACAGACATTGTCGCCGGACGAGCCCTCACCGGTTCTCCATCGGGACGTAGGGCTGCGGGTAGGGGGGGCCGGTGTACTCGGCGCGCGGCCGGATCAGGCGGTTGTTCGCGTACTGCTCGAGGACGTGCGCCGTCCAGCCGGAGATCCGCGAGACGGCGAAGATCGGCGTGAAGAGGTCCGGCGGCAGTCCCAGCATGTAGTAGAGAGACGCCGAGTAGAAGTCCACGTTGGCGTTCAACTTCTTCTCTTCGTTGACGATCTTCTCGATCCGGCGCGACATGTCGTACCAGCGGGTCTCGCCCGAGGATTCCGCCACCGCTTTGGACATCGCGCGAAGGTGTGTCGCCCGCGGGTCCTCGGTCGTGTACACGCGATGCCCGAAGCCCATGATCCTCTCCTTGCGCGCCAGGCGCGAGCGGATCTCGTCGTCCACGCGGTCGAGCGATCCGATCGTCTGGAGCAGCTGGAGGACGGCCTCGTTCGCGCCGCCGTGGAGGGGGCCCTTGAGGGTCCCCACCGCCGAGGTCACCGCGGAGTGCATGTCGGAGAGTGTCGCCGCCGTCACGCGCGCTGCGAAGGTCGACGCGTTCAATTCGTGGTCGGCGTGCAGGACGAGCGCTGTATCCATGGCCCGGATGGCCGAGGAGCGGGCGGTCTCGCCGTTCAACATACGAAGGAAGTCGTCGGCGTGGGTGCGGTCCGGATCCGGAGGGACGACGGGCTTGCCCTGCCGCAGCCGGTGGTAGGCCGCTACGAGCGTGCCGACCTGCCCGGTCAGGCGCACGGCCTTGCGGCGGTTGGCGGCTTCCGACATGTCACGCGCGTCCGGATCGGAGTCGGCGAGTGCGGAGATCCCGGTTCGCAGCGCGTCCATGGGCGCGGCCGTGCGCGCCAGGTTCGCGAGAAGGCCCAGGAATTCGCGCGGGACGGCGCGCTCACGGCCGATCGCCGCCCGAGTGGCCTCGAGTTCCGCCTTCCGGGGAAGCCGGCCTTCCCAAAGCAAGTAGCAGACTTCCTCGTAGGACGACCTCTCGGCGAGCTCGTGGATGTCGATCCCGCGATAGGAGAGGATCCCGCGGGCGCCGTCGATGTAACAGATCGAGGAGTCGGCCGCGACGACGTCTTGAAGGCCCCGGACCCCGACCATCCGACTCCTAGCCCTCGATCGCCCGCGGAATCACGGGATCGAGCCCCGGGAACCTCGCGAGCCAGGCCTCGCGCTCCTGCCGGAGCCGGCCGACGAGCTCCCGGTACTTCGCCGGCTCGTAATAGCTCCCCGGCGTGTACTTGCGCAGGTCGAGCCCCGGGACCTCGACGGGCACCTCATAGCCCCAGTCGGGATCCCTCTGCCAGGCGACCCCGTCCTTGGCGATCTGCTTCATGATCTCGGTGGAGACCCGGATCGTTATCTTCTCGCCCGGGAAGCCGTCGGAGGCGCCCACCGAGCCCGTGTTCAGGATGTAGGCCTGCATGTCCGGGTTCTCGCGCAGGATCGAGAGAAGGCGGTTGCCCTCCTGAGACTCGGGACCCACGATGAAGGGATTCGTGCCAACCTCCCGCTTGGCCTGCCCCGCCCGCGTGGGATCGCCCGCGGAGGTCTCGATCGACTCGCCGAGCATGAAGTAGGCGGCGGCCTGCTCGGGGGTCAAACGCGCGCAGACGGGCACGACGTCGTTCCGGCGCGTGATGAAGACGATCTTGTTGGCCTTCGGCAGGTCGATTCCGTCGCCCGTGCCCCGGATGTAACGGCGCAGCACCACCCCTCGGCCATTGGAGGTGATCGACGTGTCCAGGAAGTCCACCCTCCCGTCCTCTTCCACCTTGATGTTTTCGTAGGCCGCCGTCGGGTGGGTGGCCGCCCCCCAGAGCACCGTCTGAGACGGCTCGAGCCCCTCGGTCTTGATGTAGAAACCGTCCTCGGTCCCGTAGGCCTGCCCCTCCGGCGTCAGGAGCACGACGTCGTCCTGCTTGATGATCGCCCGCTCCGGCTCCCGAAGGCCGTGGTCGTGGAGGGTCAGCGTCGTCTTGCCCGTGCCGGACAGGCCGAAGAGGAGGAACCCGACGTCGCGCAGGTTCCCATCGGGCCCGGTGACGCGCAGGATCTTCGAACCGGCGTGCAGGCCGAGCCCGCCGCGCCGCTTGATCCAGTACATCGCCTGCCGCAGCATCGATTTCTTGGCCTCGCCCGGGTAGTCGGTCCCCAGGATGTAGGTGTACCCCTGGTTGACGTCGCAGAAGATGAGGCGCTCCGGCCAGTCGGGCACGTAGACCGAGACGAAGTCCGGATCGAAGGAGGAATCCGAGGGGAAGAGCATGTTGTGCCACATGAACGCGATGCGGGCGTACGCCCGCGGCACGAAGAGCCGGCAACGCAGGGTGGCTTCGGCGCAGTCTCCCATGCGGCGATCCACCTGGACGAGATCCATCTCGGCGAGCGTCTCCTGAACCTGCCGGACGATCTCCTGGGCGCGCCGCGGTTCCAGGGCCTTCTGCATCACCCCGACTTCGACTCCGTCGGCGACGATGTAGGTGTTCTTGGCCGAACGGCTCTTCACGCGGGTCGAGTAGACGGGAGAGCCGTACGCGGTCGTCTTCTCTCCGGATCGGGCCATCTCGCGCAGGCGTTCGCCCGAGAGGTCCTTCAAGATGGATCTCGCCCGAACCGCCCGCGGCGAAAGAGCTTCGACCGTACTCATCGCGTCCCCCTTTGCGAAGAGGTTAGATGAACTCCCGGGCCGCCCGCCACAGGGCGGGGGAGCCCGTTCCCGGAATGATTGCACAGAAAATTGTGCACTTGTGCAAGATTTTCGGCCATTTCGCGGAAAAATTCCTTGAAATTTTGAAAAATGACAATAAAATCCTGCCGCGGAGGCAAAAAAAGGAGAGCAGAATGGCGAAGGCGAAGATTCTCAAGTTCGACGCCTCGGGGCCGGGTCTGTCCAAGCCGGAGATCCTGAAGGTCTGCGGCACGGAGAACGTCCGGTTCATGAGGCTGCAGTTCACCGACATCCTCGGAGTCATCAAGAACGTCGAGATTCCCCGCTCCCAGTTCGAGAAGGCCCTGGACGGCGAGATCCAGTTCGACGGTTCGTCCATCGAGGGTTTCACGCGCATCGAAGAATCCGACATGAACCTCGTTCCCGACCTGAACTCCTTCGGGATCTACCCCTGGGCCCACGACGGCGGCGAGAAGATCGGCCGGCTGATCTGCGATGTCTACAACCCCGACGGCACCCCCTTCCCCGGGTGCCCGCGGATGACGTTGAAGAAGCAGATGGACAAGGCGTCGGCCCTGGGCTACGTCCTCGTGACGGGTCCCGAGGCGGAGTTCTTCCTGTTTCGCCGGGACGCCGGCGGCGATCCGATCGTGGACACGCACGACCAGGGCGCCTATTTCGATCTGACACCCGTCGACCGCGGGGAGGAGGCGCGCAGGGACGTCGTCCTCGCCCTCGAGCAGATGGGCTTCGAAGTCGAGGCGGCCCATCATGAGGTGGCGCCCGGGCAGCACGAGATCGATTTCAAGTACGCCGACGCCGTGACGACGGCCGACCGGGTTTCGACCTTTCGTTTCATCGTCAAGAAGGTCGCGATGGACCACGGCCTCCATGCGACCTTCATGCCCAAGCCGATCTTCGGCGTCAACGGCTCGGGCATGCACACGCATCAGTCCTTCCTGGACAAAAAGGGCAACAACGTCTTCTACGATCCGAAGGCGAAGCACCAGCTCTCCAAGACCGCCCTCCACTACACCGGCGGCATTCTCCGGCACGCGAAGTCCTTCGTGGCCGTTACGAATCCCCTGGTGAACTCCTACAAGCGGCTGGTGCCCGGTTACGAGGCGCCGGTCAACGTGGCCTGGTCGATGCGCAACCGCTCGCCGCTCGTCCGCGTGCCCGCGCGCCGCGGCATGGGGACCCGCATCGAGGTCCGGATGCCAGACCCCTCCTGCAACCCGTACCTGGCCTTCGGCGTGATGCTGGCCTCCGGGATGGACGGCATCAAGAACCGGATGGACCCGGGCGAGCCCGTGGACCGGAATGTCTTCAAGATGAGCGAGCGGGAGAAGCGCCGGCTGCGGATCGAGCAGCTCCCGGCGAACCTCTCCGAGGCGCTCGACAACCTGGAGAAAGACGAGGTCGTGATGGAGGCTCTGGGCGACCACATCCTCTCCCACTTCCTCGAAGCCAAGCGCGGCGAGTGGGCCGAGTACATCTCCAAGGTCCAGCCATGGGAGATCGACAAGTACCTGGAACAGTACTGACGACGGTTCGGGCGAGCTCCTAATTTTGTTAGGCCAGAGGAGCTTCTGGCCTAATCTTTTATGGACGAGATCGGGTTCCGAGAGCGGATTCGGGCGGGGCGGCCGCTGCTCCTCGATTCCGCGATGGGGACCGAGCTCGAGCGGCGCGGGGCGGCGATGCGGCTTCCGCTCTGGAGCGCCCGCGCCCTGATCGAGAACCCGGAGATGGTCCTGGCGATCCATCGCGAAGAGGTCGCGTCCGGGGCGGAGATCCTGACGGCCAACACCTTCCGCACGCACCGGAGGACGCTCGCGAAGGAGGGCCTGGAGGGTCGGTCCGCGGAGCTGACCCGGACGGCCGTGTTGCTGGCGCGAGAGGCGGCGCGTGCGGCGGGCCGCCGGGTGTTCGTGGCCGGTTCTCTGTCGCCCCTGGAAGATTGCTACAGGCCGGATCTCGCGCCGCCGGGGGAGGCCCTCGAGCGGGAGCACGCCACGCAGGCGAGAGCGCTCGCCGCGGCGGGCGTGGACCTCGTTCTGGTCGAGACGCAGAACAGCGTTCGCGAGCTGTCGGCGGCCACGAGATGGGCCAGGGACACCGGGCTGCCCGTGGTCGCCTCAATGATCACCGACGGCGAGGGGCGGCTGCTCTCGGGGGAGCCGATCGAGGAAGCCGCAGCCTCGCTCGCGTCGCTCAAGATCGAAGCCCTCTCGATCAACTGCGTCCCGGCGCGGCGTCTGGCGGGGGATCTTGCCCGCCTGGCGGCGGCGGCTCCCGGCGTCCCGCTCGCCGCATACGGCAATCTCGGCCCCCCGGCCGCGGAGGACGCGAGGATCTTCACGCAGGACGTCTCACCCGAGGAGTATGCGGCCCTCGCTCGCGAGTGGATCCGGATCGGCGCGCGCATCGTCGGCGGATGCTGCGGCACGACGAGCGCCCACACCGCCGCCCTGCGCCGCATGCTCGACTCGGTCGACAACGAGTGAACTTCCCGGGCCATCCCGCCGGCCTCCTCAGGAAATGAACATGGCGTCGCCGTAGGAGTAGAAGAGATAGCCCTCCCGGATGGCCTCTTCGTAGGCGGCGAGCACACGCTCGCGGCCGGCGAAAGCCGACACCAGCATCAGGAGGGTCGAGCGCGGCAGGTGGAAGTTCGTCAGGAGGGCATCCAAGGCCCGGAATTCGAATCCGGGCGTGATGAAGAGGTCGGCTTCGAAGCGAAGATCCCTTCCCGAATCGGGAACGCTTGGACGCCGGGCTGCCGCTTCGAGCGCCCGCACCACGGTCGTCCCCACCGCCACGACGCGGCGCCCTTCGGCCCGCGCGCGGGCGACCGCTTCCACCGTCGCCGCGGGAATGACCACTTCCTCCGCGTCGAAGACGTGCTCCTCGGTGTCTTCACCCGTGACGGGCTTGAAAGTTCCCGCGCCGATCGAAAGGGTCAGGTCGGCGACGACGACGCCTTTCCGCCGGATCTCCTCGAGGACGGGTTTGGTGAAGTGAAGGCCGGCCGTCGGCGCGGCGACGGCGCGAGGCTCACGGGCGAAGACCGTCTGGTAGGCCTCGCGGTCCTCGGGCCTGTCGGGGGCGCCGGGCTCACGCCGGATGTAAGGCGGAAGCGGAATGTTGCCGATCCTCTCGAGAATCGCGTCGTCGACCTCGCGATCGAACAGGACCTCGCGCCGTCCGTTCTCCGCGACTCCTTCGACGCGCGCCTCGAGGCCCTCCGGGAAGCGGACTGTCCTTCCCGCCTTCGCGCGGCGGCCGGGCTTCGCCAGAGCCTCCCAGCGCCTGGAGTCGCCGGCAACCGGCCGCAGCAGGAAGATCTCGACGAGCCGGTTCTCCGGGTCCCGCCCGTAGAGCCGGGCGTGCCGCACGCGGACATCGTTTCGCACGAGCACGTCTCCCTCGCGCAGCAACTGCGGAAACTCGGCGAATCGCCGGTGGGCGAGCGCGCCCGTCGCGCGGTCGAGCTTCAGAAGCCGGCTCGCGCCCCGGGGACGAGGCGTCTGGGCGATCCGATCGGCCGGCAGGAAATAGTCGAAGAGATCGACGCGCATGTTGAGTGCGAAGTGCGACGTGCGAGGTTCTACGTTAACCTAGAACCTAGCACTGAGAACTTCGCACTGCTCATGTCCCATGATTACCCCGAGGGCCGCGGGCGCGTTCGCGTGACGGCGGCCGGGCTCGCGATCGAAGGAATCTCGATCGCGGGACGGGAGTCTTTCTACAAGGTCCCCGCCTTTCGCGCGCTCCTCGATTTCGGGCGCGCGCCGGAGGACACGGTGCCCTACGCGACCGTCTGCCTGACGCACGGGCACCTGGACCATGCCGCCGGGCTCGCCCACCACGCCTCCCGGCGGCTCCTCGATGGGTTGCCCGCGGCCCGCGTCTTCGTTCCCGAGGAGGCCGTCGCGGACTTCGAGGGGTGGCTCGCGTTCGCCCAGCGCCTGGAAAAGGTGGACTATGGCCTCCACGTCACGGCGGCACGGCCGGGGGTGTTCTTCCGTCTGCGCAACGATCTCGAGATGAAGATCCTGCCAGGCCGGCACCGCGTCCCGACCGTCGGCTATCTCTTCAGCGAGGTCAAGCACAAGCTGAAGGAGGAATTCGCGGGCCTCTCCGGCGACAGGATCGCCGCCCTGCGGGCCCGGGGCGTCGAGGTCGCGGGCCGGCAGGAGATCCCGATCCTCGCCTATCCGGGCGACTGCGGTCCGGCGGTCCTCGACGCCGCCCCCGAGCTGTTTACGGCTCGCGTGCTCCTGATCGAGTGCTCCTTCCTCCTCCCCGAAGACCGCGAGCGGGCGCGCGCCTACGAGCACCTTCACCTGCAGGACTTCCTGGATCGCGCCGACCTCTTCGAAAACGAGGCGATCGTCCTGACCCACTTCTCGCAGAGATACCGCGTCGGAGAGATCCGCGAGGCGCTCGGGTCTCTGCCCGAGTCTCTGGCCGGCCGCGTGATTCCGTTCCTTGGCTAGCTAGTCGCGGTCTCGAGGGAGGAGTTTTTCCGGAGTCCCGACGCGCAGGACGTTGCCTTCGAGGATGTAGCCGAGGCCGTTCGTCTCGAGGATCACCTCGAGAGCCTGATCCCAGGGGACGTTTTCGAGCCGGACGGTCACGGATCCCCGGACCTCAGGGTCGATCGCGATGTTGATCTTCTCAAGCTCGGCGAAGCTCCGCAGGACGTCCTTCAGGTCGGCGTCCTTCAAGTCGAGCGAGATCGGCTCGCAGGTGAAACGGGAGTCGCGGGGGTGGGCTGCCGGCGGCGCCGCCTTCGCTGCCGTCGGCCTGGTTGCCGCCTTCCGCTCCGAAGCGGGCGATGCGAAAGCCGCCAGCGTCGCGATTGCTGCCAGGGCGATTCCCGCGGCGAACTTCCTGAACAGGGACATCGCCCTCAAGGATAGCGCCTCCTAGCCCGCATTGTTCATGATCGACTCCAGCCGCCGCTCCGATCTTTTCCGCCGATACGGCGTCAGCGCTCCTCTGCGATGCGCTTCGGCATCGCCGTCGTCGCGCTTCCTTGTCTCGACGAAAAATCTCGGTCGCGGACAAGCCGCGCCTTCCTCGATCATCGTTCTTGTGTCGCGATGACGTCTTCTCGCCGGCGGCTACGCGGGTTTCGGCCGGGTGACCATGAATAATCCGGGCTGAACGGCGGGACAATAGAGCCGTGCGCCGCTCGATCCCGGCTCTCCTGGGGTGGACGGTGGCGGTCCTCCTGGCCGCCCTGGCCCTCTTTCTCCTCTGGCGGCTGTCGCTTCCGTTCGCGGACATACGACGGGTCGAGGCCGCGCCAGTCGTTCTCGCGATCCGCCGCATCGCGCAGTTCTCGACCGTCGAGGTCCAGGTTTCTGACGTCGTGCGGTACGAAGAGGTCAAGCACCTGCTCATCTTCGACTTTCCCAAGAGTGCGACGCTGCGCCTGCGCGGGCGGGTGCTGGGGGGCTTCGACCTGGAGAGCCGGCAGTTCCGCGTCGTTCCGGACGCCTCCCGGCGCTTCGCGCGCGTGCGCCTGCCCAAGCCGCGGATCCTGGCGGTGGACCCCCGCTTCGAGTGGTTCGACGAGAAGAGCGGATGGATCAACCCGATCACGCCGGCCGACCGGAACCGCTGGATGCTCTGGGCGCGCGGCGAGCTCGCGCGCTCCGCCCGGCAGTCGGGCATCGAGCTGAAGGCCGAGGAGCATGCCCGGGAGCTGATCGCCGCCGCCGCCGAGGGATTCGGCTGGCGTGCCGAGGTGTCCTTCGGCAGTCCGGACTAGCGGCCCCAGAGCGCCCGGTTAGGGCCGTTGGGACTCCTGCCCCGGTCGCGGTGCGCGTAGTCTCCCGACGGAGGAGGGAGGAGGGGCGCGCCGCGGGAGCGCAGCGCTAGCGCGGAATCAGGCGAGCGATCGAGGCCGTATCCGGCCGAGTCGCTCGCCGGCGCGCCACCAGATTCCGCGCTAGCGCGGAGCGACGTGTTCGGCGTCGGTCTGGCGCTCCCGGACGGCCCACAGGCCCAGGTGGCTCCTCCAGGCGAAGGCGGAAGCGGGGGAGAGAACGAACTCCAGCGCTTCTCCCGACGCGCGCGTCAGCCGGAGGATTTCGAGACGGAAGAGCCTGCGTCCGTTGGAGAGCCGCTGGCCGGTCTCGATCTTCGCGATGTTCGAGGTCGCGATCCGGATCGACTCGCCGAAGAGCCCCTCGAACTCGACGGCCGCCTCCGTCAAGGCGAGCACGCCCGGCAGGCGCCGGTAGCGGCTGACCACGAGCTCGCCGCGGGTCAACAGCCCGTATCGCCCGCCGTCCGCTTCGAGAAGCCGGGCGGCAAGCCGATTCTGCGCGCGTATGAGCAGCGCGCGAGGGAGCAGAAGGAGGAGCAGGAGGAGCCCGAGGAGCCCGGCGAGGCCCCACAGAAGCGGGGTCAATGCAGAAACTTCTTGCGGTTGCGGATGTAGTCGGTGAAGAGGAACTCCGCGAGGTTGTAGGGGGAGGCGTAATAGGCGCGGCCGCGATTGATCTTCGTCAGCTTGTCCACGAAGTCCACCAGGTAGCTGTCGGTCGCGATCATGAAGGTCGTGATCGTGATCCCGTCGCGCCGGCAGGCTTCGGCCTCCTCGAGCGTGCGGTTGACGATCTTCAGGTCGAGCCCGAAGGGGTTCTTGTACAGCCGTCCCCTCTCCCAGATCGCCGAGGGCTTGCCATCCGTGATCAGGAAGACCTGCTTGTTCGGGTTCTTCTTGTGCTGGAGGATCTTGCGCGCCAGGGCGAGCCCCGCCCGCGTGTTGGTGTGGAAGGGGCCGACCTGGGTCTTGGAGATCTCGGAGATGGGGACGCGCTTGGCGTCGTCGCCGAAGAGGAGGACGTCGATCGAGTCCTTCGGGTACTTCGACTGGATGAGCTCGACCAGCGCCAGGGCCACCTTCTTGGCCGGGGTGAAGCGGTCCTCTCCGTAAAGGATCATCGAATGGGAGATGTCGATCGCCAGCACCGTGGCGCAGGAGGTCAGATGCTCCTCCTCGTGGACCTCGAAGTCCTCCGGCCGGAGCGCGATCGTCTCGAGGTCCCGGCGGACCGCGTTGCCGATCGTGCGCACGCCGTCGATCGCGGTGGGGTTGTCGCCGAACTCGTAGGGGCGCGTCTCGGGCAGGAGCTCCCCGCCCGAGCCGGCCCGGGGAATCGAGTGGTACCCGGCGCCGGACTTCGACAGCGAGCTGAAGATCTCCTCCAGGGCGGACCGGCGGATCTGCCGCTCGCCGGCGGCCGAGAGGGCCAGCTGTCCGTCCCGTTCCTCGACGATCTCGTTCTTCTGGAGGGCCTTCGCGAACTCCTCGAGGTCGATCGAGGAGTCGATGATGCCGCGCTCCTGCAGGTACTTCATCCACTTGAGCGCCTCCTCGACGTCCCCTCCCGTCTGGAGGACGAGCTGGAGGAAGAGCTTGACGAGCTCCTGGTAGGTCAGCAGAGCCCGCAGCAGGTCGACCGGGTAGTCGGAGTACCGGTATCTCACCTGGTGATCGTAAAACGTAAAACGTAAAACGTAAAACGCAAAACGGAGTATCGGGAGTCCTGGTTTCGTTTGACGTTTAAACGGTTTACGTTTAACGGGGGAGAGTGGCGCGCCTGGTGATCGTAAAACGTAGAACGTAAAACGCAAAACGGAGTCTCAGGAGTCCCGGCTTCGTTTGACGTTTAACGTTTTACGTTTAACGCGGCAGGGCGGTGCGCCAGGCGCGGGCGGACTCGAGCACCAGTGTGCGGTCGCTCGTGGTGAAGAAGGTGTAGCCCAGCTCGCGGAGGGCCGGGATCTGGTCGGCGCGGCCGAGCATGATCCCGGCCGTCTTGCCGAACGTCTTCGCCTGACCGGTGATCTTCTCGAGCGCTTCTTTGTAACGCGGGTCGTCGTAGTGGCCGGGAACACCCAGGGCCTGTGTCAGGTCATTGGGGCCGACGTAGAGGACGTCGAGGCCCGGCTCGGCCGCGATTGGAGCGAGCTCTGCCAGTGCTCCCGCGGTCTCGATCTGCACGACGATCGTCGAGCTCTCGTTCGCTTCCCGGACGAAGCGGTCGAGCGGCTGCGTCCCGTAGCGGTTCGCGCGCACCCCTCCGAGGCCGCGCTTTCCCCGCGGCGGATACTTGGCGCTCTCGATCGCGGCACGCACGGTCGAGCAACCGTCCCCTCGCGGGAAGAGGATTCCGGCCGCGCCCGCGTCGAGGCTCCGCCCGACCTCAGCCGCGGTGCAGGAGGGAACCCGGACGATCGCCGGAATGTCCGCTCCGTCGGCGGCAACGACCATCTGCTCGATCGATTCGATCGAGAAGAACCCGTGCTCCGCGTCGATGACCAGAAAATCGAAGCCCGCCAGGGAAAGCAGTTCTGCGACTCCGGCGGTCGGCCATGTCACGAAGCAGCCGAGCAGCGCTTCGCGGGCCCGAACGCGCTCGCGAAACAAGTTCTCAGTCTTCAGTTTTCGGTTCTCAGTTTTCGAATGAGAGCCGTGCTCATTCGTTTGATCTCAATGACCAGGGACGACAGCTTGTCGTGGTCAGACTCGGACAACAGCTTCAAGTCGCGAGCCAGTAGGTACTCAAGTTCACTCGCGGAGCCTTGCGCCATTCTCAAGTAACGGCGGAACTCCGTCTGCCCGGTTCGGCCACAGCCTTCGGCGATGTTGATTCCAATCGAAGAAGAGGCGCGCCGCATCTGGTTAGAAAGACCATAGACCTCCTCTGTCGGAAAGCCTTTAGTTGCCGCGTAAACACCGAGAGTCAACTTGTGAGCCTTCTTCCAGACCTCGAGTTTCCTCTTGCATAACTGAGAACTGAAAACTGACAGCTGAAAACTCAGCTAGCTCCGGCTCCGCACCAGGTTGAACTTCAGCATCTCGGTGTAGGAGACCTTGCTGTCCAGGTCCTCGCGGGCGATCTTCAGGTGCTGGGTCAGGCCCTCCAGCACGAGCTCCATCCCCACGGCGCGCTCCTCGGGCGAGGCGGGGGCGAAGTGCTCCTCGACCGCCTTGCGCAGGCCGGGAACGGACTCCAGGACCGCCAGGTGCTCGGCGAAGCGGGAGTCGTCCGAGAGGATGACCTTGTTGCCCGCGGCAAACCACTCGACGATCGGCTCGTAGAGAGCATGGATCTTCTCCGGAGCCGGGTTCTGCCGCATCCGGCGCATGGTCGGCGTCTCTTCCGAAGATTCCTCCAGCTCTTCGCGGCGCCTCTGCGTCGGTCGTCCCGAATCGGGAGCGGGGAACCGGGCGTCGAAGAGCTTCTTGACCGCGGTACCGATCAGCCGCTTGGCCACGACCTCGGCTCCCTGCTGTTCCCCCTCGTACACCATCTCGACCTTCCCCGTGATCGCCGGCAGCGTTGCCGGCAGGTCGCAGAGCCGCGGCGCGACCCGTTTCTCGCCGTGCTTCAGTCCGCGCCGCTCGAGATTGGAGACGAGGATCTCGATCGCCGAGATCGGCATCCGGGCCGACACCCCCGAGGACTGATCCACGAACTCGCTCGAGCGGGCCGCGAACGCGATCTCCTCGACGAGCTCGCGGAAGAAGTCGGGGACCTCGACGCGCGGCTCGCCGCCGTCGCGTTCGACCCAGGCCTCCTGGGAGGTGATCTTCGCCGCGGTCTTCACGTCGTCGGGGTAGTGCGTCAGGATCTGCGAAGAGATGCGGTCCTTCAGCGGTGTGATGATGTTGCCGCGGTTGGTGTAGTCCTCCGGGTTGGCCGAGAAGACGAGCAGGATGTCGAGCGGGATGCGCACGGGGAAACCGCGGATCTGCAGGTCCCGCTCCTCCAGGATGTTGAGGAGACCGACCTGGATGCGGGGCTGAAGGTCCGGAAGCTCGTTGATGGCGAAGATCCCGCGGTTGGTGCGCGGCACGATGCCGAAGTGGATGACTTCCTCGTCGGAGTAGGAGCGACGTTCCGTCGCCGCCTTGATCGGGTCGACGTCACCGATCAGATCCGCGATCGTCACGTCGGGCGTCGCGAGCTTCTCGCGGTACCGCTCCTCCCGCGGGATCCACTCGATCGGCGCCGCGTCCCCCTTCTCGGCCAGGATACGGCGGCCGTATTTGGTGATCGGCTGGAAGGGATCCTCGTTCAGCTCGCTGCCGGCGATGGCCGGGATCTCGGCGTCGAGCAGGTTGACGAGCATGCGCAGCAGCCGCGTCTTGGCCTGGCCGCGCAGGCCCAGCAACAGAAAGTCGTGCTTGGAGAGGACCGCGTTGTGAAGCGCCGGAAGCACCGTCCTCTCGTAGCCGTGGATGCCCTCGAAAGGATTCTCGCCGCGCGCGAGCGCCTGCCGGAGGTTCTCGCGCAGCTCTTCCTTGACGCCGCGCGGGCGATATCCGCTCTCTTTCAGGTCTCCGAATGTCGTCGGTTTGTTCATTCCCCTCCAGGCTCCAATCTCTTCCGCCCACCACCCATTCCCGACCGCTCGCCGCGCGACTAACTGCCCGCGTTGCGGGAGTTTCAACCGGGCTTCCACGACGGCACGTCCTCGCCCGGCAAGAACAACGCCGGGGCCGGACGCCCGGCGAGGCGGGCGGCGAGACCGGCGTACTCCTCCATCTTATGACGCTGGAAGCCCACGGTGAAATCCTCGAGAACTCCGTTCTCACCCACGAGGAGAAACGAAGGAACGCTCTCGAGCCCGAGTCGGGCGGAAGCCTCCCAGGGGTCGGGGTCGTAGAGAGTCGGCAGGGAGATGCCCAGGCCTTCGTAGAAGCGGGCGGTCGTCGCCGGATCGTCCTGCGAGACGCTCAGGGCCGAAAGCCTTCCGCCATTCGCGAGGTTCGAAACGCGCTCGAAATAAGGCCAGGCGAGCTCGCACGTGGGGCAGGTCGTCTTGAAGAACCCGTAGAGCGCCGGACCTGAGGGCGGCGAAGCCCGCTCGCCTTTCTCGTCCCGGAGCGCGATCGAGGGAAACGGCTTTCCGGGTTCAAGAAGAGCCACTTCCCGATTATAGAGACCTCCGGCCGGCCTCCATCTTGTGTATTTTGTCCCGGTGACATCCTTCGCGGACCACTTCTCGCGCGGCGCGCGGGAGTACGCACGCTATCGGCCCGACTATCCGGAAGAGCTCTTCGCTTTCCTCGCGGGCCTCGTGCCGCATCGCAGAGCGGCCTGGGATTGCGCGACCGGCAACGGCCAGGCCGCGATCTCCCTCTCCCGCCACATCGAGTCGGTCTTCGCCACGGACGCGAGCGTCGATCAGATCACGAGCGCCGCGCGGCGGGCCGGAGTGCACTACGCCGTCGCCGCCGCCGAAGAGGTTCCGTTTGCGGACGGCTCGCTCGCCCTCGTGACCTGCGCGCAGGCGCTTCACTGGTTCGACCGCCGCCGCTTCTGGGAGGAGGTGCGCAGGGTGCTCGTGCCCGGCGGGATCATCGCGGTCTGGTCCTACCACGGGTTCCACCTCACGCCCGGCGTCGAGGCGGCGGTTCGCCGGTTCTACAAAGACATCGTGGGGCCCTACTGGCCGTCCGAGCGGAGGTTGGTCGAGAAGGGGTACTCCGCTCTCGAATTCCCTTTTGCGCCGGTCGCCGCGCCGGCCTTCGTCCTCGAGAAGCTCTGGGACCTGCCGGCCTTGATCGGGTATCTGGAGACCTGGTCCGCCGTCCAGCGCTACAGGGCCGAGGTTGGCCGGGATCCCCTCCCCTTGGTGCGCGCGGAGCTGGAGGCCGCGTGGGGGACGCCGGAGACCATACGCCCGTTTCGATGGGACCTCGACCTGCGCGTCGGCCGAAAGAATTGATCGATTGATGATTGACGGTTGACGGATTGAGCAGGAGCGGTCTTCAATCTTCAATCCTTCAATCTCTCAATCTTTCAATCACGTAGAATCGGGCCGTGGCGACGCTGGACACATTCGGGAGGCCGCTCAAGAACCTGCGCCTCTCGGTGACCGACCGGTGCAACCTCCGATGCCAGTACTGCATGCCGGAGAGGGACTACGTCTGGCTGCCGCGAAAAGACATCCTGGATTTCGAGGAAGTCAGCGCCCTCGTGGACGTCTTCGCCGACCTGGGCGTGGATCGCGTTCGGGTAACGGGCGGGGAACCCCTCGTGCGGCGCGACCTGCCCGAGCTTATCCGGCTGCTGGCGGCCAAGCCCGCCCTGCGGGATCTCGCCCTGACGACCAACGGGGTCCTGCTGGCGGAGAAGGCCGCGGCGCTGAAGAAGTCGGGCCTCATGCGCGTGACGGTCAGCCTGGACACGCTCAAGCCCGAACGGTTCGAATCCCTGACCCGGTTCAACGAGCACGCGCGCGTGCTCACCGGCATCGAAGCCGCGTGCCGGCTCGGGTTCTCGGCCATGAAGATCGACACGGTCGTCATCCGGGGCGTCAATGACGACGAGCTCGCGCCGCTACTCGAATACGGCCGGCGGGTCGGGGCCGAGGTTCGGTTCATCGAGTACATGGATGTCGGCGGCGCGACGCGCTGGTCGCGCGACAAGGTCATGTCGCGGGCTGAGATGCTCGGGAGCCTTGCCCGCCGCTTCGGACCGATCCGCCCGGTCGTCGAGGAGACCTCCGCGCCGGCCGAGCGCTTCCGTCTCGCCGATGGGACCGTGTTCGGGATCATCGCCTCGACGACGGCTCCCTTCTGCGGCGCCTGCGACCGCAGCCGGCTGACCGCCGACGGCCTCTGGTACCTCTGTCTCTACGCGGCGAGGGGCTACGACCTGCGGGGGCCGCTGCGCGCCGGAGCTTCGCGGCGGGAGCTTGCGGAGTTGATCGCCCGGACCTGGGTCGGGCGCGCGGACCGGGGCGCCGAGGAGCGCCTGGCGTTGCGGGACCGCTCCCCGCTCCTGCCTCCCGGCACGTTGCGCCGCGACCCCCACCTCGAGATGCACACGCGGGGGGGATAGGCCGTCGGCTGTCGGCTCCTCATGAGTTCAGCGATGGAACCAACGGACCAGCCGGAATCGCCAGTCGCCGGGCTGACGAATCCGCAGGGGCTCGCTCTCGAGCGGTTCCTGATCCGGACGCGCGGGGGCCCCTCGACGCAGTCGGCCTGGCGCCTCGCGGTCGCCAGCGGCGAGGGTCCGGGGGCGATCATTCTGGTGGAGGTCTCTCCCGAAGAGACGTTCTATCGGGGCGAAGGGGTCTTCCTGGGATGGCCGCAGGACCGCCTGGAAGCCGCCTACCGCGCCCTGTGCCCGAAATCGGAGGAACCGGACTTCGAGCTCCATCAGCTCGGGTAGGGGAGGCAACCTCTTCCGCGGCAATGCCATGGCCGCCCGGGCACGCCCGATGCATCCAATATATCGTGTCACGATATATTGGGACTCCGGGCTGGGCGCGGAGGCGTTCCGGGCGGAGCCCCGGGAGGTAGAATCATGGAAACGAAGACGGGTGTCGATGTCGCCCGGGAGATGGGGATTGCCCATCCCGGCGCGGCCGCGCTCCAGGTCATAGAGCGCGGTTCGATCGGGGAGGCCGCCGCCGGCGCCGGTGCTCTCGTGCTGGCCCTTCTCGGCTTGATCGGCCTGCTTCCGCTGACGCTCAACGCGATCGGCGTGATCTGCGCCGGGGTCGCCCTCCTTTTCGCCGGAGCCTCGGTGGTGGCGCGGCATACGGAGCTGGCGGGAGCGGCGGAGAGCAGGAGAGTGGTCGTCGGCGGCATGGAGCTGGTGGCGTTCGCGGGCGTTGCCTCGGTGGCCCTCGGAATCCTGGCCTTGCTGCGGGTTTCCCCGATGACGCTGCTCGCGGTTTCTCCGATCGTGCTCGGCGTGGCGCTTCTGGCCGAGAGCAACGCGGTCTATCGACTCGATGAGGCGATCGAGCGCCAGGCGCCGAGGAAGCCGCGCGCCGAGGAAGTCGTCCGCGCCGCCAGCGGCTCCGACGCGGTCATCGGAGTCGGCGCCATCGTGCTCGGCATCCTGGCCCTGAGCGGGTCGGCGCCGATCACGCTGTCGCTCGTCGCGACCCTGGCGATCGGAGCCGGGGTCGTTTTCAGCGGCTCTTCGCTCGCCGCGCAGATCTTCGGGCTCTTCCGGTAGAGAACGACCGGGCTCGTTGCGCCCCGCGTCCGAACAGGGCGCGGGACGCTCCGGGCCTAAGTCGGCGGCGCGGCGCCCCGGAGGATCTCCCACTCTTCGGCCGTCAGGCCTCGCGCGGCGGCGGGGTAGTAGACGTTCTCCGCCTCGTTCTCATGGGCCCCCAGACGGCGGTCGAGGTTGTCGGCCAGGCCCAGGATGTCGGAAAGCGGCGCTCGTCCCAGTACCTGGTCAAGCAGGTAGCGGGTCAATTCGCGCAACTGGACCCATTCCAGGGACAACTCCCGACGCGGATCCCGGCCGGCGAGGCCCGCCCGCAGGACGGCCGGCAGCAGAGCCCTCTCCTCGGCCTCGGTCCAGCGGCGCAGGCAGGCGTGGAAGTCCGCGAGCGCTACGCGGTAGGCCTCCTCGTCGCGCCTGTCGAGCGCCCCGCGAAACTCCTGGAACCGGCTCCGGATGGCTCGTTGCGCGGAGAGAAGAGTCGCGACTCCGGTCGAGTCCTTCAAAACCCCGCCAGCCCCGGCTCGATTCGCGTGTACCCCTGCTCGGAGGCCCAGAGATCCATCGCGATCGAGACCAGGTCGTCCACTTCGGGAATGGGGCGGGCGTCCTCGGAGAGGTCGAGCGACTTGACGTAGCGTCGGCAGCTCTCGCAGGCCTCGAGGCGCACGGCGGGGTACTTCTCGTCCCGGAAGGCGGGGAGCTTGTGGGGATCTGCCTCGAAGCAGGCGGGACAGAGGATCCTCTCGAAGAGCCATTCGCCGCCGCAGAGGGCGCAGGCGAGCATCCGGCGCGCCCCCTCCATGAGCGAGCCCTCGCGGCGGGCCGAGATCCAGGGCGAGCCGCCGCAAAAGGGACACCGGCCCCGCCGGTGGACCCGGTCGGGCGCGAGGTTGACCGACCGCAGGAATTCCACGTAGGGGCGCAGGATCGCGCGTGAAAGGTAATCCTCCGAGGAGGGCCGGTCTCCCGCCCAGTAGACGAGCAGCCGCGTCCGGGCGGTGGAGGGGAGGTCCTTGCGGCGGGAGGCGGCCTCTTGCGACAGGACGCTCGGCCCTTCCTCCTCGGCGTAGCGCAGGAGCGCGGAGGTTTCGGCGGCGAAGCGTTCGGAGTCCTCGTCCAGCCGCCCCGTCAGCGGCTCCCGGGCGTGCGCGCTTGCGACGGCGGAGGCCATGCGGCCCTGCACGCGGTAGAGCCCGGCTGCAAAGCGCAGCGCCTCGGCGCCCGAAGAGCTCTCCCTCGCGAGCGTCTCGGCTCGTCTCGCCCGGCGCTCGAATTCCGAGGCGGCCCCCGCCGGTCCCCGGCTAGCCGTGGCCGTGCGGGGGCTGGTGGTGCGGGTGCGCGGGCGCGTGGTGAGCCGGCGCGTGATGAGCCGGCGGCGTCTTCTTTTCGGTCACCTCGCGGTACCACTTCGGGTGGTGGAGGCGCGCCCACTTGGGCGTGACCGTGCCCCGCGTCATGGAGCGGAAAGTGCCGGGCTCGGCCGACGTGCCCAGGTAGATGTGCCAGACGATCGCCATCGCGAAGAGGATGAACGTGACGTCGTGGATCAGATAGCAGAATTCGCGCAGGATCTGCGGGAAGGACCTCGGGAACCACAGGATGAGCCCCGAGAGGAGCAC
>JAWOLE010000238.1:0-6912 GCA_033853815.1 Thermoanaerobaculia bacterium
GCTCGGAGGGGCCGCCGAGGAAAAGGCTCCTCCGAAGGAGAACAAGGGCATGAAGGCGCCCGTCGTCACTTCAATCGACCTCGGACCGGAGATCGAAGGAATGCAGGGTCGTCAGCTCAGGATGCGGATGTTCACGCTCGAGCCGGGCGGTGTCATCGGGATACATTCCCACAAAGACCGGCCGGCGTCCGCGCACATGATCTCGGGAACCGCGACCGAATTCCGCGAGGGCGGCTTCGTGAAGGAACACAAGGCGGGCGACAGCTGGTCGGAAGGCAAAGACACCACGCACTGGATGGAGAACCGCGGGACGGAGCCAGCCGTGTTCTTTTCGGTAGATATCGTCAAGCAGTAGGGGGCCGTCAGGACGTAAGGCGTAAGGCGTGAGGCGAAGCTCGGAACGCTCAGCCCACGCCTAACGCCTAACGCCTAACGCCTAACGCCTAACGCCTAACGCGCAACGATGAGCTTCGTTGAATCCTTTCTCCAGGAATTCGACGTCGAGATGGCGGCGACCCGAAAGATGCTCGAGCGCCTGCCCGTCAGCCGGCTCGATTGGAAGCCCCACGCGAAGTCCAAGAGCCTCTCGGAACTGGCGACCCACCTGGTCGAGCTGCCCCGGTTCGGCCTGCGCATCCAGAAGGACGAGTTCGCGGCGGGAAGCGAGAAGGCTCCCCCGATGAAGAACGCCGCGGAGTTCCTCGCCCGCTTCGACGAAAACGTCCGGGCGAGCCGGCAGGCGATCGCCGGGATGTCGGACGCGGACCTCGAGCGCGAGTTCGCCGTCAAGAGGCAGGGTCAGGTCTTCTTCACGATGAAGAAGCGAGCGCTGCTGCGCCGCATCCTCCTGAGCCACTCGATCCACCACCGCGGCCAGCTCTCGGTGTACCTGCGCTTGAACGACGTGCCTCTGCCCTCCGTCTACGGTCCCACCGCGGACGAGCCGTAGCTTTCAGCTCTCGGCTCTCGGTTTCACCGGCCCGCCTCAGGCAGGCATTAAACTGCCGCGTGTGAAGGTTTCGGCGGACCTCGTCATACCGGCCTCCAGCGCGGCGGCCCTCTCGGAGATCGCGTCCTGGGACGGATTCCGTCCGGCGACCTTCGCCGCCTCCGAGTTTCCGGTGGACGTGGTCCGCCTGGAGGACTCGGCGTCGCCTCCGCTGGTGCTTTCGAGGGCCCGGCGCGCCGAGAGCCTGAAGGCCCTCCCGGCGACCCTGCGCAACCGCGCGCAGGAGGCCTTCGCGCGTGCGGGCAAGAGATCGGCAAGACTCCAGCTGGCGCACGGGAAGAGCCTCGCGCTCGAGGACGGACCCGCCGTCATGGGGATCGTCAACGTCACGCCGGATTCCTTTTCCGACGGCGGCCTCTACTTCGACCCCGCCCGCGCCGCCGCGCGAGCCCTGGAGCTCTTCGAGGAAGGCGCCGCGATCGTGGACATCGGGGGCGAGTCCACCCGCCCCGTGAGCTACGGCGAGATGGAGAACGTCCCTATCGAGGAGGAGATCCGCCGCGTGGTTCCGGTCATCGAGGCCGTCCGCGCCAGGACCGCCTCCCCGATCTCGGTCGACACGCGCAAGGCGGCCGTCGCCCGGGAAGCGCTCGCGGCCGGAGCCGATCTTGTCAACGACGTCTCCGCTTTCCGCCAGGACCCGGACATGGCGAGCGTCGTCGCGCGCGAAGGGGCCGGGGCCATCCTCATGCACATGAAGGGGACCGATCCCCGCGCGATGCAGCGCGACGTCTCCTACGCGCATCCGCTCGCCGACATCGCTTCAGAGCTCGCGAAGGCCCTGACGCGGGCGCTCGAGGCGGGCGTCTCGCCCGATCGGCTCGCCGCGGACCCCGGCTTCGGGTTCGGGAAGAGTCCGGAGGGAAACCTCGTCCTGCTGCGGTATCTCGAGGCCTTCCGCACGCTCGGGGTTCCGGTGGCGGCCGGCGCCTCGCGCAAGGGCTTCGTCCGGCGTTTCTCCGGGGTCGGGGACGCGGCTCCGAACGTCGAGCGGCTGCCGGGCTCGCTCGCCTGCCTCGCCGCGGCTGCGCGTGCGGGAGCCTCGATCGCGCGCGTCCACGACGTCGCCGAATCGGTCCGTTTTCTGCGGATGCTCTCCGCCATCGAGGCTCCCGCGCCGAAGGCCCTGGCCCCGGCCGGGCCCGCGCCGGCGGCTTCATGATCGAAACGCTCTGGAGGCGCCTCGGCTCGCTCTCCCACCTGTCGCTCACCTGGCGCGATGCCGTAGACATCCTCGTCGTGGCGATCCTCGTCTACAGCCTCCTGCGCCTGATCCGCGGGACCCGCGCCGTGCAGATGGTCCTCGGAATCGTGACGGCCTTCGCGATCTACGAGGCCGCGGTCTTCGCGAAGCTGACCGCGGTACGGACCGTGCTCCAGGCGGTCATCTTCTATCTTCCGCTCGCCGTCATCGTGCTCTTCGCGCAGGAGTTGCGGCGGGCCCTGGCCGCCTTCGGACGCAATCCCCTCTTCGCGTGGTTCTCGGGCTACCACGCCGAAGAGACGGTCTCCGACATCGTGCTCGCCGCGACTTCCCTGTCCACGCGGCGGGTCGGCGCGCTCATCGTCTTCGAGAGGCGGGAGGGCCTGAAGAACTACATCGAGAACGGCGTGGCCGTCGATTCGGCCGTCTCCTACGACCTGCTGGTGACGATCTTCACGCCCGGCACGGCTCTCCACGACGGCGCCGTCATCATCTCCGGGGAGCGGGTGGCGGCGGCCGCTTGTTTCCTTCCCCTGTCGTTGAAGGAGGGGTTGAGGCTCGGCACGCGCCACCGGGCCGCGATCGGCATCACCGAGGAGACCGACGCGCTGGCCGTCGTGGTCTCGGAGGAGCGGGGCACGATCGCCGTCGCCCGCGATGGCGACCTGATCGAGGACTTGGACGGCAAGGCCCTGCGCGACCTGCTCCTGCGCGAATTCTCCCGGGCAGCGTAGTGGGGAGTAACATTCGAATCGATAGTGGCGGAACCCCCGCCCCGGAGCCTGCGGCATTCCCTCCCGGGGCACGCTCGCGCAGGCCGTTACACGGAGAACCGGTGCTCGCTGAGGGTTCCTCGCACTCTCAGCGTGGTGCCGGCCCCTGTCTTCCATGCTCGTCACCCATCACCCCGTACGGGAACGCCTCCGGCTCCGGGGCTCCGGTCCGGCATATCGCCACGCTGGAGCCACGGCGGCGGCGGAGCCTCCGGAGGAGGCCATGAGCGAAGGAGCACACCACAGACTCTCCTTCGCCACGCTGTCCGTGCGACTGAGCGACGAGCGACGGCCCGGAACTCCTCTGTGCGACAGGGCCGGCGCGTGCCGACGAGGGAGGCGCAGCCGACGCCGTGGCGGATTCGAAGGGGAGCTCCTTTCCACAGCCTGTATTGATTCCGCCGTTACACGGAACTAGGAATAGGAAATGGCGCGACCCGTCCTGCTCCGCAACCTGGGGACGAAGCTCCTGTCGCTGGCGATCGCGATCCTGATCTGGTTCGTCTTCGCGGCCCAGCAGCGGGAGCGGATCTCGGAGAGGAGCTACGGGATCCCGCTCTCCGTCGCCGACCTGCCGGAGCAGACGGTGATCGCCTCTCCCCTGCCTCCCACGGTCGAAGTACGGCTGCGCGGCCCGTTCACGGCGCTGCGGCAGCTCGATCCCTCCAAGCTGGAGGCGGTCATCGATCTGACGGACGCGCCGCGCGGCGAACGGATCTACCGCCTCGCACCCGAGGACGTCAACGTCCCCCAGAACGTCGAGGTGATCGCCATCTCACCTTCCGAGATTCGCGTCGCGCTCGACTCGCTCGCCGAGAAGACCCTCCCGATCGTCGCCCGCCTGACCGGCGAGCCGGCGCCCGACCACTCGGTGGAGGAGGTTTCGGTCGAGCCGCGCTCGGCGCGCCTCCTCGGCCCGGCCACCGCGCTCGCGAAGATGACCTCGGTCGAAACCGATCCGGTCTCGCTCGCCGGCCGGGCGGCGAGCTTTTCGGTTCCGGCGACCGTCCTGACCGACGCGCCCGGCGTGCGCGTGCGGGAAGGACAGGTCGTCACCGTCACCGTGCGGCTGCGCGAAGCGGCGCCCCCCGAGCCGACGCCCTCGCCGCTCCCGAAGAAGGGCAGGCGATGAGGCTCTTCGGAACCGACGGCCTTCGCGGCAAGGCGGGGGCCTTCCCGCTCGACAACCGCACGGCCCGCCTGATCGGAGAAGAGGTCGGCAGAGGCGCCTCGGGCGGGAGGACGGTCGTCCTCGGAGGCGACACGCGTGAGTCCACGCCGGGCCTGCTCCGCGAGCTCGCGTCGGGCCTTTCGCGCGCGGGGGCCCGCGTCGCCTGCGCGGGCGTGATCCCGACTCCGACGGTGGCCGAGCTCGTGCTCGCCCTCGGCGCCGAAGCGGGAATCTCGGTCTCGGCCTCGCACAATCCCTACGAGGACAACGGCATCAAGATCTTCGGCTCCGACGGGCGCAAGTGGCCCGACGAGGAGGAGGAGAAACTGGAGAAGGTTCTCCTGGCCTCGCGCGCGCCCGAAGGGAGCGCTCCCGCCCGCTCCTTCTCCCCTTCGACCTACCCGCTTCCCGAGGCGACCGACTCTGCGCTCGCGGAGATCTACATCGAGCGGCTGCTCGCGAGAATCCGCGCGCCGCTCGGGGGGATCCCCATGGTGGCGGACGCGGGCAACGGGGCCGCCTTCCGGCTGGGACCGGAGGTCCTCCGGCGGGCAGGCGCCCGGGTGACCGCGGTCGCCGACCGCCCGGACGGAAGGAACATCAACGCGGGCTGCGGCGCGCTCCACCCCGAAGCGATGGCCGCGAGGACGCGGGAAGCGGGGGCCGCAATGGGAGTGGCGTGGGACGGCGACGCGGACCGGGCGATCTTCTCCGACGAGACCGGAAGAATCCTCGACGGGGACGACGTCCTGTGGATCGTCGCCCGGAACTGGAAGCGCAAGGGGCGGCTGACCGCCGGGGGCGTCGTGGCGACCGTGATGTCGAACTTCGGACTGGGGGCCGCTCTGTCGCGCGAAGGCATCGCTTTTCGCCGCTCCGCCGTCGGGGACCGCAACGTGGCCCGGCTGATGGAGGAGTCGGGCGCCGTGATCGGGGGCGAAACCTCCGGCCACGTCATCCTGTCCTTCTCGCCGGCCGGCGACGGCATCCAGACTGCGCTGCTTCTCGCCTCGATCGTGTCGGAGGAGGGAGGTTCTCTGTCCCGCCTGGCGACTCTCGAAAAGTCCCCGCAGGTCCTTCGCAACGTGCGGGTCTCGCGCCGGGTGGCGATCGAGGAGGTGCCGGGCCTCGCTCCCGTTCTCGACCGCGCCAGGCGCGCGCTCGACGACCGGGGACGCGTCTTCCTTCGCTACTCCGGCACCGAGCCCCTCCTGCGCATCCTGGTCGAAGGCACCGACCGGGACGATGTCCTCTCGATCGCCGACGAACTGGAGGCCGCGGTCCGCGGGGCGCTCGCATGAGGCGAGTCGAAGCCCTCCTCTTCGATGCGGGCGGCACGCTGATCCATGTGGACGGCGAGCGCGTCTGCGCCGCGGCGCGGGCGCCCTTTTCGCCGCGCCGCTTCGCCGAGGCCGAGGCCGCCGCGACGAGCGCCGCAGGGGACTGGATCCGGCGCCATCCGGAATCCACGGACGCCGAGCGGATGCCGCTGTTCCTCGGCGAGCTCCTGCGCGCTCTCGGCGTGCCCGGCGAGGAACGGGAGGGTGCGGCCCTCCGGATCGTGCGCGAGCACCGCCGGTCGAACCTCTGGTCCGCGGCGACCCCGGGGGCGCGGGAGACGCTTGCGGCCCTGAAGGGACGCGGCTACCGGCTGGGAGTGATCTCCAACGCGGACGGGAGGGTCCGGCAACTGCTGGAAGAGGCGGAGCTGGCGCCGCAACTGGAAATCATCGTGGATTCTTCGCTGGTCGGGGTCGAGAAGCCCGATCCCCGTATCTTCCTCTCAGCAGTCGGGCTGCTGGGCCTCGACGCTTCGAGCTGCGCCTACGTCGGGGACCTCTACGAAGTGGACATCACAGGCGCCCGCGCGGCCGGACTTCGCCCGATCCTGATCGGCGCCTGCCCCGCTCCCGAGCCGGTCGAGCGCATCGCCGAGCTAGCGGAACTCCTGGACCTTTTCCCCGGGCCGGTGCTCTGAGTTTCCGATGATCTCCTGTCGGCCCGCTTCTTCGCCGCAAGACCTCGAAGACGCCCGAAGGCTCTTCCGCGAATACGAGGCCTCGCTCGACGTCGATCTCTGCTTCCAGGGCTTCGAGGCGGAGCTGGCCGGCCTGCCCGGAGCCTACGCCCCGCCCTCCGGGGCGCTGCTGCTCGCCCGCTGGGACGGCGAGATCGCCGGCTGCGTCGCGCTGCGAAGGATCACGGGCGAAGTCTGCGAGATGAAGCGGCTCTACCTGCGCGACGCCTTCCGGGGACGCGGAATCGGACGCTCGCTAGCCGAGGCCGTCATCGGGCAGGCGCGCAGCCTCGGCTACCGGCGGATGCGACTGGACACCCTGCCGTCGATGCGTGAAGCGATCGCGCTCTACCGCTCCCTCGGCTTCAGGGACATCCCGCCCTACACGAACAATCCCGTGGCGGGAGCCCTCTTCCTGGAGAAGGAGCTCTGGTAGCTCCGATCGTGCCTTCCGTGCCGTAGGGCGGGGTGGGGGGGCCGCGTCCCCGCCCGACTCTCGTGACTCCATCCTCACGCGTCGTGCAGGGAAAAGAAATCGACGTTGACTGAGGCGTCCGAGCGCAGTCGTCCGTCCTGACGCCGCGGCATGACCCAGAGGGGCGGGCGGCCACAAGGGCCGCCCCTTGTATCTTCCGTTTTGGTTCAGTGTTCCGTCGGCGGGGAGGCCGACCGCCCCAGAGGCCGTAGAGCCTGAACGTAGATCGGCCCCCCGCCCTCTTCTCCGATGCCGAAGAGAAT
>JAWOLE010000239.1:0-11494 GCA_033853815.1 Thermoanaerobaculia bacterium
TCCGACGCTTAATCTCGATTCGAAAATATTCTGAGTCCCGTGCCTTGTCTTGGGGCTCGGTCGCCTTTGGTGCCGTAGGGGCGGCCGTTTGCGACCAGAGCAACGAGGTTCTACTGCCCGGGACGGATGTCGTTCAAGCGGTCGTCGGCCATGACGAGCTGGACTCGGTCTCCTTCCTGGTAGCGGTTGTACTGGCTTCGTGTCACGGGGAAGCGGTAGTGACCCGTGGCCGGTCCGTCTTTTGCCTCGAACTCGAGAAACCAGTTGCCGCTGCCGGCGAAGCTCGTGCCGGGAGCCCCCGGCGGGTCGTAGGTCCGCCCGACGACCACTGCATCGAGCACGCGGAAGCCCTTGCCCGGCGTGGAGGCCTGCGGCGACCCGGAGCTGGACGCACACGCCAGGAACAGGGCCGGCAGGATGAGGAAGCAGAGGGCCGCGGCGCGCTTCACGGCTTCTTCTCGGCGTTCAACCGGTCGATCTCTTCGCGAGCCCGGTCCACGATCCCGCGCAAGGCTCGCAACAGCTCGACCGACACCGCGCGTCCCCCCTTGAAGAGCGACCGCCCCAGGGCGGAGAAGGACTGCGCGAGCTCTCTCAACTCCTCGCCGATGTTTTCCGATTTCTTCTCCTCATCCATTCCCGGACCTCCCGCGGCTCACAATCGTGCGTATATCCTAATGGTTCAAAACGCGATTCGCAGGAGGTTGAAGCCGTGAAGAAACCGTCTCGCGTGGCCCTCGTGGGTCTGGGACCGATCGGGCTCGAGGTCGGGAAGGCCCTCCTCACCCGCACGGACATCGAACTGCTCGGAGCGGCGGACCCGGCTCCGGCGATTGCCGGCAAGAGCCTCTCCGATCTGATCGGGCCGTCGGCGCCGAAGATGACGGTGGACTCCTCCGCCAGGGCGCTCTACGCCCGGTCCGCCGCGGGCCGCGAGAAGAGGGACGTCTGCGTCCTCTGCACGGGCTCCCGCCTCGAGTCGGTCCTGCCCCAGATCGAGGAAGCCATCGAGGCCGGCCTCCACGTCGTCTCGACCTGCGAGGAGCTGTCGTATCCGGAGCTGAAGAACCGGGCGCTCGCCCAGCGCATCGACCGGAAGGCCCGGCAACATGGCGTCGGCGTCCTCGGAACGGGGGTCAACCCCGGGCTGGTGATGGACCGGCTGGCGCTCGCCGCGGCCGCGGCCTGCGCTCGAGTGGACCGCATCAAGGTCACTCGCATCGTGGACGCGGCCAAGCGCCGCGGTCCCCTGCGCGCGAAGGTCGGAGCGGGCCTGACGCGGGAGGAATTCCTCAAAGGCGTGGCCGAGAAGAAACTCGGACACGTGGGCCTCTCCGAGTCGGCGGCCATCATCGCGCAGGGCCTCGGCTTCCCGATCGAAGAGATCACCGAGACGATCGAGCCCGTCCTGGCGGAGGCCAACACCCAGGACGTGCAGGCAGGCCGCGTCCTCGGCCTCCACCAGATCGCGCTCGTCCAATCGGGGGATGAGGTCAAGGTCGAGCTCGACCTGACGATGGCCGTGGGCGTCGCGGAACCCTCGGACACGATCGTGATCGAAGGCGACCCGCCGGTGCATATGAAGGTTTCCGGCGGGTTCCACGGCGACCGGGCGACAGTCGGCTGCGTCGTGAACGCGATCCCTTTCGTCGTGGACGCGCCGGCCGGCCTCCACACGGTCGTCACGCTCCCCCTCTTCGGCCTCGTTCCCCAAGCCGGGGCGTGACGGACCGCGCCGCCTGAGGGCCGCCCCCTATTCCCATTCACAACCCACAAATCACAATTGCCCCGTGGACGCCCTCCTGCCTTTCCTCGAAGCCCGTCCGGAAGGCCTCTACGCTCCGGCATTCCGGGCCTTCCTGGATCCGCCGGCTGCGGCCGAGCGCGCGATCCTCTCGCATGCGCACGCCGACCACGCGGCGCCAGGACACGGCGAGTTGCTCGCGACGCCGGAGACGATCGCCCTCTACCGCCGCCGCAATCCCGATTGGACGGGTAAAGCCACAGCAATTCGTTACGACGACCCCTTCACGGGAAGGGGCGCGACCTTCACGCTCCTCTCCTCCGGGCACATCCTCGGAGGAGCGCAGGTCTTCTTCGAAGACGGCGAGAAGAGTCTCCTCTACACGGGCGACTTCAAGAGAAGCCGCGGGCGAACCGCGCCGCAGGCGGAAGTCCGCCAGGCCGACGTCCTGCTGACCGAGTCCACCTTCGGGCTTCCGGTCTTCCGCTTTCCGCCCCGCGGCGCGCTCGAGCATCGCCTGGTCACGGCCTGCCGTGAGGCGATCGACCGGGGAGCGACCCCCGTCGTCCTCGCCTACGCGCTCGGCAAGTCCCAGGAAGCCGCCGCGATCCTGGCGGAGGCGGGCATCCCGACGGTGCTCCACGGCGCAGCCTGGAAGCTTCTGCCCGAGTACGAGTCGGCCGGGCATCGCTTCCCGACCTCCCGCGCTTACGAGACCGGCCCTCCGATGGCGGGCGAGGCGCTCATCGTTCCGCCCAACTGCGCGCGAACGCCGGTCGTCCAGAGGCTCAAGTCGCGGTCCGTCATCTACGCCTCCGGCTGGGCGGTCCGCGCGGCCTCCCGCGCCGACTTCGACGCGGACGTGCTGCTGCCTCTCTCCGACCACGCGGACTTCGAGGAGCTCCTCGAACACGTCGCCGCGGTCTCGCCACGCCGGGTCGTCACGATGCACGGGTACGCGCTCGACTTCGCGCGCATCCTGGCGGGCCGGTCGATCCGGGCGCGCGCCCTGACCGACCGCGCCGAGCGCAGGGAAGAAGACGCGTGACCTCCGGGGACGAAAACGCCTACCGGGCGGTCGCGGAAGCCCTGGAGGCCGCGGCCGGTGAGAAGGGAAGGCTCATAAAGATCGAACGGCTGGCCGCGGCCTTGCGCCCTCTCGAGGGAGCGCGCCTGGCGATCACCGCCCGCCTCCTCGCGGGCTCGCCCTTCGCCGAGTGGGAACAGCAGGTTACCTCCACCGGCTGGGCAACGCTCGCGCGGGCCGCCTCGGCGGTCACGGGCTGGGATCTGGAGACCATCCGAGCATGCGCGGCCGCGATCGGAGACCTGGGCGAGGCGGTCTCGCTCCTGTTCCCTCTCCCTCCGGGAGAGGGGCAGGGTGAGGGCCTCCCTGCCGTCGGCCCACCCCTCGCAATCCTGGAGGTGGACCAGACGCTGCGCGCGCTCGCGACCTTCCGCAAAGCCGCGGAGAAGCAGAAGGCGATCGAAGACCTGCTCCGGCGCTCTTCCGCTATCGAAGCGAAGTATCTCGTCAAGACTCTGTCCGGGGAGCTTCGCGTCGGCGCCGACATCACGACAGTCGAGGAGGCGATCGCCCGGGCTTTCGAGCGCGACCGGGAAGAGGTGGCCCGCGCGCACCGCGATTGCGGGGACATCGGGGAGACGGCCGTGGCCGCGCGGGACGGCCGGCTGGATGCGATCCGGTTCCGGCTTTTCCATCCCATCGGGTTCATGCTCGCAACCCCGATCGACGGCCCGGCGGAAGTGGTCCCGGAGCTTTCCGGCTTCGCCATCGAGGAGAAGTTCGACGGCATCCGGGCGCACGCGCACAAGTCGGGTTCCCGCGTGGCCCTCTTCTCGCGGACGCTGGACGACGTGACCGTGGGCTTTCCGGAGATCACGCTCGCCCTGGCGCTCGCGCCGGGCGAGTTTTTGCTCGACGGCGAGATCGTTGCCTGGAAGGCAATGTCCGCCGAAGCCTTGGCGAAGGCGGACGAAGCGTCGGCGAAGGCCGGGGGCTGCCCCGATTCCTTCTTCCGCCTCCAGCGCCGCCTCGGGCGCAAGGCGCCACCGCCGGAGCTGCTCGCGGAGATCCCCGTCGCCTTCATCGCCTACGACTGCCTGGCGCGAGGCGGCGAACCCCTCTTCGAGAAACCCTGGACGGAGCGGCGACGGAATCTCGAGGAGATCGCCGCCGAGTCGAAGGGGCTGCTCATCTCCGAAGTCTTTCGGGCCTCCGGCGCCGGCGAGCTCGAGGCGCTCTTCACCCGGGCTCGCGAGCGGGGCAACGAGGGGCTGATGTTCAAGCGCCTCGACTCCTCCTACCAGGCCGGCAAGCGCGGCAAGGCGTGGCGCAAGTGGAAGAAAGCGCTGGCGACGCTCGACGTCGTCGTGACCGCGGTCGAGCAAGGGCACGGCAAGCGGGCCGGCATGCTCTCCGACTACACCTTCGCCGTGCGGGACGGCGAGCACTTCGTCAACATCGGCAAGGCCTACTCGGGCCTGACCGACGAGGAGATCCGCCGCATGGGAGCCCACTTCCGCAGGATCACGACCGCCCGCTACGGACCCGCGCGGGCCGTCTCCCCCGAGGTCGTCCTCGAGGTTGCCTTCGACACGATCCAGAAGAGCAACCGCCACAAGTCCGGCTTCGCCCTGCGGTTCCCCCGGATCGTCCGCCTCCGCCCCGACAAGCGCCCCGCGGACGCGAGTACTCTTCAGGATGTCATCGAAATCTATGAGCAACGGGAGGCTCCGAAAGAAAGGCCTCCGTCTTAGAAACTCTCGGCGCCGCTCGCGAAGCGGGCGCCCGCGCCGACGGTCAGCCGCCAGCTCTGCGAGAGTCGCTCCAGCCCTCCCCGCGGGCAGAAACTACGCAAACACGAATCCAGACATGCCGTTGGGCTTCGGTCGCGGCGAGAGGAGTCTCCCGACGAAGGAGGGAGGAGCCTCTCGCCGCGGGAGCGGAGCGCGGAGCGGCCGGCGAGGTGGGCGGTCGAGGCCGCATCCGGCCGAGCCGCCCGCCGGCGGCGAAGCCGCGCCGGCCGCGTAGCGCGTAGCGACGGTTACTTCAGCATCATCCAGAGGTAGGCGTACTGGAGGGCGGTCACCTGCGCGGTCTGCTTGTTGACCGCGCCGCTTCCGTGGCCTCCCTCGGTGTTCTCGAAGTAATACACCGGGTGCCCCTGGGCCTCCATCTTCGCCACCATCTTGCGCGCGTGGGCCGGGTGCACGCGGTCGTCGCGGGTGTTGGTCCAGAAGAACGGCGTCGGGTATTTCGCGTCCGCCTTGAGGTTCTGATAGGGCGACCAGGTCTTCATGTAGGCCCAATCCTCGGGCTTGTCCGGGTCGCCGTACTCCGCCATCCAGCTCGCGCCCGCCAGCAGATGGTTGAACCGGCGCATGTCGGCCAGCGGCACCTGCGCGACGACGGCGTGAAAGAGGTCGGGATAGAGGACCATCGTCCCGCTGACCAGGAGGCCACCCTGCGAGCCGCCCATGATACCGAGGTGGCGCGAAGAGGTGATCTTCCGGGCGATCAGGTCCCGGGCGACGGCGGAGAAGTCCTCGAAGTTATGGATGTGCTGCTCCCTCATGGCCGCCTTGTGCCAGGCGGGGCCGAACTCCCCTCCGCCGCGAATGTTCGCGACGACAAAGACGCCGCCGCGGGCGAGCCAGGCCGACCCGACGACGCCGCCGTACCGCGGCACCTCGGGAATCTCGAAGCCGCCGTAGCCGGTCATGAGTGTCGGCGCCGTGCCGTTCGCCTTGAACCCCTTCGGCATGACGACGAAATACGGGATCTTCGTGCCGTCCTTCGACGTGGCCTCGAACTGCCCGGTCTTCATCCCCTTCGCGTCGAAGAAGGCCGGCAGCGCCTTGACCTTCACGGGCGCCCCTCCGCCCTCGGAGAGCCAGAGCGAGGCGGGGGTCGTGAAGTCCTCGTACGTGAAGAAGAACGATTCCGTGAGGTCGCTCGTCGACTGGAGCGAAACGTTGCCGAGCCCCGGCACCGGAACCTCCGACCGCTTCCAGGCGCCGCCCTCGAGCGAGAGTGCCGCGACGCGGCTGTGCACGTTATCGAGTGTCACGATGAGCACGCGGTCGCGCGTGCGCTCGACGTCGGCCAGCGAGACGCGCTCGCTCGGCTCGAAGAGCACTTCGAAGCGCCGGACGCCGCGCAGGAGGTCGTCGATCCCGCCGGCGAGGAGAGAGCCCGCGCGGTAGGTCTTGCCGCCGACCGTCCAGTCGCTCCGAAGGGAGAAGAGCAGCCGGTCGTGGAAGAAATCCCGCGGCCGGACGTCCTCCGGCAGGTCGAGCTTGACGAGGCGGTCGCCGAGCATGAGGAACAGCTCGTTACGGAAGAAGGCCGGGGTCCGAGTGACGAGCTCGTACCGGCCGTCGCTCAGGATCTCGCTCGAGCCGTGCTCCGCGACATCCTCGCTCTTGCCCTCGAAGATCTCCCTGGCCGACGTGAGCGGCGTGCCGCGTTTCCAGAGCTTGACGATCCGGGGATACCCGGAGGTCGTGAGCGACCCGGACCCGAAATTGGTCCCGACCCAGAGGGTGTCCCCGTCCCGCCAGTCGACGGAGGACTTCGCCTCCGGAAGGGTGAAGCCGTCCGGGACGAACTGCTTCGTCGTTGTGTCGAATTCGCGTTCTACGGAGGCGTCGGAGCCTCCGGGCGAGAGGCTGATCATGCAACGGACGAAAGCCGGCGCGAGACAGTTTGCGCCGTGGAAAACCCACGACTTGCCTTCCGCCTTCGCGAGCGCGTCCACGTCGAGCACCGTCTCCCATTGCGGCGCCGCCGTGCGGTACGAGGCGAGCGAGGTGCGGCGCCAGATGCCCCGCTCGTGCGCGTCGTCCTTCCAGAAGTTGTAGACGGTCTCGCCCAAGAACCTGGGCGTCGGGATCTTCTCCTTCGAGTCCAGGATCTCGAGCGTGCGCTTGTAGATCGGCTTGTATTCCGGCCGCGCCTCCAGGACCGCCGTCGACTTCGCGTCGTGCTCCTTGGCCCACGCCAGGGCCTTCTCGCCCTGCACGTCCTCCAGCCACTGAAACGGGTCATCCGCGCTCTGCGCCGCCGCCAGTCCTGCAACAGCCAGCGCCGCCGCCGTCAACCCCTTCACGATTAGCCTCATCGCCCTTGCCCTCCTGTGAACTCGAAGATCATAGGCCACCTCTCGAGAAGCCTCCTCCCGTGAAGCGGCAAGGCTGTATCAATATAGATATAGCTTCCGGTGAGCCCACCTTCGTCTCAGCGTCGACGGCTCAGCGGAAGTAGCCGGTGACGTCGATCACCAGATCGGCGGAACCCGAGGCCTGATCCAGCCGGGTCACGATCTCTCCCGTGGAGCCGAGAGCCAGAACCGCGTTTTTGGCGCGAGGCTGACCCGCCGAATACCAGAGCGTGGGAGGCACGGGGAGATTTCCGGGGGTGGCAACCTGCAGGTCCCCGCCCGAGGTCGGCTGAAAGATGAGGAAGTTGAAGGCGACGGCCTTCGCGTCCACGGGTATTCCGCACTGGCCGGCGATCGAAAACGTCCGGTCGCCTCCCGCGGCGAGAGCCGGCCCTCCGAACGGTCCCGCCGGTCCCCGCGTGTCGGCGACCCGGCACTGGGTGACCGTGTAGAAGTCGAGACCGGTGGTCACCGGCCGGCATGCCGAGAATTCCGACGTGTTGCCCGCCGGATCGGTCGCCGTGGCCGTCACAAAGGAGCCCGTCGCGACTGTGACTGGCAAGGTGACCTCGAAGCTCGCATTGCAGGAAGCGTCCGTCAAGATATACGCGTAGCCGAGGTATTTCTCGCCTTCGCCGAATCCCGAGGGATCGCACAACCCGTTCGAGAAGAACTCGACAATGAAGTGTGTATTGGGAACCGAGTTCAGCGTCCCCTGGATCGTCGTGCTGCCGTCCGAAGGCACCACGCTCGCCAACAGGGGGTAATTCTGCAGCAGGTTCGGTCCGCGGCCGCTATCGCAGTCGTCGTTCAGTGTGACGCCATCCGAACCCAGATCGATGCCGAGCCCCGCATTGTCGTGAATCGAATTGCCGGAAATCCGGTTGTCGTTGGACGCGTCCGAAGAGTCGCGGCCGATTGCGATCCCAGCCCCGCCGTTGAACGCGATCACGTTCGAGGCCGAAGGTGGGGCGCCGCCAAGAGTCGTCCTGGCCGAGGATATCCAGATGAGGACCCCGTTTTTTCCATTGCCGAGCGGAATGGTCCCCGATGGGTCTGTTCCGATGAAGTTTCCGAGGATGAAATCGCTGGAGGCGTTGTAGAAGATCTGGATGCCATCGGAACGGTTCGCGCCGATGACATTGCCCAGGCCGGAGCTTGCGCCTCCAACAAAGGTGCCTACGTCGCTTTCACAGGCGATGCCACCGCCGTTGGGAACTCCTACGGTGCCGGTGACATCTGTTCCAACGAAGTTGCCCTGTATGCGAGAACCGAAGCTGGCATAAGAGACGACCCCGTTGCCCGTATTACCGGAAATGATGTTTCGAGAGCCTTGAGTCGAACCACCTACGACGGTCTGCGAGGAGAATCCGATCCCGACTCCGTCGCTGCCATTCGGCAGCGCCGATGTTCCCGTTCGATCGGTACCGATGAAATTGCCGGCTATGGTGCAGTCGGAAACTCCGAACGCAGACATTCCGGTCTCGGTGTTTCCGGATATGAGATTACGGTTTCCCGGGACATCTCCCCCGACTGTCGATCCGACGATTGGATTGATCGTGGACACGAACTGGAGCGCGAGGCCGTTCCGGTTCGGCGCAGCGACCGAACCCGATGAATCCGTGCCCAGGAAGCATCCCGTGACGGAATTGCCGCTCCCCGCCTCAATAAAGATCCCTGTATCGAATCGGCCCACGATCAGCCCGCGGATCACGTTCGCCGACGCGGCGAGAGCCAATCCAGCGCCATTCGGGCTCTCTGAAGATCCATCAAGCTCAATCAGCAAGACTGCGTTGTCGCCAGCAGCCAGGGTGTTCGGGCTCGCGCCGGGCTGGGTGTAGCCGTCGATCGTGACGCCCGCGTCGTCGGTCAGGGGCGGCAGCGGAGACAGAGGGCTGATCGTGTGGACGCCCTGGCCGGGGATGTTGAAGGCGATCGTGTCGGCGCCGGGATTCGTGTTGGCGTCGAGGATGGCCTGGCGCAGCGAGCCGGACCCGGAGTCGCTGGTGTTGGTGACCGTGAAAGTCGCCGAAGAACAGACTGCCGCCGACATCAGACCGATGCCCAGCAGCGCCGTCCAGCGCGCGATCATCGAGCGTTCCTCAGCGCGAAAATCCCGGCCGCCGCGAGGAGCAGCGTGAGCGCGGTCAGACTGTCCGGGCCGAGGGTCGGGACCGAGGAAGGCAGAGACGCGAAGGTCGCGCTGACGCACGCGGAGAACTCCGATGTGTTTCCCGCGGCATCCGTCGCCGTCGCTGTGACGACTTGACCGGTCAACCCGACAGCCAGCGTAATGTCAAAATTCGCGTTGCATGACAGGTCCGTGGTCACCGAGGTCTCCCCGAGAAAGGTCTGTCCTTCGCCATATCCGGAGGGGTCGCAGGCGAGGTTCGAGAAGAATTGAATCGAAAAGGTTGAGCCCGGGTGGCTGTCCAACGTTCCCTGGATCCGCGTTGAGATGCCGTCGGAGATTGCCGAGGTCAACACGGGAAAGTTTTGAAGGTTATTCGGGCCTGTGTCCGTATCGCAAGCGTCGTTGATCGTCACTCCGTCGCTTCCCAGATCGATCCCCAACTGGCCATTGTCGTGGATGGAGTTGGAGGAGAGTCGGTTCCCGGAAGACCCGTCGTTCACGTCATCACCGATCGCGACGCCGGCGCCTACATTGAAGGCGATCACGTTGTTGTTCAGGCTCGCACCGTTTGGGTCCGGACCGGTAGGATTCATGATCGAAACGCCGTGCCGTCCATTGCCGAGCGAGGCTTTCCCGGCGGCATCCGTGCCGATGAAGTTGCCGACCAGGCGTGCGCCCAGAGGTTTGCGGATGCGCACGCCGTCAAAGCCGTTTCCGCTGATCAGGTTCCCCGAACCGGGAGTATCCCCTCCTAAGAGCATATCGGCCGGAAAGAAGCACTGAACGCCGACGCCGCTGTTGGGTACTGCCGCGGAGCCGGTTGCATCCGTGCCAATGCGGTTTCCCTGGATGACGACCTGCCCTCCCTGGACAAGCAGACCATAACCAAAGTTGCCCGAGATCAGGTTTCCGGACCCAGCGGCTGCCCCGCCGATGATTGCTCCCTGAGATGGGTTGATGATCATTCCGCCGCCGCCGTTTCGGAGGGCGGCCATGCCTGAGAAATCGGTACCGATGTAGTTGCCGATGACCACTGTGTCGATCGCTTGAGAAATGAGTAATCCGGCCGACGCGTTCCCCGATATGACATTCCTGTCGGAAGGCGAAGTGCTTCCAATTGTGGTGTGGGAAGGCAGAGGAGACGGAAGAACTTCTCCTTCCACAATCGCGACTCCGATCTCGTTCGGCTTTGCGAAGGACCCTCTGGCGTCGGTTCCGAGGAAGCAACCGGTCACAGCATTGTTTGAGCCGTTCTCGATCGATACGCCACCGCCTCCCGCGCCGATCATCCCGAAACCGTTGATCACGATGCCCCGAATAACGTTCGATGATGACCGAAGAGTGAAGCCATGCGCGGAAGCTTCGGCTTGCCCTCCGTCCAACTCGATTCGAATGACTGCGTTGTCACCAATGGCGAGCGTGTTCGGGCTTGAACCCGGCTGGGTGTAGCCGTCGATCGTCGCCCCGGCGTCGTCGGTCAGAGCGGGCAGAGCAGACAGGAGACTGATCGTGTGGACGCCCTGGCCCGGGATGTTGAAGGCGATCGTGTCGGCGCCGGGGCTGGCGTTGGCGTCGAGGATCGCCTGGCGCAGCGAGCCGGGGCCGGAGTCGTTGGTGTTGGTGACCGTGAAGGTCGCGGCGGGCAGAGCGGTCGCGACGAAGCCGAGAACCCAGGCCAGGGCCGCCGGACGAGGTCCCCTCATGCCAGTGCAGCGCCGGAAGCCCAATGACTCCCGGACGCAAGCGGCCAGCCTAGTCCGGGCTAGAGCGGAAGGGTCTGATCCAAACGGACCATTCCAGCAAGGACTCTTTCGGCTGGACTGCCCGGTCACTCAAGACCGCCCCCCCGACCAGGCCTTGGTCGCGGCGCGAGGAGTCTCCGCGAAGTAACCGAGCGGAGGAGCCTTGCGCCGCGGGAGCGGAGCGCGAAGCGTAGGACCAAGCCCGCGGTCAAGCTCGCATCCGAGCGAGCCGCGGGCTGGTGCGCTGCCAGGCGCAGGTCCGTAGCGTAGTGCGGAGCGACGGTAAAAAAGGCGGCCCCGGCACTTCGGCCGGGGCCGGGAAGGAAGGTATCGCGTGCTGACCTAGTCAACACTTTGCTCCAAGATTTATTTCCGAAAATGTCAATTGTTGAAACAAAAAGACTTAGAGGATATTGTACTCCGAAGGGGACAAGGCCTCGTCCACGACCAGCTCGAGCTTGATGCCGAGCCTCGATTCGACGTCCGAGAAGAGGTCCGGCTCCTCCTCGGCCAGGAGCTTCGCCAGGGACGACCGCACGCGCACCCGGACGGTCTCGTCGGAACCGAACAGGGCCCGCCTGGAGAGGAGTTCCCGGCGCAGGTCGAGGGCGACGGAGAGGTCGGTTTTGACCCGGCCGCTGCCGCCGCAGCAGGGGCAGGAGCGCGTCAGGGTCTTCTCGAGGTTCAC
>JAWOLE010000240.1:0-18810 GCA_033853815.1 Thermoanaerobaculia bacterium
TGCGCCTGCGTCGTCTTGTCCAGGTCCGAGCCGAACTGCGCGAAGGCGGCGAGCTCCCGGTACTGCGCCAGGTCGAGGCGCAGGCTGCCGGCCACCTGCTTCATCGCCTTGATCTGGGCGTTGCCGCCCACGCGCGAGACCGAGAGCCCGACGTTGACGGCCGGCCGCACGCCCGAATAGAAGAGATCCGATTCGAGGTAGATCTGGCCGTCGGTAATCGAGATGACGTTGGTCGGGATGTAGGCCGAGACGTCGCCGGCCTGCGTCTCGATGATCGGAAGCGAGGTCAGCGACCCGCCCCCGTGGGCGTCGGAGAGCTTGGCCGCCCGTTCGAGCAGCCGCGAGTGCAGGTAGAAGACGTCGCCCGGGTACGCCTCGCGCCCCGGCGGACGCCGCAGGAGAAGCGAGATCTCGCGATACGCCGCCGCGTGCTTGGAGAGGTCGTCGTAGATCGTCAGGGCGTGCTTCTTGTTGTAGAGGAAGTACTCCCCCATGGCGCAGCCGGCGTACGGCGCGATGAACTGCATCGGAGCGGGATCCGAGGCGGAGGCCGTGACGACGATCGTGTGCTCCATCGCCCCGTACTCCTCGAGCGTCTTGACGACCTGCGCCGCGGTCGATTTCTTCTGGCCGACCGCCACGTAGATGCAGATCAGGTCCTTCCCTCTCTGGTTGATGATCGTGTCGAGCGCGACGGCGGTCTTGCCGGTCTGGCGGTCTCCGATGATCAGCTCGCGCTGGCCGCGGCCGATCGGGATCATCGCGTCAATGGCTTTCAACCCCGTCTGGACGGGCTCGCGCACGGGCCTCCGGTCGATGACGCCCGGAGCGATCCTTTCGAGCGGATAGAACTCTGTCGTCGCGACCGGCCCCTTGCCGTCGAGCGGGCGGCCGAGCGCGTCCACGACCCGTCCGACCATGGCGGGCCCGACCGGCACCTGGATGATCCTGCCGGTGCGCCGCACCTGCTGCCCCTCGACGACCTCCCGGGTTTCCCCGAGGAGCACGACGCCGACGTTGTCCTCCTCGAGGTTCAGGGCGAGACCGTAGAGGTCGTGCCCGAAGTCGAGAAGCTCCCCCGCCATCGCCTTCTCCAGCCCGTACACTCGCGCGATCCCGTCACCGACCGACAGAACCGTGCCGACTTCCGCCACGTCGATCGCCTTCTCGTAGCCGGCGAGCTGTTGTTTGAGGATCTCCGTGATCTCGTCCGCTTTGATCTGCATCGTCAGGCCCCTGCCCTTCCTTTCGTTTCCTCGGCAAAGCGTTCCACGGCGTGTCGAACCGAAGCGTCGAAGACCTCGCTGCCCACGCGCGCCACGAACCCGCCGAGAATCTTCCCGTCCACGTCCATCTCCAGCCGCACCCGGCGCCCGACCGAACGCGCCAGGGCCCGGGCGATCCGCTCGCGCTCGGCTTCGCCCACGGGCGCGGCCACGGTCACCCGGGCGGCGACGACCCCGCTCGCCTGGTCGGCCTGTTCGCGGACCGCGGCCAGGATCTGGGAGAGCGCGGGCAGGCGGCCGTTGTCGAGCGCGACGGCGAGCAGGCGCGCGCCGAATTCGTCCAGGCCCGCCTGCGCCGAGAGCCGCGCCAGCGCCCCCTTCTTCGCCTGGACGGGCACGGCGGGCGAGGTGAAGAAGGCCTTCAGGCGGGAGTCCTCCGCGACCGCGTGGTCGATCGTCCTCGCTCCTTCCAAGAAGCGATCCACGTCGTAGCCTTGCGGGGCAGCCTGCAGGAACGCCTGGGCGTAGCTTCGCGCGAACGCCGTCACGAGCGCTCCGGGAGGCTTTCGACGGCTTCCTCGAGGAGGCGGCGCCGGTCTTCCTCCGTGATCTCGGTCGACAGACGCTCGGTCGCGAGCGTCGCAGTCAGATCCGCGGCTGCCCGCCGCAGTTCTTCCTTGGCGAAGGCCAGACGACGGGAGATCTCCTGCTCTGCCTCCCGCCGCACCCGCTCCGCCTCTTCATCGGCCTTCTCGATCAGCGCGGCCCGCGCCGTTTCTCCCTCGGCCAGGCCTCGAGCGCGCACGTCCGCGAGGTCCCGATCGAGCTGCGCCATGCGCTCGTGGATCTCCGTCTCCAGCCGGGCCGCCTCCTCCCGCCACTTACGAGCCTGATGGATCCTCTCTTCCACGGCCTCCTGGCGGCGGCGAAACGCCTGGGCGAGCGGCCGGGCCACGAAATACCCGAGGACACCGAGGAACGCCGCCAGGTTGGCGAGCTGCCAGATCCACATCGGCAGCCCGAGAAATCCTTCAGCCTCCTGAGCCGGCGCCGCGAGCGCGAGGACCGGGAGCGTGGGAAGGCTCACGCGGCGAGCTTCCGTCCGAGAATCTTTTCCGCCAGGGTCCGCGAGAGCTGCCGGACGCGCTCGGGCAGCTCGGCGGAGGAGCGGCGCGCCTCGGCAGCGACTTCGCGGCTGGCCCGTTCGATCGCCGCGCCCGCGGCCGCATGAGCCTCGGCGAGCTTTGCCTCCAGATGCGAGCGCCCCTCGGCGCGGAGCTGCTCGCGCTCCTTCAAAGCTTCGCGGCGGGCCCGCGCGAGCTCCAGCTCCGCATGGGCGATCGCGTTGGAAAGGCCTTCGAGGCTCTCGGCGTGGACTCGCGCGGCGGTCTTTTCTTCCGACGCGCGTTCCTCGAGGATCTCCGAGAGGGGAAGAAAGAGAAATCGCTTCAGGATCGCGTAGGCGATCAGGAAGCAGACGACGACGTAGAGGACCGTGACGTCGGGAGCCTTGATCATGAGCTTTGGGCGGTGGCCTTCTCCGCGACCCGACTCGGGCCGCCGCAAGCGGACGAAACTCTTTCGACCCGACTGAAACCGGGGATCAATAGCACACGCACCGGTCGGAGTCGAGAGCAGGCAGCCGGGAAAAGGCGGCCCCGCCCGGTCTGCTCTCTAACAAGTGGCTTATTTTCAGTAGTTTACCCTAGCTTCGTTGGAATGGGAGCTCGACCAGATTCGACTCGCTCGACTCCTCCATCTGGCACGACCCCTGGAGCACGGCCCCCTCCTCGACTCGGAGGATCGGCGTCGCGATGTCGCCGAAGACCCGCGCCTTGGACAGGATCTCGACGCGCTGGGTCGCCTTCACGCTCCCCTTGAGCAGGCCGTTGACCGACAGCCGCTCGACCTCTATCTGGGCGGTGACGTCGGCGGCGTCACCCACGATCAGTTCGCTCCCCGAGCGGATCTTGCCTTCGAAGTGGCCGTCGATCCGGAAGGCATCCTCGAACGCGAGATCTCCCCGGACGTGGCTGCCCTTGTCGATGAAACCGTTCAGCTTCGAACCTTCTCCCCCGGTTTTCATGGATTCCTCCCCGAATTGTTGGACGATCCCTAATTCTTACCCGAAATCCTCTCGAACAGCCCGATCAACTCTTCTTCCGAGCCGAAGGCGATCTCGATCCTGCCCCCGCGCCGCCGCCGCAAGATCCGGACGCGTGCCCTCAACCTGCGCGAGAGCTTTTCCTCGGCGTCCCTGGTGAAGGGGTCGGCTCGCCGCTCGCGAAGGAGCTTCGGTTGCGCGGCCATGGCGGCGACCCTCTTTTCCGTCTGCCGCACCGACAGCGCCCGCCGGATGATCTCTTCCGCGAGGTGCTCCTGATCGTCCGGAGACGCGAGGCCGAGAAGGGCTTTGGCGTGGCCGCCTGACAGAGAGCCGTCCCGGACCTTCTCCTTGACGGAATTGGGCAGCCTGGCGAGCCTCATGGTATTGGCGACGGTCGTCCGGTCCCTTCCGAGCCGCTGCGCGATCTGTTCCTGGCTCAGGTGGAATTCCTCGCGAAGCCGCCAGCACGCCTCCGCGGCTTCCATCGGATTGAGGTCCTCCCTCTGCAGGTTTTCGACGAGAGCGACCTCGAGGCGGCCCTGGTCGGTCGAGTCGCGGAAGATGATCGGGACCGTTTTCAGGCCGGCCATGGCGGCGGCCCGCCAGCGTCTCTCTCCTGCGACGATCTCGAGCTTGTCGCCGCGGGGCGCCACGACGATCGGCTGGATGATCCCGTGCTGGCGGATCGAGTCGGCGAGTTCGGCCAGCGTCGCCTCCGGCGTCTGGCGGCGCGGCTGATAGCGGCTGGTGACGAGCCGGCCGATCTCGGCTTCCTGCACACCCGCGGCCCGCGGCTCTTCGCTCGCCCCGGGCAACAGGGCCGAGAGTCCACGTCCCAGGGCCTGTTTTCGCGTCACTTTGCCTTCCTTCTTCGCAGGAATTCCCGGGCCAATTCTACATACGCCTCGGCCCCGCTCGACTTGATGTCATGGGACAGCACAGGCTTGCCGAAGGACGGCGCCTCCGCCAGGCGAACGTTTCGCGGGACCACCGTCGTGAAGACCGCGTCTCCCAGGTGCTTCCGGATGTCCTCGGCGACCTGACGCGCGAGGTTGGTTCGTTCGTCGTAAAGGGTCAGGAGCACCCCTTCGAGGGAGAGGTGCGGATTGAAGGAAGTCCGGACCCTTTCGATCGTGTCGAGAAGCTCGCTGACTCCCTCCAGCGCGAAGTATTCGGCCTGGATCGGCACGAGGACCGAGTCCGCGGCGGTCAGGGCGTTGACGGTCAGCAGCGAGAGCGAGGGAGGGCAATCGATGAAGAGGAACTCGGCCTCGCCGAGCAAGGGGGCGATGGCGATCCTCAGCCGCTGCTCGCGATCGGGGGCGTCTACCAGCTCGACCTCGGCGCCGACGAGATCGCGCGTGGAAGGCAGGATCGAAAGGTTCGGAAATCCGGTCGGCCGGAAGGCTCCGAAAGCCGGACGGCCGAGCAGAAGGCTGTAACTGTTGGGTTCGCTTTCACGCTTGGAGAATCCGAGCCCGGAGGTCGCGTTGGCCTGGGGATCGAGATCCAGGATCGCCACCTTCCGGTCGAGGGCGGCCAGCGCGGCGCCCAGATTGATGGCGGTCGTAGTCTTTCCGACGCCTCCTTTCTGGTTGGCCACAGCGATCACAGCGGTCAACAGGGCCTCCTGAAAAAGCGGCGCAAGCCTATCGCATTGGCCCAAAAAAGCATCCGCAGGCCAGGGACAGGTCCGCAAGCTTGTGTTCCACGTGGAAATGTTCTATATTAAACATTCTTGGAGCCTGCCGCCGACCCGAATCTGGACCCCTGGTACGTCACGGGACTCGTTGAAGCCGGCGGCTGTTTCACCTTTAGCCGCGCGTCGCGCTCGAATATGGTCCTCTACTTCGCCGTGAGGCTTCTGCCCGCGAAGGAAGACCTGCTCGGTTCCCTTCAGCGCTTCTTCGGCGGGATCGGAACCGCCTATCGCGTCCGGCCGCGCGCGGCGACGCACGTCGCCGGTTTCACGCAGGCGGCCAGCTATTACCGCGTCTGCCGCCGCGGGGAACTGCGGCGAATCGTCGAGCACTTCGACGCCTATCCCCTGAAGGGCGCCAAGGCTGCCGCTTTTGAAATCTGGAGGCTGATGGTCCTCTTGAAAGTCGAGTTTCCCCGGACCTCGGGAGACGAACTCGAGGTTCTCGCAAAGAAGCTGTCCGCCGCCTCTCCAAGACGGCGCTCCGGCTCATCCGAGAACGAGAGCTTCAATTCGCCGCCCTAGTGCGGGCTCGGCTCTAAAGGCCGCCCCGGCGTCGGTCCATCTCCCTCGTCGGCACGCTCCGGCCTTGCCGCGAAAGTGAAAGCCGAGCCGTCGCTAATCGCTCAGTCGCAGGGATGGCGAGGCGAACGATTCAGTGTGCCTTGCTCCTTCGCTCATGCCTCCTCCGGGAGGCGTCCCGCCGCCGGAGCTCCTAACCCGGCTTAAAGCCACACTGCCAGCCCCGGAGCCGGCGGCGTTTTCCGGAGGAGGCCTTGTCCGAGGGCACGCACCACAGTGGTGACCGAGGCTCGCTGTCCCTGTGCCCGAGAGACCAGAGCGGCGGCCCTCCGTTGACGTTTGCGGCCTGGCCGCCGCGTGCCGACGAGGGAAACGACGGCGGATCCGGGGCGCCCGTTCCAGTCCGCGACCTTCAAGAGGGCCCTACAAATGATCCGGCTTCTTGCGCAGGAGGGCGACCGCCTTCTCGGCGCTCCCGGGTATTCGCAAGACTCTCTCGAGCTCGAACACCGAAGCGAGAGACCGGGCGAGCTCGGAGGGCTTCGTGGTCCAGGCGAAAAGGAGGCCTTCGGGTGTCAGAAACGCGGCCCGGCCGAGGAGCTCGGGAAGGCCGCCGACCGCTCGGACGGTGGCTACATCGAAACTTGCCTCATCCAGATCGCTCGCGCGGGCCTTCTCGACGCGAGCGTTCTCGACGGGGACGCTGCGGATTGCGTGCTGCAGGAAGGAGGCGCGCTTTCCGCGCGGCTCGAGCAAGGTCATGGAGATGTCTGGACGAGCTATGGCAAGCGGGATCCCGGGCAGGCCGGCGCCCGAGCCAATGTCAACAACTCGAGCGCCATGAGAAATTAGCCGCTGACCGAAGGCAGATTCGAGGGCGTGAGAGACGAGCTCTTCCGGCGGGAGAGGGCCCGTCAGATTCGTTCCCCTCCTCCAGCGGTCAAGCTCCGCCAGATACCGAGAAAGGGAAGCGATGACCGCGGGTTCGAAGGGGAGCCCGAGAAGAGGCGCCTGTCTCTGGATTTCCGCGGCGAAGAATTCATGCGGCCGGGGCGCGGTTCCTCGCGACACGCGCCGAGATTATCGCGACGGCCGCGGGAGTGACCCCGGAGATGCGGGAAGCCTCGCCGACAGTTCGCGGCCGGCGCCTGGAGCACTTCTCGACGATCTCGCGCGAGAGGCCGGGAACCGCCGCGTAGTCGAAATCCTCCGGAATGCGCCGTCCCTCCAGCGGCTTCAACCGCTCGACGCGTTCCTTCTCGCGCCGGATGTACCCCTCGTAGCGCACCCTGTTCTCGAGGATGCTCGCCTCCTCGCGCGTGAGATCCTCGAAGATCTCCGGGGCAAGACCCGCGACGGCCGAGCGGTCAACGTCGTTTCTTTGAAGGAGCTTGTAGAGAGAGGTCCGGATCTCCAGGCGAATGCCGACCTGCTCGAAGACCTGCCTCTGGGTCTCGCGGTCCGGGTTGAAGACGCGGGCCTCGAGAGAGGTTTGCGCCCTGGCGATGCGCTCCTCGCTCCGCATCGCCCTGGTGTATTCCTCTTCCTCCACAAGTCCGAGGCGGCGCCCGTGGGGCAGCAGCCGCTGCAGAACGGAATCGACGCCGAGCAGCAGCCGGTACTCGGCCCGCGAGGTGAAGAGGCGATAGGGCTCTTCCAGCCCCTTCTTCGTCAGGTCGTCGATCATCACGGCGGCGTACGCCTCCGAGCGCTCGAGCACGAAGGGCTCCTCGCCCGCCACCGCCAGCGCCGCGTTGATCCCGGCGCAGATGCCCTGCGCCGCGGCTTCCTCGTATCCCGAAGTCCCGTTGATCTGGCCGGCGAGATAGAGGCCGGGGACCTCCAGGACTTCGAGCGTCAGGCGCAGCTGCTCCGGCAGGGAGAAGTCGTACTCGACGGCATAGCCCGGCCGAAGCATCTCGGCGCGCGTTAAGCCCGGGATCTCCGCGAGGATCGCCCGCTGGATGTCTTCGGGCAGGGAGGTCGAGAGGCCGTTGATGTAGATCTCCTTCGCCTCCCAGCCGTCGGGTTCCAGGAAGATCGTGTGGCGCGGCTTCTCGGCAAAGCGCACGACCTTGTCCTCGACGGAGGGGCAGTAGCGGGGACCGACGCCCTTGATCTGGCCGGTGTAGAGGGGGCTTCGGTGGAGGTTCTCGCGGATCAACTCGTGGACCCGCTCATTGGTCGCCGTCAGCCAGCACAGCGCCTGTTTTTCCGTGAGCCGCTCCGTCCGAAACGAGAAGGGAACCGGGGGCTCGTCTCCATGCTGCGGCTCGCACGCGCCGTACTCGACCGTGTCGCGATGGACGCGCGGGGGCGTGCCGGTCTTGAAGCGGCCGAGTTTCAGACCGAGGCGCGCGAGTCCCGCCGAGAGCCCGATCGCCGCGGCCTCGCCGAATCGCCCTCCCGTCGTCCTCCGCTCCCCCGTGTGCATCAGGCCGCGCAGGAACGTGCCCGTCGTGACGACGACCGCACCGGCCTCGATCCGCCGGCCGTCTCCGGTCACGACCCCGCAGACGCGCCCCCGCGCATCGAGGAAGTCCTCCGCCATGCCCTCGAGGAGGGTCAGATTGGGAGTCTCTTCCAGCGCCCGGCGCGCTACTCGCGAGTAGAGCGCGCGATCGCACTGTGCGCGCGGGCCCCAGACGGCCGGGCCCCGCGAGCGGTTGAGGATCTTGAACTGGATGCCCGCCGCGTCGGCCAGGACTCCCATGAGCCCGCCGAGGGCGTCGATCTCGCGAACGAGCTGCCCCTTGGCGAGGCCGCCGATCGCGGGATTGCACGACATGCGGCCGATCGCGGCCAGTTCTCCCGTCAGCAGGACCGTCCTGCGGCCCATGCGGGCCGCCGCATGCGCCGCCTCGATGCCGGCGTGTCCGCCGCCTATCACCAATACGTCAAACTTCACCGGACAAGCTCCGTCGTCACTCCAGCGATTTTTCTGCGGGCAAGTCCATGACTGGGAGACTGGGAGATGGGGAGACTGGGAGAAAGATACCCGGCTTCCTCCCCCAGTCTCCCAGTCCCCCAGTCCCCCAGTCGCTCCATCGAAACGATCATTTCCCGATGCAGAAAGTGGAGAAAATCGCGCGCAAAACATCCTCGGCCGTGGTCTCTCCGGCGAGGTCGGCGAGCGCATCGAGGGCAGAGTCCAGATGGGTCGCGGCGTACTCGGGGGATTCGCCTTTCGCCAGCGAGTCGAGCGTCTGGAGCGTCCCGGCGCGGGCGCGCTCGACCAGGTCGCGCTGCCGGAGCGAGGAGAGCACCTCGGAGGAGCCTTCCGTGGAAACGTCGCGGGCGAGCCGCTCGGCCAGAAGACCATGCAGTTTCGAGCCGGCGTCCGAGGCGATTCCCGAGAGGGGCACGGATCCGGCCGGCCAGCTCTCAGAGACGCTTCCGGCAAGCCGATCGATCTTGTTGGCTACGGTGAGGACCGGCCTCGATCCCAGATCCTCGAGCGCGGCGGTGTCCTCGGCGCTCCAGCCGACGACGGCGTCGAAAACGTAGATCACGAGGTCGGCTTCCCGGCCCGCCTCCCGCGCGCGGATAACCCCGATCTTCTCGACCGCGTCCTCGGTTTCCCTCAGGCCCGCCGTGTCCACGATCTCGACGGGGATCCCCCGCACGTCCACCGTGACGTGGAGCGTGTCCCGCGTGGTTCCCGGCACGTCGGTGACGATCGCGCGCGCCGAGCCGGCGAGCGCATTAAAGAGCGTGGACTTGCCCGCGTTGGGCCGGCCGAGGATCGTCACCCGGCAACCGGCGGAGAGAAGCCTGCCGGTCTCGTAGCTCGCCGTCAGGCAGGCAAGCGTTTGGGCGGCTGCCGCCAGGCGCGATCGGGTCTCGGGCGAGATGGCCTCGCCGACGTCCTCGGCGAAATCGATGGTCGCGGCCAGGCTGGCCGCCGCCGCGACGAGATCCTCCCGGACGCCGGTGATCAAGCGCGAGAGCCGCCCCTCGAGCCGGCGCGCGGAGAGCCGCGCGGCCGCCTCGGTGCGGGCCTCGATCAGATCCCGGACGGCCTCCGCCTCGACCAGGTCCATCTTTCCGAGGAGAAAAGCGCGTTCCGTGAATTCTCCGGGGCGCGCGGGACGAGCCCCCGCGCTTACGAGGGCCGCCAGCATTCGTTCGGCCACGATGGGACTGCCGTGGATCGAGAGCTCGGCCGCGTCTTCCCCCGTCGCCGATTCCGGAGCGGCGAAGACGGTCGCCAGCCCCCGATCCAGCACCTCGCCCGAGCCGTCGATGAACGAGACGAGATAGGGATGCCGGGGCGCGGGGTCTTCCGGCAATCCCTCCGTCACCGCGCGGAGGACCGCGCGGCTCTCGGGCCCCGAGACGCGCAGCAGCGCGAGCGCCGATCGGCCCACGGGAGTCGCCAGGGCAGCGATGGTGTCGAGAATGGAGTCCGTTCTGGGACGCATCAGAAGAAATCGGGTGATCGGGTGATCGAGCCATCGGGCGATCGGTGAGAGCAATCACCCGATCACACGATCGCAGATCACCCGATCAGCTGGCCTTAGGCCGGACGGCCACGCGCTTCAGGAACCCGTCCCCTTCGCTGTGGGTTTCGACCTCCGGGTCTTCAGCCAGGGCGAGATGGATCAGCCGCCGTTCGGCGGGCGAGAGGGGCGGCAGGAGCTGCGGCCGCCGGGTCCTCTTCGCCTCTTCGGCCGAGCGCAGCGCCAGCTCTTCCAGGGATTCGCGCTGATGGGCCCGAAATCCTTCGGCGTCGAGCCGCGGGTACACCGGGCGGCCGAGCTCCTTGGAACAGATGCGGCCGACCAGGACTTCGAGTCCGCTCAGGCCCTCGCCACCGCTCATGAGCAGCGGCTCGACGTCGTCGCCGATCAGCTCGAACAGCATTTCCTCGCCCGGGCGGCGGCGGATCTCGACGAAGAAGCCGGCCGCCGACAGGAGTTCGGTCAGCGCCGCCTCGACCGCGGCGAACGCCTCCTCGTCCATGGCCCCCTGCGGCGCCGCGGTCCGCGGCTCCGGAGCGGGAGCCGCCGCTTCAGCCGGCGGTTGCTGGGCCGCCGGGACGGCGGGCTCGGCGGCGAAGCCGCTCTCCGGCGGTTCTGCCGGCGCGCCCGTGAGCGCCGGCTCGGGGACCTCGGCCCTTTCGGGCTCTTCGAGCTCGATCTCCACGATCCGCCCGCCCCAGAACGACCTCTCGTCGCGAATGACCCGGTACTTCAACTGCGCCGCGGGAACGCCGACCATCCGCGCCGCTCCCTCGACCGCCTCCGCCTCCGTCTTTCCCTCGTATCTCACGGTGCCCTCTCCTTGACTCGCAAGGCCCATTCACCGGACCCTGGAATTGCCTCGTTCACGCGCGCGCGCGTTTGACCTTGGGCGCCTTCTCCGCGTCGGTCTCGTCCTTCCCGATCCTCTGGATGAGGACCTGCTGCAGGATCGTCAGGACGTTGGAGAAGAGCCAGTAGAGGACGAGTCCCGACGGCATGTCCTTCAGGAAGAACCCCCAGATGAGCGGCATCGCCATGAAGATCTTTTTCTGCGCCGGGTCGGCCGTCGTCGGCGTCATCGCCTGCTGCACGTACATCGTCACGGTCATCAGGATGAGCAGGACATACGTGCGGTCCACGGCCGACAGGTCGTGGATCCAGAGAATGAACGGGGCGTGGCGCAGTTCGATCGCGCGCGAGAGCACATTGTAGAAGGCGACCAGAATGGGCAGCTGGAGCAGGATCGGAAAGCACCCGCTCATCGGGTTGTAGCCTTCGGCCTGGTAGAGCTTCATCAGCTCCTCGTTCATCTTCTGGCGCTGCGCCGCGTCGCTCTTGGCCTTCTTGTACTTGTCGCGGATCGCGTTCATCTTGGGCGCCAGCTTCTGCATCTTCCTCATCGAGGCATAGCTCTTGTGCATCAGTGGGAAGAGAAGTATGCGGATGGCGAGGGTCACCAGCAGAATCGCCAGGCCCCAGTTGCCGATCCACCCGTACGTACGCTTCAAGAGCCAGAGAAGCGGGCGCGCGAGGATGCCGTACCAGCCGAAATCCACGGTCTTCTCGAGCCCCAGGTTCAGGCTCTCCAGGACCTCGACGTCTTTGGGCCCGAAATAGGCGCGGGCGGTGAGGTCGCCGCTGCCGGATACCGCGACCTGAATGGTGGGCGCGGGCTTGCCCTCCTTGTCCTTGAACGGGACGGGGGAAGCGACAACCGTCCCCGCCTGCCGGGGAAGCAGAACGGCCAGGAAATAGTTGTCCTCGAGACCCGCGAAGCCGCCGGCGACGAGCGGCCACTCGACCGGCTTTTCCAGCTTCTCCGGCCGCGCACGCGCGAACCCGCCGCCCGTCGCGGCGATCGCGCTTCCCGGCATCACGTATCGCGACGCCTGTTCCTGGGGGCTCAGGTTTCGCAGGCCCGTCCCGACCACGAGCAGATAGGGCGGTCCGACGACGGAGACCTTCACGTCGAAGAGATACCCCGCCTGAAAGCGCACCTGCTTGGTCACCGCCACTTCGGCGTCGGCGTAGGAGAACCGGACAGTTCCGTCCGGCTCGCGCGCGACGGCGAAGAGCGCGTCTCGCACGCGGCTGGTCAGATCCGGTTTCGAAGGAAACTCGATCGAAAGCGGCTTCTCCGCGGGCGGCGGCAGTTGACGGACGATCTCGAGCGGCCGCTTCTCGTCGTCGGTGTGGTGGAGCAGGACCAGGGAGGTCAGGACCGCTCCGCGGTTGGAGAAGGTGGCTCGCACAAGGCTGTTCTCGACGACGACCGGGGGTTCCTCGCGGCCGGAGACCGGCGGCGGCAGGCTCACTGGCCTGGGCGCCACCGCCGGGGCCGGCTGCGCCGCGCTCTGTGGGACGGGGGAAACAGCGGCCGGAGTTGCTCCTGCCCCCGGCGCGCTCGCGGCGGCGGGTCTTTTGGGTTTGGGGATGAGCAACTCCCAGAGCGCCAGAACGGCCAGCGAGAGGACGGCCGCCAACAATAACCTTTTCTCCATCAGTGTTTACTCAGGGAACCGGGTCAAAGCCGCCCGGGTGGAGCGGGTGGCAGCGCAGAAGCCTCGCGAGGCCCAGACCCAGGCCTTTCGCCAGACCGTATCGGACGATTGCTTCACGGGTGTAGACAGAGCAGGTCGGCTCGAAGCGGCAGGCCGGAGGCAGCCACGGCGAGATCGCCCGTTTGTAGAAGTCGAGGAGCGCTACGACGAGATGCGTCAGAACGTCACCTGGTCCGAAGTCGGGAGAGTCCTCGCTCGAGCGCTGATAGATAGTCATCGGCGAACTCCGAAAAGGGCGCGGCGGCCGACGAGGGCTTGACGTTGACGACGACTTGCAGGCCCTCGGGCAAGGCTGCCCGATGACGCCGGAAGATCTCCCGAACGCGCCGGCGCAGGCGATTGCGCGTCACCGCGCCTCCGGCCCTCCTGCCAACCGAGATTCCGAGGCGAGAGGGCTCTCCGTCTCCGCGAGGAAGAAGAAAAAGCTGGAGGTGGCGTCCGGACGAGCGGACCCCGGAGGCGTAGCACTCTTCGAATTCTCTTCGCTTTCGAAGGCGGTCGTCCCGGGAGAACGTCTCGGAGACGGCCCGGCCTGGGTTCACACCGAGAGTCTTTTGCGCCCCTTGCGACGGCGCGCCGAAAGGACGGCGCGTCCGGACCGTGTCCGCATCCTCACGAGAAACCCGTGGGTGCGCTTGCGGCGGCGGTTGTTGGGTTGATAGGTCCGTTTCATAAAGACGGGGCATGCTAGGGGGCCAGGGCGGAGAAGTCAAGCGGGCTCCCCGCGCGGAGATATACTGCGCCCCCCCGAAGAGGGCCGTTTCCTATAAATTGTGGAAAACACTGTGGAAATCGGGCGCGGCATGGACCTCTGGAGTTCAATCGTCTCGCGGCTGGAAGGAAAGCTTGACGCCAGGGAACTGAAGACCTGGTTCGAGCCGACGCGGCAGCTCTCTTTTGCCGCGGGCGAGAGACCTCCCGCCCTGACCGTTTCTGTGCCGAGCGGCGTGTTCGCCGACTGGATCGCGTCCCGGCACGGCGCGCTCGTGTCGGAGGCCGCGACCGGCCTGGGATTCCCGGGTCTCCAGGTTCGCTACGAACCGCAGCCTGCCGTGCCGGCGCCGACGACCGCCCCGGCCGTCTCGCCGAGGCCCCTGATCCTGAATCCCCGCTTCACCTTCGACACTTTTGTCGTCGGCTCCTCCAACGAGTTCGCCCACGCCGCGGCGCGACGCGTCGCGGAGGCCCCGTCGCGCTCCTACAACCCGCTCTTCCTCTACGGGGGCGTCGGGCTGGGCAAGACGCACCTGATGCACGCGATCGCGCACGAAGTCCGGCGCCGCTCCCCGGAGATGCGCATTCTGTACCTCTCGGCGGAGCGCTTCCTGAACGAGTTGATCAACGCCCTGCGATTCGAGCGGATGCTCGACTTCAAGCAGCGCTACCGCGAGCTGGACGTCCTCCTGGTGGACGACGTCCAGTTCATCGCGGGAAAGGACTCGACACAGGAGGAGTTCTTCCACACGTTCAACGCGCTTCACGACGCGCAGAAGCAGATCGTGCTGACCTCCGACGCCCTCCCCAACGAGATCCCGACGCTCGAAGAGCGCCTGCGCTCGCGCTTCGGGTGGGGCCTGGTCGCCGACATCCAGCCGCCCAACCTCGAAATGAAGGTCGCGATCCTCCGAAAGAAGGCGGCCGCCGAGAAAATCGCCATGCCCAACGACGTCGCCCTCTTCATCGCCGGCTCCGTCCGCTCGAACGTCCGGGAGCTGGAGGGGCGGTTGAACCGCGTGCTGGCGTTCTCCTCGCTGACGGGAAAGCCCCTGTCCGTCGAGCTCGCGCGGGAGACCCTGAAGGACATCGTCGGGCTGGAAGAACCCCGCGCGGTGCCCTCGGACATCCTGAAGGTCGTGGCGGCCCACTACGGCCTGCGCGTGTCGGACATGAAGGCCCGCTCCAACGCGAAGCCGATCGCTTTTCCCCGCCAGGTCGCCATGTATCTCTGCCGCAAGCTGACGGGTCTCTCCTATCCGGAGATCGGCCGGTTGTTCAACGACAAGCACCACTCCACGGTCATGCACTCGGTCGAGAAGATCGACCGCCTGGCCGAAGACGACCCCAATTTCCGCAAGGTTATCGAGTCTTTCCTCCAGCGCTATCGCTGAGACGGCGTCGCCCGCGCTTCTTTTCCACATGTCGTCTTTCCACAGCCCGCGCGGCGGGCCCGACGGGGGGCGTCCTCCGGCGGCGTTCCGCAAACCGCGCGCCGGGCGCGACGCTCATTTTGAGCCCGTATTTGCGGCGTTTTCTTCGCCTCCGAAACTTCTCCACAGCCCTACAAATGCCTCTAAATGTGATAGAATTTTTTCTCCTTCGGAGGTGGGAAAAACCCCATGGATCTGATCGTCAAGCGGGGCGATTTCTTGAATGAGCTTACCCTCATGCAAGGGGTCGTCGAGAGGAAAAATACGATCCCGATCCTCTCGAACATCCTGCTGAAAGCCTCGGACGGGCACCTGAATTTCACGTCGACGGACCTCGACCTGACGCTGCTGTCTCAGGCGCAGGCGAAGGTCCTCCGTCCGGGCAGCGTGACGGTTCCCGCGCGGAAACTCTTCGACCTGATCCGCAACCTGCCGGAGGCCGACGTCTCGTTGAAGCTCATGGACAACAACTACCTGGGCGTCGTGTGCGAGCGCTCCAACTTCCGCCTGGTGGCGCAGCCGGCCGAAGACTTCCCTTCGGTGCCCAAGGTCGAGGGCAAGGCCGAGGTGACGCTGCCGCTGGCGGCCTGGAAGAGGCTCTCCAAGAAGGTCTTCTACGCCGTGTCTCCGGAAGAGACGCGCTTCCAGCTGATGGGCGCCCTGCTGAAGACCCGGGGCGCGGAATTCGAACTCGTCGCGACCGACGGCCACCGACTCGCCCTGATCGACTTTCCCCGCGGCGCGTCCGGGTCCGCCATGCCGGACGTCCTCGTGCCGAAGAAGGCTCTGGCGGAAATCCTGAAGATGGACGGCGGGGGCGAGGCGGCGACCCTCTCGATCCGTCATTCGGAAAACCACCTGCTCTTCTCGGTCGGCGGGCGCCAGTTGATCGCGCGGCTCCTGGACGTCAACTTTCCCGACTACGAGAAGATCCTCTCGAAGGGCAACGACAAGGTCGCGATCGTCTCGCGGCTGGCGTGCCAGGGAGCCCTGCGGCGCGTCGCCCTCTTCTCCTCCGAGCGGTCGCGCGGGGTCAAGCTCTCTTTCGAGAAGGACCTGCTGACGATCACCTCCGCCAGCCAGGAGCTCGGAGAAGGCAGCGAGACGCTCGACGTCCGTTACGACGCTGAGCCGATGGCCATCGGCCTGAATGCCCAGTACCTGCTCGATTTCCTGGAGGAGGCGGAAACCGAGGACGTGCGGCTGGAAATGAAGGACGAAAACACGCAGTGTCTCTGCCGCCCCGTGGGAGACATCGAAGGCGCGTCGCGCTACCTCTACGTCGTGATGCCGATGCGCCTCTAGCCGAAAGGACTTCTTGCGCTTAACCCGGACAACTGCCCGGTTCCTTCGCAACCTCCCCCGGGACCCCGTTTTCTCTGGCGCCGACGCGGCCGCGCTCGGACAGGCCGGCGAGCGGGAGGGGGCGGGGCCGGGCGAGTGAAACAGAGATGAGCACCGCGTACACCACAGATTCGATCAAGCTGTTGAAGGGCCTGGAGGCCGTTCGCAAGCGGCCCGGCATGTACATCGGAGACACCGACGACATCTCCGGCCTCCATCACATGGTCTTCGAGCTGGTCGACAACTCGATCGACGAGGCCCAGGTCGGCTTCTGCGACCGCATCACCGTCACGATCCACCCGGACAATTCGGTGACCGTCGAGGACAACGGGCGCGGCATTCCGGTCGGAATGCACAAGGAGCACAAGCGCGAGACCCTCGAGATCATCATGACGGACCTCCACTCGGGCGGGAAGTTCGACGACAACTCCTACAAGGTCTCCGGAGGTCTCCACGGCGTCGGCGTCTCGGTCGTCAATGCTCTATCCCGGCGCTTCGACGTCGAGGTCCGGCGCGACGGGAAAGTCTGGGTCCAGTCCTACGAGCGAGGCGTGCCGCGGGCGCCGGTCAAGACGATCGGCACCTCGCGCAAGACCGGCACCAAGATCACCTTCTGGCCCGACCCCGAAGTCTTCTCGGTGACCGAGTTCCACTTCGACGGGCTCTCGCAGCGCCTGCGCGAGCTTTCGTTCCTGAACCCGGGCGTGGCCATCTCGATCCACGACGAGAGGAGCGAGAAGAAGCACGACTTCGCCTACGAAGGGGGAATCCGCTCCTTCGTCGAGCACCTGAACAAGACGAAGCAGCCGATCCACGACAAGGTCATCTTCTTCCAGGACATCAGGGACGGGACGGGCGACCCCAAGCGCGACGCGGAGAAGGAGCGCGTCGAGGTCGCCCTGCAGTGGAACGAGGGGTACGCCGAGACGATCTTCACCTTCACCAACACGATCAACAACCGCGACGGCGGGACGCACCTCGAGGGATTCAAGACGGCCCTGACGCGGGCGCTCCAGAAATATGCGGACCAGAACGCGCTGACGAAGGCCCTGAAGGAGACGAGCCTGTCCGGAGACGACTGCCGGGAGGGGCTGACCGCCGTCGTCTCCGTCAAGGTCCGGGACCCGAAGTTCTCCTCGCAGACGAAGGACAAGCTCGTTTCCTCCGAAGTCAAGACGTGGGTGCAGCAGGTCGTCTACGAGAAGCTGGGCTCGTACCTGGAAGAGAACCCCCGGGTCGCCCGGAAGATCGTCGAGAAGATCGTCGAGTCGGCGCGCGCTCGCGAAGCGGCGCGGAAGGCGCGGGAACTGGTCCGGCGCAAGGGCGCGCTCGATTCGGGATCGCTTCCCGGAAAGCTCGCGGACTGCCAGGAGAAGAACCCGGCCTTCTCCGAGATCTTCATCGTCGAGGGGGACTCGGCCGGGGGGTCGGCCAAGCAGGGCCGCGACCGCCGCAGCCAGGCCATCCTCCCGCTGCGCGGCAAGATCCTGAACGTCGAGAAGGCGCGGCTCGACCGGATGCTCGGGTTCGCCGAGATCCGCGCTCTGATAACGGCGCTCGGCACCGGCATCGGCGAGGACTTCGACGTCGAAAAGGTCCGCTACCACAAGATCGTGATCATGACCGACGCGGACGTGGACGGCGCGCACATACGCACGCTGCTGCTGACCTTCTTCTTCCGCCACATGTCGGCGCTGCTCGACAAGGGGTTCCTCTACATCGCCCAGCCGCCGCTCTTCAAGGTGACGGAGGGTAAGAAGGAGACGTACCTGAAGGACGAGAAGGCCATGTCGAAGTTCCTTCTCGCCCGCATCGGCGACGACCGCTCGCTCACCTCGGAGATGTCCGGCGCGTCGGTGTCCGGGGTGCGCCTGGTCGCGATGCTCGAGCGCATGGAGGAATACCGGGGCAACGTCGCGAGGCTCGCCCAGCGCGGCGTGCCCGAGGGTTTGATCCGCGCGCTCCTCGATCGCGGGATGACGGGCAAGTCCGACTTCGCCGAGAAAAAGAGGCTCGACGACCTCGCGCGCGCGGCGCGGGCCTTCGACGGCGAGAAGCTCGAAGTCGTCGAGGACGAGGAGCACTCGGGCTGGGCGCTCGAGATGCGGCGGCGCGTCAACGGCGTCCCGCACGACGTCCGCGTGGACGCCGAATTCGTCGGGAGTTACGAGTTCAAGAGGATCCGCGACACGGCCAAGGCTATCGGCGCGTTTCTCGACGGGCCGTACGTCGTGACGAAGAACGGGGACACGCAGAGCCATCAGACGCTTTCGGCCGTCGTGGACGCGGTCTACGAGTCGGCCAAAAAGGGGCTGACGATCTCCCGCTACAAGGGCCTGGGGGAGATGAACCCGGGAGAACTCTGGGAGACGACGATGAACCCGGAGAAACGGCGCCTCCTCCACGTTTCGGTCGAGGACGCGGTCGAGGCCGACCAGATCTTCTCGATCCTCATGGGCGACGCCGTCGAGCCTCGCCGGGAGTTCATCGAGAAGAACGCCCTCAACGTTAGGAACCTGGACATTTAGTGCGAAGTTCGGAGCTCTCAGGGCGCTCAGAACTTACAACCTAGAACTGAGAACCTCGCACTCATTACGCCATGAGCAGCAATCTCCTGACGCCCGACGAAAAGGTCCCGATCACGATCGAGGACGAGGTCCGCCGGTCCTACCTCGACTACGCGATGTCCGTCATCATCGGGCGGGCGTTGCCCGACGTGCGGGACGGGCTGAAGCCGG
>JAWOLE010000241.1:0-2586 GCA_033853815.1 Thermoanaerobaculia bacterium
GCGATCCGCGAGGCGGCGCGGTACCGGTTTCCAGCGCCTCCGATCGAGCAGATGCTCGAGGAGATCGAACGCGGGTATCTCGACGACGGACATCTTCCCGGTTCGGCGAAGTGATCTTCCTCGATTCGAACGTGCCGATGTACCTCATCGGCTCCTCGGATCCCCTGCGTGTCGAAGCCGAGCGGCTTCTCGAAGCGTGTGTGGAGGAAGGTGAGCGCCTGGTGACGGACGCCGAGGTCTACCAGGAGATCCTGCACCGCTACGGCGCCAGCGGGCGTCGGGACGCGATCCAGCCGGCCTTCGACGCGTTGGATCGCGTCGCAGATGAGGTCTTTTCGATCGAAAGGCGCGACGTAGAACGAGCCAAGCTCGTGTTGCTCGGCGCCAGGAGGCTTTCTGCGCGGGACGCCCTGCACATCGCTGTCATGGAACGCAACAACGTCGCGAGGATCCTCAGCTTCGACCGCGGCTTCGACGGTTATCCGGGCATCCAGAGGATCGGACCCTAGCGGCGATAGGCCTCGGGGCGGCGGTCGGCCAGGAAGGGAAAGCGGGAACGCGCTTCCGCGACCTTCGACGGCTCGGCGTCGAAGAACAGGACCCTCTCCTGATCGTTTCCCTCGACGAGGGTCTCACCCATGGGCGAGATCGCCGCGGAGTCGCCGGCGTAGCGCAGGCGCCCGCCTTGCCCTACGCGGTTGACGCCGGCGACGTAGGCCTGGTTCTCGACGGCGCGGGCGCGAAGCAGGAGGCGCCAGTGCTCGCGACGCTCCTCGGGCCAGTTGGCGACGACGGCGAAAAGGTCCGTGTCCGGAGCCGCCAGCCGGAAGGGCTCGGGGAAGCGCAGGTCGTAGCAGACGAAGGGCGTCACGCGCACACCCTCGACCTCGGCGGTGACGACGCGGTTCCCAGCCGAGTAGTGCCTGTCCTCGCCGGCGAAGGAGAAAGGGTGGATCTTCGCGTAGCGGGTCACGGTGCCTTCCGGGGAGACGAGGAGCGCCATGTTGCGCGGGGCGGGATCCCCCGATTCCGGGATGCTCGCGAGGACCCACAGGTCCAAGGACTTTGCCTCCTCCCGCAAGAAGCACTCCGAGGGTCCCCCAGGGAATTGGGCGATACGCCCGGAGTCCATGGAGAAACCGGTCGAGAACATCTCGGGCAGGATCGCAAGGCGCGCACCTGCGGCCCTGGCCTGGAGCAGCATCCTGGCGGCGCGCCGGTGGTTCTCGGGAGCGTTCTCCCAGGCGATGTCCGTCTGGAGCAGTGCGACCTTCACGGACGTTTGCTGGCAAGCCGCGTTCGGCCTCTGCGATGGGTCCGCGGTCGCCTCTCACGGTGCAGGGGCGGCCGTTGCGGCCGCCCGCCTCGCGTCGTGGTCAGCTCTTCGTCGTCGCGGGCGGGGACAAGCCCCGCCCCTACGGCACGTGGGGCCACGACGGGCGTTCGGATCCGGCGCCGGAGGGAGCCGAGGCGGCGGACCGCTTCGCGCAGCGTCTCCTCCTTCTTGCAGAAGGCGAAGCGCGCGTAGGACTTGCCGTGCCGGGTGTTCTCGTAGAAGGCGGAAGGCGGGATCGCGGCGACGCCGACCTCTTCGATCAGACGCCGGCAGAAGGCGACGTCGTCGTCGAAGCCGAGAGGACGGAAATCGGCGCAGACGTAGTACGTCCCGGCCGGCGGTCGGACGGCGAAACCCAGGCGCGCGAGCTCTTCGACGAGGTAGTCGCGCTTGCGGCGGTAGGAAGCCGCGAGACCCCTGTAGTACTCCTCTCCGACGGAAAGTGCCGCGGCTGCGGCGTGCTGGAGCGGCGTTGCGGTCGCGAAGGTCACGAACTGGTGCGCTGCGCGGACGGCCGCCGTCAGTTCGGGAGGCGCCGCCGCCCATCCGATCTTCCAGCCCGTGAGCGAGAAGGTCTTCCCGAAGCTCGAGATCGTGACCGTGCGCTCGCGCATCCCGGAGAGAGTCGCCATCGGCACGTGCTCGCCGTCGTAGAGGATGTGCTCGTAGACCTCGTCGGTGACGCAGAGGACGTCGCGCTGGCGGCAGAGCTCGGCCACGGCCTGCATCTCGTCCCGCGAGAAGACCTTGCCGGTGGGATTGTGCGGCGAGTTGAAGAGGATCGCGCGCGTCTTCGCCGTGAAAGCCCGCGCGAGCTCTTTGGGATCGAACGCCCAATCCGGCGCGAGGAGCGTGACGAAGCGCGGCACGGCGCCCGCCATCGCGACGCTGGCGCGGTAGGACTCGTAGTAGGGCTCGAAGAGGACGACCTCGTCGCCCGGGTTGCAGACCCCCTGGATCGCCGCGAAGATCGCCTCCGTGGCTCCGGAGGTCACGGTGAATTCGGCATCCGCGGCGTAGTCGAGGCCGTAGTCCCGGCGGTACTTGGCCGCGAGCGCCGCATGGATCTCGGGAATTCCGCTCATCCGGGCGTACTGGCCGTGCCCGGCCCGAATAGCCGCGACCGCCGCCTCCTTCACGAAGTCCGGGCCATCGAAGTCCGGGAATCCCTGGGCCAGGTTGACGGCCCCGTGCTCGATCGCCAGGCGCGTCATCTCGGTGAAGATGGTCGTGCCGAAGCCCTCGAGCCG
>JAWOLE010000242.1:0-5278 GCA_033853815.1 Thermoanaerobaculia bacterium
CTTCGGTCATCAGACCAAGCGCTGGAACCCGAAGATGAAGAAGTACATCTTCGGCAAGCGCAACGGGATCTACATCATCGACCTCCAGAAGACGCTCAAGCAGTTCAAGGAAGCCTCGAAATTCGTCACGGATCTCGCCGCTCAGGGCAAGAACCTGCTCTTCGTCGGCACCAAGCGGCAGGCGCAGGATGCGATCTACGAAGAGGCCAACCGGTGCGGCATGTTCTACGTCAACACCCGCTGGCTCGGCGGCACCCTGACCAACTTCTCGACGATCCGCAAGTCCATCCACCGCCTGAAGGAGATCGAGGGTGTCCTCGCCCAGGAGGACAACGAGAACCTGACCAAGAAGGAGCGGCTGAGGCTCGAGCGGGAGAAAGAGAAGCTCGAAAAGAACCTGACCGGGATCAAGGAAATGGACGAGCTACCCGACGCCCTGTTCGTCGTCGATCCCAAGCAGGAGTACATCGCGGTCAAAGAGGCGAACATCCTCGGCATCCCCGTCGTCGCGGTCGTGGACACCAACTGCGATCCGGACGTGATCGACCACGTGATCCCGGGTAACGACGACGCCATCCGCGCGATCCGGCTCTTCACCTCGCGTATCTCGGACGCGGTTCTCGAAGGCCTGCACGCTCACGAGGAACATGCCGGCGGAGGCGAGGGGGAGAGCGATGAGTCGAGACCCCGCACCCCCGAGCTGTCCACCACGGCGGTGGTGTCCGACGTCGCCTCGTAGAGTCCCTGGTCCCTGGTCCGTAGTCCCTGGTCGCCCGGACTAAGAACTAAGGACCAAGGACCAAGAACTTTCGAGAGGGATCATGGAGATCACGTCGAAAAGAGTGGCTGAGCTGCGCGCCGAGACCGGTGTCGGCATGATGGACTGCAAGAAGGCGCTGGTCGAGGCCGACGGCGATTTCGAGGGAGCGCGCAAGATCCTGAGAAAGCGCGGCCTCGCCTCGGCGGCCCGCAAGGCGGATCGCGCGACCTCTGAGGGGCTCGTCGTCGCCCGGGTCACTCCCGGCGCGGCGGTCCTCGTGGAGGTCAACTGCGAGACCGATTTCGTCGCCCGCACCGAGGATTTCCGGAGCTTCGCGGAGGGTCTGGCCGACCTCGTCGCGGCGCACGCCGCCTTCGGCGACACGCGCTCAGGGGATGCGCAGGCGCTCGCGAAACTGCCGGCCCCGGGCCATGCGACCGAGAGCGTCTCGGACGCGCTCCTGCACCTGATCGCGAAGCTCGGAGAGAACCTCGGCATCCGGCGCTTCGCCCGGCTGACGCCCCGCCCGGGCGAGCTGTTCGCGAGCTATGTCCACGGCAACGGGCGCATCGGGGTCCTCGTGGGGCTGCCCTCCGGCGATGCGGCCTTGGGCAAGGATCTGGCGATGCACGTCGCGGCCTCCGACCCGCGGTTCGCGTTGCGGTCCGAGGTGACTGCCGAGATGCTCGATTCGGAGCGGGAGATCGCCCGAAGCCAGGCGGCGGCTTCCGGCAAGCCGGCCGCGGTCGTCGAGCGGATCGCCGAGGGCAAGGTCGAGAAGTTCTACCAGGAAACCGTCCTGACCGAGCAGGCGTTCGTCAAGGATCCGGAGAAGACCGTGGGCCAGGTGATCGTGGAACGGGGCGGCGTGGAGGCCCTGAACCTGCGCTTCGTCCGCTTCAAGCTGGGAGAGACCCTCGACCGCGCCGATCGGGTGGCGGCGGCCGCGGCCGAACGGGAAGGCTGAAAACGCGCCGCCGGGTGCCGCCGAGGAGATAAGAGATGACGGCTCCGCTCCTCCGTACCTGCTCCCCCCGGTTCGATGAGTGACGCTCCCCTCTACAAGCGCGTCCTGCTGAAGCTCTCGGGAGAGGCTTTGATGGGGGAGCAGAAGTTCGGCATCGCCCCGGAGGTCGTTGCCCGGATGGCAGAGGAGATCCACGACGTCCACCGCCTGGGCGTCGAAGTCGCCGTGGTCGTCGGGGGAGGCAACATCATCCGCGGCGTCTCGGCCGCGGCCCAGGGAATCGAGCGGGTCGCCGCCGACCACATGGGTCTGCTCGCGACCGTGATCAACGGGCTGGCGCTCCAGGACGCCCTGGAGAAGAGAGGAGTCCGGACCCGCCTGGTCTCGGCCGTGGAAATGCGCCAGATCGCGGAGCCCTTCATCCGCCGCCGGGCGATCCGCCACCTCGAGAAGGGGCGCGTCGTCCTGTTCGTCGGAGGCACTGGCAACCCCTTCTTCACCACCGACTCGGCGGCCGCCCTTCGAGCCAACGAGATCAAGGCCGACGTCCTTCTGAAGGCGACGCGGGTGGACGGCGTGTACGACGCGAATCCGGAAACGGAGCGGGAGGCGAAATTCCTGAAGAGCCTCTCGTACCGACAGGCGCTCGAGAAGGGCCTCCAGGTCATGGACGCGGCGGCCATCGCTCTCTGCATGGACAACGGGATTCCGATCAAGGTCTTCAACCTTCGGGTTCGAGGCAACATCGAGCGGGTCGTCCGCGGCGAGGACATCGGCTCGCTCGTATCGGCGGAGGCGTGAGCGTATGCGACAGGAACTCAAAGACGTCGAACAGCACATGAACGGCGCGATCGCGCACCTGAAGGAGCGGTTCAAGACCCTGCGCACGGGCCGGGCGAACCTGGGCATCCTCGACGGGATCCTCGTCTCGGCCTACGGGGCGGAGGTCCCGATCAACCAGGTGGCCAACCTGTCGGTCCCGGATCCGACGCTGATCGTCGCGGCTCCCTGGGATCCGAAGATGTCCGGGGAGATCGAGCGCGCGATCCGCAAGTCGGACCTGGGATTGAACCCGCAGTCCGACGGCAAGGTCGTTCGGATCCCGATCCCGTCGCTGACCGAGGAGCGCCGCAAGGATCTCGCGAAGAAGGCGCATCACATGGCCGAGGAGGCGCGCGTGGAGATCCGCCGCTTCCGTCACGAGGGCAACGACCGCCTGAAGAAGATGTTGAAGGACAAGAAGATCTCCGAGGACGACGAGCGCCGCGGTCTGGAGGAGTCCCAGAAGCTGACCGACAGGAAGATTGCCGAGGTCGACGAGATCCTGAAGACGAAAGAAAAGGAGATCATGGCCGTCTGAGGATCTTGGATTTTCGATTTTGGATTTGGATTCGAATTGAGGAGCCGGGAATCGCGCCATTCTTGATCGTCGCCGCCGCGGGCTCGGGTCTCCGACTGGGCCGGCCGGAACCCAAGGCGCTCGTCCCCCTTTGCGGCCGGCCGCTGATTTCCTGGACTCTCGAAGCGCTCGGGCCTGTTCCCTTCGACGGCACCGTGATCGCGGCTCCTCCGGGACACCTCGAAGAGGTTCGGTCGCTGGCGGAGAAGGCCCGGGTCGTCGAAGGGGGAACGACCCGGTCCGAATCCGTCCGGCGCGCGTTCCAGGCCTGCGGGGCGGGAGGAAAGGACGTCGTCTGCGTTCACGACGCGGCGCGGCCCCTCGTCACGGCCGCGGAAGCCGAAGCGGTGCTCCGCGCGGCGGAGGAAACGGGGGTCGCGGTCGCGGCGACGCCCGTGGCCGACACGATCAAGAGAGTCGCGGACGGCAGAGTCCTCGGCACGCTCGATCGGTCGGCGCTGTGGGCCGCGGCCACGCCCCAGGCGTTTCGGGCGGAACTGCTCGCACGCGCGCTGGAGTCCGGCGACGAGGCGACCGACGAGGCCGCCCTTTGCGAGGTTCTCGGAATTCCGGTCGCCGTCGTGGCCGTGTCGCGGCTCTGCTTCAAGATCACGACGAGCGAGGACCTGCAGATCGCCGAGGCGATCCTCCTCAGGCGGGAGGCCGGAGGCGGAAGGCGGGAGGGGAGCCGCTGATGAGAGTCGGAATCGGATTCGATGCGCATCCGTTCGTCGAGGGCAAACCGCTCAAGCTCGGCGGCGTGGAGGTTGCGCACCCCCGCGGATTGAAAGGGCACTCGGACGGGGACGCGGTCCTTCATGCCGTCACAGACGCGATCCTCGGTGCCGCCGGGCTCGGGTCGATCGGGGAGCAGTTTCCCGATACGGATCCGGCCTGGAGGGGGGCGGACAGCGCTCAGTTTGTCCGCCGGGCCCGGGACCTCGTCGCCGAACGGGGGCTCGAAACCGGCAACATCGATGTCCTCGTCCTCGCCGAGGCCCCGCGCCTCGCTCCTCACGCAGGAGCGATCCGGGCGAACCTGGCCTCGCTTCTGGGCATCCCGCCCGATCGGGTGAGCGTTCGAGGCACCTCATCCAACGGACTCGGCTTCACGGGGCGCGGCGAAGGGATCGCCGCGATGGCCGTCGTCCTTCTCAATCCAAAATCCAAAGACCGGAATCCAAAATCGAAAATCGAAAATCCAAAATCCAAATGATCCTCGCCCGCCTGAACCCCATCACCGAGGCGGTGCGGTCCCGCCCGAGTCAGGTCGAGTGGGTGCTTTTCGATTCGTCGCGCAGGGACCGCCGGATCAACGAACTCAAGGCGCTCTGCAGGCGACAGGGCGTTTCGCTGCGCTACGCGGAGAGAGCAGCGCTCGATCGGATGGTCGGGGCCCACCAGGGAGCGGTGGCCCGGCTTGCGGTCCGGGCCTACGGTCGGCAGGAAGAGGCGACGAACGGCGAGCGGGGGAAGCGCTTCCTGTTCCTGCTCGACGAGATCCAGGACCCGCAGAACCTGGGGGCCGTGATCCGGGTCGCGGAGGGTGTCGGAGCGAGGGTCGTCGTGCCCGAGAGAGGCTCGGCGCCTTTGTCGGAGGCCGTGGAAAAGAGCTCCTCGGGGTCGGTCGAGAGGGTCCCGATCATCCGGATCGGAAACCTGAGGAGGTTCATCGATTTCCTTAAGGATCAAGGGTTTAAGGTGGTGGGCCTGGATGCTTCCGGGACGGACATCTATTCAATCGATTTGACGGGCGATCTGGCGCTGGTCTTCGGCGCCGAGGCGAAGGGGATGCGAAGGCTGGTCCGCGAAGGATGTGACATCCTGGCACGGCTTCCCATGCGGGGGGCGCTGGCTTCCCTGAATGTTGCGACGGCCGCGGCGGCGGCCGGATACGAAGCCGTGAGGCAGCGAAGTCGTTGTGAGGGAAACCCTTGATCGGGTGACCCCGAACTGCTACACTTCGCGGTTCGCGCTCGAGGGACCGGTCCGCTCTTTGAATGCCGGCGGGGTCCGGGACTCCGAAAGAGTTCCCGGGTCGAGACGTGCCGGCGTAGCTCAACGGTAGAGCATCCGATTTGTAATCGGAAGGTTGCGGGTTCGACTCCCATCGCCGGCTCCAGAGATCGGACACTCGAGCGCGGGGCAGGGC
>JAWOLE010000243.1:0-2894 GCA_033853815.1 Thermoanaerobaculia bacterium
GGTGGCGGCAGAGTCGCGGAAGGGGATGCCGCGACGTTCGAATTTGAGCGGTTCAAAGCGGCGAAACCGATGTTCGTTGTTGCGCTGGAAACCGGCCTATCTCAATCCGACCTCCTCGCTCTCCGCTGGCCCTCGGTGGACATGCGTGAAGGGTGGATTCGAGTACCCCGGTCTAAGACCAAAATCGAGGCGATGATTCCCCTCTCGACCGCCTGCCGGGCTGCCCTAATTGAGTGTCGGAAGCGACACGTTGTCGGAGAGAACGTATTTCTGACGTCGGAAGGACGACGCTTCTCGGTATCGACGGTCAACCGATACTTTAAGAAGGCCAAGGCGCTGGCGGGCATTACCCGCCGGTTTAGATTTCACGATTTGCGGCATTCGTTCGCTAGCCTACTCGCATCGCGGGGCGTGAGCCTGCAGGTAATCGCAAAGGCTCTAGGTCACGCGAGTTCGAGCATGGCTGAAAGATACGCTCGGCCTAGCGACGAAGCGATGAAAGCCATTGTTTCGGCGTTGGAATCGGTTGGCGCGGAAAATCCGACCGGACCAAATGAACGCGGGGCGACCGCGAACAGCTTTTCGAACTCAACGCGCGACCCCGGTGCGGCATGAAAAATGCCGCAAACCAGTGTCAGTATTGGCCGAGTGGGTGGGGGCGTTGGCCGCGCTGGCATCTTCTCCCAAAGCAGGTACGCTACCGCTGCGCTACGCCCCGGAGCGCGGATGATTATCCCACGCGGGTCCCGTGGCGCCGCCGATTGAACCTCGTGGCGCGGTTCGCGCATATGTGTTGGCGAGGTGACGATCATGAATCCGGGAATCTCGCGAGCGGTGGAGAGAGTCGTGGACCCGCGGCCGGTCATCGAGGGCGCGGGGGTGAGCCTCGTGCGGAGCATCGGGACGCGCGAGCTCGACAACCTGGACCCGTTCCTCCTGCTCGACCACTTCGAGTCGGCCAACCCCCGCGACTACCAGGCGGGCTTCCCCTTCCATCCGCACCGGGGAATCGAGACGGTCACCATCGTCCGCAAGGGGGAGGTCCGGCACGGCGACTCGCTCGGCCACGCGGGCTCGATCACGTCCGGCGACATCCAGTGGATGACCTCGGGCTCGGGAATCCTCCACGAGGAGATGCCGCAGGTGCGCCCGGAGGGGATCGCCGGGCTGCAGATCTGGCTGAACCTGCCCGCGCGCGACAAGATGACCAAGCCCAAGTATCGCGACTTGAAGGCGGGCGAGCTCGCCGAAGAGGAGACCGAGGAGGGAGCGAGAGTCCGCGCCATCGCCGGCGAAGCTATGGGCGGCCGTCTGACGGGGCCGGTCGAGGGCCTGGCCGTCGCGCCCAAGTTCGTGGACGTCACGCTGCCGACGGGAGCGTCCTTTCGTGAAGCGATCCCAACCGGGCACACGGCTTTCGCCTACGTCGATCACGGCGAGGTGCTCTTCGGTCCGGAGAGGAAACCCGTGCAGGCTCCCGCCCTCGTGATATTCGGAGACGGCGATCGGGTCGAGGCCGCGGCCGGGGCGGGCGGAGGCCGCTTCCTGCTGGCCGCCGCAAGGCCCCTGCACGAGCCGATCGCGCGCTACGGCCCCTTCGTCATGAACACCCGCTCCGAGATCGAGCAGACGCTGCGGGACCTGCGGACGGGCCACTTCATCCGCGAAGAGCCCCGCGACGAGTAAGGCTTGAACCGCGAGTACGTCGCCTGGGATTCGCCCATCCTCGGGCGGCGGATGGAGCTCCTCTATTTCGGCCACGCCGGCCGCCCGATGGTCTGGTTTCCGACCTCCGTCGGGCGCTTCTACCAGAACGAGGACTTCGGTCTTGTCGGCGCCGTCGCGGATCACCTGGAGGCCGGGCGGCTTCAGGTCGCCTGCGTGGACAGCGTGGACGCGGAGAGCTTCTACGCGAAGGACCGTCCGCCCGTCGAGAGGATCCGCCGGCACGACGCCTACGACGGCTACATCGCCAGGGAAGTCGTGCCGTGGCTAACCGCGAAGGCCCGGCCGGCGGGGAAGGTGGGGACGCTCGGCGCCTCCTTCGGCGCCTATCACGCGGTCAACTTCGGACTCCGGCACCCCGAACTCTGCGACAAGGTCGTCGGCTTCTCCGGCAAGTACGACATCCACTCCTTCCTGGACGGCTACTGGGACGATCTCTGCTACTTCCACTGTCCGACCGCCTACGTGCCCAACATGGACGCAGGTTGGGTCGCCAGGCTCTCGGCCATGGACATCGCGATCGTTACGGGCGCGACCGACAACATCCTCTCGGGCACGACGGACATGATGCGGATCTTCGAGGAGAAGCGGATCCGCAACCGAAACGCCGTCTGGCCCGCTCCCTACGGCCACGACTGGCCCTGGTGGAAGGAACAGATCCGCCACTATGTACCGTAGCTCCGCGCGGTTCCGGGCCGTCTTCCCCGCGGAACGAGGATCTTCAGCGTAAGTCTGAAATCACTTCAGCCCTTCTACCAGATACAGCTCCCCCAGGAGGCTCTGGTAGCCGGCGGCCCAGGCCTCGGTGTCTCTCGCGACGACAACGGGGTCGGGCATCTGTGCGCCGGCCGCGTCGGGGAGAAAGGCCTCCTTCCACAGTCGCCGGGCTCCCGTCGCGAGATCCAGGCGGTGGATCCGAAGCCTGTCGGAATACCGGAAGACGTAGATCGCCCTGCCGTCTCCGGTCCACCCGGCGAAGGCCTCGCCTCCTTCCACTCCTGGGATCGCCTTCGGTTCTCCGCCGTCGATCGGGATGAGCCAGAGCCTGTCGTCGAGGTCCGCGGCGGCTGCCCAGCGCCCGTCCGGGGAGAGGAAGGCGGAGGTGTACGCATAGAACCCGGGCGGCGTGAGGGGACGCGGCGCTCCCCCCTCCATCTGCCGCACCCAGA
>JAWOLE010000244.1:0-2770 GCA_033853815.1 Thermoanaerobaculia bacterium
GTGCGCCTGCGGGAGGCGAACGCCTTCCGTCCCGGCGACACGACCGCGACCGGCCAGAAGCTCGGCCGCGACACGAGCACCCGCGAGGTCCTGCGCGAGGCGGTGCGCCGGACCGACTTCCGGCGCCGGAGGCGCGAGCTCTCCGGATCCAACCGCGGCATCGGCCTCGCGCTCTTCTTCCACGGCTCGGGGTTCACGGGCGGGGGAGAAGTCCGGCTCGCCTCGAAGGCCTCGCTCGAACTGACGGAATCGGGCGCGCGCATCCTGGTCGCCTCGACCGAGATCGGTCAGGGGACCCGCACGATGCACGCCCAGATCGTCGCCGACGCGCTCGGCATCCCCTACGACCGCGTCGAGGTCTGCGAGGCCGATACGGATCGCGTGCCCGACAGCGGCCCGACCGTCGCCTCGCGGACCTGCATGGTCGTGGGCAAGATTCTCGAGAACTGCGCCCGGGAGATGAAGCGCCTCCTCGCGAAGAGGACGCCCCGCGAGTACCTGGAGAAGTTCGGGCCTCTCGTCGTCACGAAGGAGTACGAGAACCCGGCGCGACTGCGGTGGAGCGACGAGACCTACCGCGGCGACGCCTACGGCGCCTACGGCTGGGGCTGCGACGTGGCGGAGGTGGAATGGGACCCGGACACCTACGAAGTCCGCCCCGTCCGCGTCACCGCTGTCCAGGACATCGGCCGGGCGATCCATCCCGTCCTGGCGGCGGGCCAGATCGAGGGCGGGACGGCGCAGGGAATCGGCTACGCGCTCCTCGAAGAAGTGGCGATGCGCGAAGGGCGAATGGCCAACGCCCAGCTGACCAACTACATGATCCCGACGACGATGGACACCCCCCGGCTGGAGACGGTGATCCTGGAAAATCCGTACAAGCACGGACCCTTCGGCGCCAAGGGCGTCGGCGAGATGCCGATCAACGGCCCGGCCCCCGCGATCGTCAACGCGCTCCGGCACATCGGACTCGACATCCGCGAGATCCCCGCCACGCCGGAGAAACTGATGGCGGCGGAAAAGCTGTCGTGCGCTTCACGCTGAACGGGAAGCGGGTGGACGTCGAGGCCCCTCCCATGAAGAGGCTGCTCGACGTCCTTCGCGAGGAGTGCGGGTTGACGGGAACCAAGGAGGGGTGCGGCGAGGGGGAATGCGGAGCCTGCACGGTCCTCCTCGACGGAGATCCGGTCAACTCCTGTCTCCTCCCCTTCGCGCAGGTCCGCGGCGCGCGGATCCAGACGATCGAGGGCTTGAAGGGGAAGCGCGCGTTGCAGGAGGCCTTCGTCTCCGAGGGTGGCGCCCAGTGCGGCATCTGCACGCCCGGGATGATCCTCGCCGCGGCGGCCCTCCCGAGAAAAGCGACGCTGGAAGAAATCCGCGTGGGGCTTGCGGGGAACCTCTGCCGCTGCACCGGGTACGAAGGGATCTATCGCGCCGTCTGGAAGGCCTCGAAGAGGACGCGGCGTCGAACCTCTTCATGAGAACCGCGATGTCCTCCCTCCGGCTCCTCGAGCCCCGGTCTCTGCGGGAAGCCCTCACCATGCTGCGTGACGAGGGGCCGCTCGTTCCGCTGGCCGGCTGCACGGACGTCTACGTGAACCTGAACTTCGGCGTCCTTCCGCAGAAGAGATTCCTGAATCTCTGGCGGCTCGACGAACTGCGCGGGATCGAGGTGCGCGACGGGATGCTCTCGATCGGCGCTCTGGCGACCTACGCGCGGATGATCCGATCGCCGCTGGTTCGCAGGCGGCTTCCCATCCTCGCCGCGGCGTCGCGGCAAATCGGCGGCGCGCAGATCCAGAACCGTGGCACGCTCGGCGGCAACATCGCCAACGCGTCCCCCGCCGGCGACACCCTGCCCGTGCTCGCCGTCGCGGAGGCAGTCCTCGTCCTCGCGAGTGCCGGCGGGACCCGGCGCGTTCCTTTCAATTCCTTCTATACCGGCTACCGGGAGAGCGTGTTGCAGCCGGACGAGCTGATTGTCTCGGTCGAGATCCCGAGCGTTCCCGGTCGCCAGTGGTTCCGGAAGGTCGGCACGCGCGCCGCTCAAGCCATCTCGAAAGTCGTGATGGCCGCGATCCGGGCCGAGGCTCCCCGTGTGGCCCTGGGGAGCGTCGCGCCGACGGTTCTCCGCCTGCGGGAGACCGAGGCGATTCTCGCCGCCAGCGGTCCGATCGAAGAGGCGCGAAAGACCCTCGTTAAGGAGATCCGCCCGATCGACGACCTGCGCTCGACCGCGGATTACCGTCGCAGGGTAGCCGGCAACCTGCTCGCGAGGTTCTGGGAGGAGACGGCCTGAAGGATGTTACCGGGCGGAGTGGTCTTCGGAGATCCCTTCCTTGAAGCCTTCCACGCGCCGGTAGATGAAGTAGGAAGCGGCGACCGAAGCGAGAGCCGCCGCGAACAGGGGCACGGTCGCCGCGATCGGTCCCGCTCCCGCGAGGGCCAGCACGAACATCGCCAGGCCCGCGAGTACGAAGAGCTTCCCACCGAGACGGTGCGTCTTGAGCCAGACCTCTTCGGAGGCGAGCGTCCAGGGTGTGCGAATGCCGACGAAGAAGTTTCGCGAGACCTTGCCGAGGAAGTTTCCCAGGACGGCGATGAGGAGACCGACTCCGGCCTCGACACCGCGGGGCACATCCACGGTTTTCCCCATCGCAGCCGAGAGCATGAGGGCATGCACGAGCAGGAGCAGGCCGAGAGTGGCGGACTGGAGGATCCCCCACACCGAGCGGAAGCTCTCGAAGCGGAACCCGCGCGGCGAGATCGC
>JAWOLE010000245.1:0-8254 GCA_033853815.1 Thermoanaerobaculia bacterium
TGGGTCTTGAGCGTGTCGATGATCGTCGCGGGATCCAGCGGGTTGCTCGTCATCATGCTGATGATGCCGGCGTTGTTGACCACGACGGCGAGAGCGCGATGGAGGTCGCCGTAACGGTTCTGCTGGAACGACTCCCAGGCCGGGCCCGACTTCTTCAGGTCCTCGGCGATCTTGGCGTCGGCGACCTGGCGCGCCCGGTACGCGGAGATGGCGGCCGCGCCCCCCACCGCGACGAAGACGAGAAAGCCCGCCGCGAGCAGGACCTTGAAGCGCAGCGAAAACCGGGGCGGCTCGGGCGGAGGCAGTTTCAGGCCGACGCGGATCGGCGGTCCCGCCTCGGTCGCCCCGGTCGGCAGGGTCTCGTCAGTAGCGCTCATCGTCCGTTCCCGCCCCGGGCGGATAGTCCTTGCCGTACTTGTTCTTGTGCGGCTGCGGCTTGAAGTTCGTCACGTCCAGGCGGATGGTCACGGGAGCCGCCGAGCCGCCGACCGTCACGGACGCCTGGGCGTCGCCCCCCTCGTCCTGCCAGGCCCGGACGGTGTGCGTACCCGGCGGAACCCCTTCGAAGCGGAAGGAGCCATCGCGGCCCGTCACCTCGGCGAAGTCCGAGTCCACGACCATCACGAAGCCGACCATCTGCGGATGGATGTTGCAGTAGACGCGGACGAGCCCGGGTTGCTCGAACGTCTTCTCCCGGGTGGCGCCGCTCCGGTAGAGCCCCAGGTCGAACCGGTTGCCGGCCGACACGGAAAAGACATTGTGATAGATCGGATCCGCGTTGGGGAACGCGACGGTCCCGCCGCTGCGTACCACGACGACGCGCGGCGAGAACCTCTTCTGCTCGCTTCGCATCTTCGCGCGCGACTCCACGCTGCCCCCGCCGTCATGGACCTTTTCGATCCACACGACGGCGTTGGAGGCGTCGGGCAGCGGGGAGCCGGATCGGACGAGGATCACTCTCCCCTGGACGGTGCCGCCCGCGGCAGGGGGAGAGACGAGTGCGAGCAGGAGGGAGAGAAACAGTGACATCGTGCAGGGCCAAAAATCATAGCATCGGCGCGCTTTTCGGTCCGGCTTCGCCCCGTGGCCGCGGAGAATGCGGGTTAAGATCTGCGAGAGAGGAGACGGACGAGATGAGCTCCCAACGCGTCGAGATCTTCGGCAAGGACACCTGACCCTACACGATCGCGGCCCGTGAGGACTACGCGAAGCGGAAGGTTCCCTTCACCTACATCAACGTCAAGGAGGACAAGAAGCAGCTCGAGCGGATGGTCCGCCTCTCCGGCGACCGCCGGGTCCCCGTCATCGTCGAAGGCGGGAAAGTCACCGTCGGTTTCGGGGGGACCTGAGGCGTGTAGCTCGCGGCGCCGTGCGCGCCGCTCGCATCGGGTGATCGGGTGATCGATCCATCGGGTGATCGACGGGGCCTCCAATCACCCGATCGCCCGATCGCAGATCACCCGATCTTCCGTCAGCAAAAACCACTTCCACCCACGAGAGAGGCGTGCTAGAAAGCCCTTAACTTCACTGGAGGTGACATGGCGCAGGAGGCCGGCCAGGAGTTCCGCCCCTACGTTTCGCCCGAGCAGACAATTCCCGAGTTCACGGGGAAGGCCATCGTGCTTGGAGCCATCTTCGGCTTGATCTTCGGCGCGGCCACGGTCTACCTCGCTCTGAGGGCCGGGCTCACGGTCTCGGCCTCGATTCCAATCGCGGTTCTCGCAATCGCCGTTTTCAAGAAACTCGGCAAATCCACGATCCTCGAGAACAACATCGTGCAGACGATCGGCTCCGCTGGTGAGTCGATTGCCGCCGGCGTCGTCTTCACCGTTCCGGCGTTGATCTTCCTTTCGGGTGGCGCCAACTACTTCAAGTATCTGCAGATCTTCATCCTGGCCATCATTGGCGGCATTCTGGGAGTCCTGCTGATGGTGCCCCTCCGCCGATCGCTCATCGTCAAGGAGCACGGCAACCTCCCCTACCCTGAAGGCACCGCGTGCGCCGACGTGCTCATCGCGGGGGAGCGGGGAGGCAACCTTGCCAGGAAGGTCTTCGCAGGAGTCGGCGTCGCCGTGGTGTACAAGTTTCTCGCGGAGGTCTTCGGCCTCTGGAAGGAAACGCCCAACCTGATTGCGACTTCGGACAAGAGCGTTTACCCCGACGCCACCCTGAACTCCGCCAACACCCCGGAGTACCTTGGCGTGGGCTACATCATCGGACCGCGAATCGCATCGGAGTTGTTCTCCGGCGGAGTCCTGGCCTGGCTCGGGCTGATTCCCTTGATCGCGATCTTCGTACCGGAGGCGCGACGCGTGGCCGATCTTCACAACCTCGGCTTCGCGGATGCGCAAATTGCCGGAATGGGGATCGCCACTCAGATCTACACGGCGTACGTCAAGTACATTGGTGCCGGAGCGGTCGCATGTGCCGGCGTGATGACGTTGATCAAGACGCTCCCGACGATCGTGACTTCCTTCCGCGACTCGATGGCCGACCTGAGAGGCGGAAGGGGTGAAGTCGGGGTGAGCCGGCTGCGCACGGAGCGGGATCTCGGGATCGGATTCGTGGTCGTAGGGTCGCTCATTCTGGTCGTCATCATGGCCGTGCTTCCCCAATTCCCCGGCCGCTTTCCGAATACGCTGTTGATGTCCGCCCTGATCGTGATCTTCGGTTTCTTCTTCGTCACCGTGGCTTCGCGAATCGTCGGCATCATCGGGACTTCGTCCAACCCGATCTCGGGGATGACGATTGCGACGCTGATGGCGACGTGCGTCATTTTCGTGGCCATCGGCTGGAAGGGCGACGTCTATCAGGCCGTCGCCCTGTCCGTCGGCGCCGTCGTCTGTATCGCCGCCGCCAACGCCGGGGCCACCTCGCAGGACTTGAAGACCGGCTTCCTGGTGGGCGCGACTCCGAAGTACCAGCAGTGGGGCATGATCATCGGCGTCCTCGTCTCCTCGACGATCATCGGCCTGACGCTCCTGCTCCTGGACGCATCCTTCGCCCACAAGAACCACCTCCCGCACGGGATCGGCACACCGGACCTGCCCGCCCCTCAGGGCACGCTGATGGCCGTGATCATCCAGGGTCTGCTCGCCCAGAAGCTGCCCTGGGCTCCCGTTCTCGTCGGCGTCTTTCTCGCCTTCATGGCTCAGCTGGCCGGCGCGCACGCTCTTTCCTGGGCGGTCGGCGCTTACCTGCCGATCTCGACGACGGCGCCGATCTGGGTCGGCGGCATGATCAAAGGGTTCGTGGACAGGGCCCGCGGCGTCAAAGAAGAGTCGGAGCTCGGATCCGGAATGCTTTACTCGACCGGACTCGTGGCAGGGGGATCCATTGCGGGCGTCGTGATCGCGTTCATCATCGGTTTCGGCGACAAACTGCCCATCGGGGGGAAGCGCTTGGACGACTTCCTGAATATCGGGGGCGGGTACTTCAACAGGCTGGGCATCGGCGGTGACGTCATCGGTTGGGCGGTTTTCGCGGTTCTCTGCGTTCTCCTCTTCCGGCAGGCGAAGCAGAAGATGGAGGCGTGAGCGGACCTCGGGTCAGAGGCGCGCCGGCTCAAATCACTTCGAATTTCTTGCCGACCTTGCGGAAAGCGTCCACGGCGCGGTCGAGATCCCGCCTCTCGTGCGCGGCCGAGATCTGGCAGCGCAGGCGCGCCTGTCCCTGAGGGACCACGGGGTAGCCGAAGCCGGAGACGTAGACCCCTTCCTCGAGGAGCGCCCGGCCCATGGCCAGGGCCTTCGCCGTGTCGCCGACGATGACCGGGACGATCGGGTGTGAGCCGCGGGGAATCTTGAAGCCTGCGTCGGCGATGGCCTTGCGGAAGTAGGCCGAGTTCTCGCGCAGCTTGCGGACCGGTGACGGGTCCTCCCGCAGCATCCGGAAGGCCTCGAGCGACCCCGCCACGACCGCGGGAGGAAGCGAGTTGGAAAAGAGGTAGGTCCGGCTCCTCTGCCGCAGCGTCTCGACGAGCGCCTTCGGTCCCGTCGTGAAGCCGCCGGCCGCCGAGCCCATCGCCTTGCCGAGAGTGCCGGTCGTGACGGGGATCTGTCCGTGCAGCCCCTGCTCCTCCGCGGTGCCGCGCCCGGTGGCGCCCAGGACGCCCGTGGCGTGCGAATCGTCCACGGCGAGGAGGACGTCCCTCGCGCGGCAGATGCGCAGGAGCTCTTTCAAGTCCGCCTCTTCCCCCTCCATCGAAAAGACGCCGTCGGTCATCATCAGCCGGAAGCGGGAGGTCCGGTCCTCGTCGAGCATCTTTTCGAGCGCCTTCGTGTCCGCATGGGGCACGAGGTAGCGCTTCGACTTGCAGAGGCGGATCCCGTCAATGATCGAGGCGTGGTTCAACGCGTCGGAGTAGAGGCCGTCGGGCTCGTCCAGGACCGCGGCGAACAGGCCCTCGTTGGCGTTCCAGCAAGACATGTAGAGGATCGCGTCGTCGGCGCCGAAGAACGAGGCGATCTCCGCTTCGAGCGTCTTATGGAGTTCCTCGGTTCCGCAGATGAATCGGACCGAGGCCATGCCCGCTCCCCAGCGGTCGATTGCCTTCTTCTGCGCTTCGCGCACGCGCGGATGATTGGCGAACCCCAGGTAGTTGTTCGAGGTGAGCATCACGACCTCGCGGCCGCCGACCTGGACCAGGGCGTCCTGCGGGGACTGGAGGACCAGCTCCTCCTTGTACGTTCCCGCCTCCCGCAGCTTTCGCATCTCCCCCGCGAGGTGATCGATGAATTTCATGGAGAGAAGTTATCAGTTGTCAGTTATCAGTTGTCAGTTTACGAAGGCCGGAACTGAGAGCTGAGAACTGAAAACTGACGACTGAGAACTGAGAACTACTCCTCGGACAACACTTTTCCGGCGACGCGCCCGCCGGGGAAGGCGGCTTCGAGCGCGGAGAGCGCGCTGTTGAAAGCCGAGTTGCTTCGGGCCGTGATCTCGGCGCAGAGGGTCGGCCGGCGGACGATCTCCGTCGTCCCCGCGGGGTTGCGCACGATGACGGCCTGCGCCGGCTGCTCGACGTAGAAGAGGACGTCTTCCACCTCCTCGAGGGCACGGACAGCGGCGCGGTGCGCGTTGTCTTGCTCGTCGCGGCTCAGACAGACGGCGGCAAGCCCCAGCAGCCGGTACTGGTTGGGCTCGAACTCGGTCCGGTCCCAGTTCTTCCAGACGCGCTCGCGCGGAGAGAGCTTGAATCGGTAGGCGAGATTGGAAAGCCGCGACTCCTCGAGCGCGAACTCGGCGATGCGGCGGTCGGTCAGTTCCTGGGGAGCGACGGGCTGCGCGGGCTTGTTGGTCGGCATGACGGCTCCAATTTTACGAGGGTTTGCCATTGGGGTAAAAAACCACTTTCATGGCCTGCCGGTTCTCCAGGAGCCGCATGGCGTCCTGAAAGTCTCCGAGGCCCTCAAACTCGTTGGTCACGAGGTCGGCGACGTCCAGACCGGCGCCCAGGAGATCGAGCATCTTGATCCAGGTCTCGAAAACGCGGCGTCCGATGATGGCGCGCAGCGTGAGCCCTTTGAAGATCAGGTCGTCGGTGTAGTCCCGGATCGTCACCGAGTTCTCCTTCGGCAGGCCCAGCAGCGAGATCGTCGCGCCGCGCCGGGCGGCGGCCAGCCCCAGATTGATCGACGCCTCCGCGCCGGAGAGCTCGAGGACGACGTCCGCGCCTCCGCCGGTCGCCTCCCGCAGGCTGCCGACCGGGTCCTTGGTGCGCGTCAGGTCCAGAACGGTGACGTTCGACAGCGAGCGCGCGCTCGCCCAGCGCCTCGCGTGCGCGGTGGCGTGCGCGTTGACCTCGGTGATGGCGATGCGCGAGGCCCCCGAGAAGCGGGCGATCTCCGCGCACATGGCGCCGATCGGCCCGTATCCGAGCACCGCGACGGATTTCCCGGAGAGGTCGGCGACCTGGGTGGTATGGACCGCGTTGCCCAGGGCGTCGAGGAACGCCCCCACCTTCGGAGGCACGATGTCGCGGTCGATGGGCACGACGTTGAAGGCGGGCACGACGACGTACTGGGCGAAGCAGCCGTCGCCGTGGACCCCCAGGATGCGCGTGTTCTCACAGATGTGGCGCTGCCCCGTGCGGCACGGCCGGCAGTGGCCGCAGGTCACGTGCATCTCGGCCGAGACGTACTGGCCTTCGAAGAGGTGCGGCCGCGCCCCACCGGGGCCGAACCCCACGATCTCGCCGCAGAACTCGTGGCCGTAAACGCGGGGGGGCCGGACCATCGAGGCCATCGAAGGGTCCCAGTCGTAGATGTGCTTGTCCGATCCGCAGACGGCCGTCGCGAGGACGCGGATGAGGACCTCCGCCTGACCGGGCCGCGGCACGGGCACCGCCCTGATTTCGGTCGCGCGCGGACCCGGCGCAGCTTTCGTCTTGACGACCGCCTGCATCGTCTTGGAAAGACTGGGGGACCGGGAGACTGGGGGACCGGGGGAGGGAGCGTGCTTTCTCCCAGTCTCCCCGTCCCCCCGTCTCCCAGTCTTCTTCAATCGCCCGCCTGGTCGTCGCGCACGAAGCGGTCGCTGCCCGCGGCGGCGCCGCTGGTCGCAAGGACGTTGACGGGCTTGACGTAGCGGGCGACGACCTCGCGCGTGCCGCCGACGCGGAGCTTCTCGAAGAGGAACGCGAACTTCTTCTCGAGGGAGGCCCCGATCGCGTCGCGCGTCCCGTCGGGAAGGTTCCAGAACTGCTCCTTGAACGGGCCGATCGCGAACTTGCGCGTCTTGTAGAGGAACTGGCTCTCGGTCTCGCCGGGCTTCCTCTCCCCGGATTTGTTCCGGAAGAGCCATCGTTCGGTCTCGCGCTTGAGCGGCAGGGGCAGCGAGGGGTGCTCGTACACCATGTTCTGGAACTCGGTCGCCAGGTGGATCTCCGCGCAATCGTGGTCGGGGAAGTGTCCGAAGAACTCCGCCGGGAGCGTCGAAGCGCCGTGCTGGACCGCGCCCGCCATGCCGTATTCCTCGCGGGCCACGCGGGAGATCTTCTGGAGCGTTTCGAAGTCGATCGCGACGCGCTGGACGGTGCCGTCGGGGCCCACGATCCCTCCGTGAGAGGAGCCCGTCTGGATCGAGACCTTCGCCAGCCCCTCGCCCCCGCCCAGCTCCCTCCGGTACCCGTCCATGTAGGCGCGCAGCTCCTCGGGGGTCGAATTGGCCTTGCCCACCTCTCCGATCTCACCGCCGACCGAGATCGGCATCCCTTTGGGCTCGCGGGCGCGGATGAATTTCGTGAACCGCGCGGCGAGCTCGAAGTTCCGCCTCTGCTGCTCCTCCAGGGAGGATTTGGAGAGGTCCACGAGAGTCGAGGTGTCGATGTCGATCTGGAAGAACCCGGCGGGAATCGCCTCCTCGATCAGCGCCTCGATCGCGGCGATCTCCTTCTCCGGATTCTCCTTCATCTTCTTCGGGTTCGTCTGGTAGTGGTCTCCCTGGAAGAAGACGGGGCCCTCCCAGCCTTCCCGGATGGCCGCGGCCAGCACGACCGCCGCGTATTCGGCCGGGCGCTGCTCGGTGTAGCCGATCTCGCTGCGGGCGATCTCGAAGATCAGGGCCCCGGTGTCGAGGCCCCGCGCGGCGCGGAAGACCGCGCGGGCCGTGTCGTAGGCCAGCATCCGGATGTTGATGGCGGGAACGGTGAAGCCGGAGACCTCGCCCCGCCCCCGCGCCTTGTAGAGGGGGAGGATCGACATCGGGAGGATCCCGAGGGAGGCCGCCGCCTCGCGGATCGTCCGCCGGGCAGCCTCGCGGGCCGGGTCCCGGCCGAACACGGCGGTCCAGACGAGGCTTTGGACGACGCGGCTTCGAAACCCCGCCGGGTCGGTCACGCGCGTCGCGCGGTCTCGCTCGACCGTCTCCGAGCCGCGGAGGAAATCGTCCAGGCCTTTGGTGTTGTCGAAGAGGTCCATGCGGCCGGGGATTCTATCGAACGATTGAAGGATTGAATGATTGAAGATTGAATGATTGAAGAATGCCGATTTGAAAGACGTTGCAATCGTTCAATCATCAATCAGACAATCGTCAATTCCATGATCCGCCTGGCCCGCACGATTCACTTCAACGCCGGCCGCAGTCTCTGGCGAAAGGACTGGACGCCGGAGCGGAACCGGCGGGTCTACGGCGAGGAGGGCCCCCACGGCTACGGGCACAACTACGAGCTGACCGTTGCCGTCGAAGGCGAGATCGACCCGCAGTCCTCCATGGTCGTCAACTTGACCGACCTCGACCGGATCCTGAAGGAAGA
>JAWOLE010000246.1:0-21013 GCA_033853815.1 Thermoanaerobaculia bacterium
GAGGCTTTTTCCGATGATCATCGATCCATCGGTCATCCGGCAGGTGTCCCGGGAGAAGGACATCGACGCGGAGAAGATGTTCGGCGCCCTCGAGGAGGCGATGTCTTCGGCCGCCCGCAAGTTCTACCGGGACAAGGCCGTCGTGACCGCCATCGACCGCAAGACGGGCGAGATGGCGGTCACTTCCCGCCGGACCGTCGTCGAAGAGCTCGACACGGAGTCGGAGGAGCCGCCCCCTCAGATCCTGCTCTCCGAGGCTCAGGAACTCGTCGCGCGCGAAGGCACCAAGGGAGACGTGCGCGTGATGCGGCCCGCCGCCGAGGGGCCGCCGGTCGAGGTCTCCGACGTGCAGATCGGCGACGAGATCGTGCAGCACCGCGAGCCGATCGGCCTCGGGAGGATCGCCGCGCAGACGGCCAAGCAGGTGCTCTACCAGAAGGTGCGCGAGGCCGAGCGCGACAACATCTACAACGAGTTCTTCCCCAAGATCGGGGAGCTGATGAACGGGACAGTCAAGCGATTCGAGCGCGGCGACATGGTCGTGGACCTCGGACGCACAGAGGCGGTGATCCCGCGGGACCAGCAGTCGCGCGCGGAGCGCTACGGGCAGGGGGAACGCATCCGTGCGATCCTCTTCGACGTCCACAAGAACCCGAAGGGGCCGCAGCTGGTCCTCTCCAGGACCGATCCCCGCCTGCTGATCCGGCTCTTCGAAATGGAAGTGCCGGAGATCTACGACGGAACGGTCGTCATCAAGGGCGCGGTCCGGCAGCCGGGCGAGCGCGCCAAGGTCGCCGTGCGCTCGCGCGAGCGGGACGTGGACCCGGTCGGCGCCTGCGTCGGGATGCGCGGAAGCCGCGTCCAGTCGATCATGCGGGAGCTGCACGGCGAGAAGATCGACGTCATCCTCTACTCCGACGACCTGATTACCTTCGCCCAGAACTCGCTCGCTCCGGCCAAGATCACGCGCGTCTCTCCCATCCATCACGAGGACGGCTCGATGAGCCTCGACTGCGTCGTCGAGGACGACCAGCTCTCGCTCGCGATCGGCAAGAAGGGGCAGAACGTGCGGCTCGCCTCCGCGCTGATAGGCCTGAAGATCGAAATCAAGGGAGAGACGGAGGTCAAGGGAGAGGTCGCGCAGGCTCTGACGCGCATGCTCGAAGCCTCCCGGCGCAAACAGGTCCCCGTCGCCGAGATCGAAGGCATCGGAGAGAAGACCGCCGAGCGCCTGGCCGAGGCGGGGATCGCCACTCTCGCCGACCTTCTGGAGAAGTCCGCTCAAGAGCTCGCCGAGATTCCCGGCATCGGGGAGAAGTCGGCGGAGAAGATCCTCGAAGCCGCCCGGGAATTCGAGCAGGCGCCGCAGCAGGAGGCGGAGGAGGAGAGCTCCGAAGCCGCGGTTGAAGAGGGAGTCGAGGGAGTCGAGGGAGTCGCAGAAGCCGGGGAGGCCGCGGAAGAGGAAGCGGCTCCGCAGGAGCAGGAAACCACCGTTCCGGAGTAATCGAAGCCGATGGCAAAGATCCGAGTCGAGGAACTGGCGGCCCAGATGGGCGTGGGGAGCAAGGAAGTGCTTTTCCTGCTCCAGTCGATTGGCGTGGACGTCAAGTCGCCGCAGGCCGCGCTCGACGAGACGACGGTGCTGGCGATCCTGCAGGGCAAGACACACGCTCCCAAGCAGCTGATCGTCCGCGACAACGAGTCCCGAGCGTTTCGTCCGCAGAAGAGCGCCCTCTCGCGCATCAAGATCGTGGAGAAGCCGCCCGCCCCGGCCAAGGAACAGGCGCCCGAGCCGCCTCAGGCCCCCGCGGCGGTTGCCGAGGCCGGGCCCGTTATCGCGGAAGCCAGGCCCGCCGCCGAACCCAGGCCCGCCGAGAAGCCTCCGGCTCCGGCCGAAGCCAAGCCGAAACCCGCCGAGCCGGCGCGCACGGCCGTCGTGCCGCCCGAGCCCGAGCCGGAGGCGGCGCCCCCCAAGCCGCTGCCGCGCAAGATCGTGCTCCCCCCGCGCCCGGTCCCTACGCCGCGCCCTTCGGCGGCGGCGCCGGGCGGGCGTCCGCCCGCGCGTCCCTTCGCCCCCTCCCCGCGCCCGGGCGCGGCCGCGCGCGCGATCGGCTTCGGTCGCCCGGGCCCCGCAGGGCCTTCGGTCTACCGTCCGGCGCCCGGCGGCCCCGGAGCCCGGCCGGCCGGCGGCCCCCTGCGGCCGGGAATGCCCGGACGGCCTGCGGCCGGAGGGCCGGGAGTCCGCGCGGCCTCCGCGACCGCGCTCTCGGATCGGGGACCGGCCAAGCGCAAGAAAGACGAGAAGGAGGAGGCCAAGAAGCCCGCCAAGAAGGGGGGGGCCAAGCCGAAGATCACGGTGGCCGACGAGGTGGACCTGCGGGAGTTCGTGGGCGCCTTCGAAGAGGACACCTACTCGGACATCACTCTGCCCCTGATCGAGAAGAGCGCGGAAGTCGAGGAGCCCCCGGCTCCCAAGCCGGTTTCGAAATCCGCCCTGCGCCGCGCCGCCAAGGAGACCCGCGCCCACGACTCGGGCAAGCTCCTGGAGTTCAAGAAGCCCCTTCCCACCGGCCCGGTCTTCCTCTCCGAGGGAGTCACGGTCAAGGAGCTGTCGGAGAAGCTCGGCGTTCTCGCCAAAGACATCGTGCGCCTGCTCATGGGACGCGGCGTCTTCGCCACGGTCAACCAGGCCCTCGATGCCGAGACGGCGATCCAGATCGCCAAGGAGGTCGGCGTCGAGGCCGCCGTCGTCTCCTTCGAAGAGGAGCTGGAATTCTCCCGGGCGGCGGAGGAGGCGAAAGCGGGAGAGGCCGCGGCCGCCCCGCGCGTGCCCCGGGCGCCGGTGGTGACCGTGATGGGCCACGTGGATCACGGCAAGACATCGCTGCTCGACGCGGTCCGCCAGACGAAAGTCGCCGAGGGCGAGGCGGGCGGAATCACGCAGCACATTGGCGCCTATCGCGTGGAGGTCCACGGCAGACCGATCGTCTTCCTCGACACCCCCGGCCACGAGGCGTTCACCTCGATGCGGGCCCGGGGGGCCAAGGCGACCGACATCGTCATCCTGGTCGTGGCGGCGGATGACGGCGTGATGCCCCAGACGATCGAGGCGATCGACCATGCGCGGGCCGCCCGCGTCCCGATCGTCGTCGCGATCAACAAGATCGACAAACCCAACGCGAACCCGGACCGGGTCAAGAAGGAGCTCGCCGACAAGGGCGTCCTGCTCGAGTCCTGGGGCGGAGACGTTCCCTCGGCCGAGATCTCGGCCCTGAAGAAGCAGGGGATCGACCACCTGCTCGAGCTCGTCCTGATCGTCGCGGACCTGCAGGAGCTGACCGCGCCGCTCGCCGAGGAGGCGCGAGGCGTCGTGCTGGAAGCGCGGCGCGAGGTGGGGCGCGGCAACGTCGTGACCGTCCTGGTGCAGTCGGGCACCCTCTCGGTCGGCGACGTGTTCTTCGCGGGATCGGTCTTCGGCCGCGTGCGCTCCATGCACGACGACCGCGGCGCGAAAGTCGCGAAAGCCGGCCCCGCGACTCCCGTCGAGGTTACGGGCTTCGAGGACCTCCCGCAGGCCGGCGACACGTTCCAGGTCGTCGAGGACGAGACGAAGGCCCGCTCGATCGTCTCCTTCCGGCAGCAGAAGGACCGCGAAAAGGCGATGGCGGCCTCGTCCCGGATCTCGCTCGACCAGCTCTTCAGCCGCATCCAGGAGGGGCGCGTCAAGGAGCTGCCGCTGATCCTGAAGGCCGACGTGGCGGGGTCCGTGGAGGTCCTCTCGCAGGCCATCCAGAACCTCTCCAACGAGAAGGTGAAGATCTCCCTGCTGCACGCCGGCGTGGGAGCGATCAACACCAACGACGTGCTCCTCGCTTCGGCCTCCGGCGCCATCATCATCGGATTCAACGTCCGACCGGAGAAGAAGGCGGAGATCGAGGCGGACAAGAGCGGCGTCGAGATGCGCCTCCACACGATCATCTACAACATCACCGACGAGATCAAGGCGGCCATGGAGGGATTGCTCGAACCGACGCTGAAGGAAGTCGCCCGGGGGCGCGCCGAAGTCCGGAACACCTTCAAGGTCCCCAAGTTCGGCGTCGTCGCCGGGTGCTACGTCACCGAGGGATCGATCACGCGCACCTCGCAGCTGCGCCTGCTGCGCGACAACCGGGTCATCTACGAAGGCAAGGTGGGGTCGCTGCGCCGCTTCAAGGACGACGTCTCCGAGGTGAAGCAGGGATTCGAATGCGGGATCGCCCTCGACCGGTATCAGGACGTGAAGATCGGCGACGTGCTGGAGGCCTACCAGGTCGAGAAGGTCGCCGGCGTGATGAACGCCTGACCGGGCGTTAAACGTAAGACGTTAAACGTCAAACGAACGTCCCATTCCGTCCCGGTCTTGCGTTTTTCGTTTTACGTTTTACGTCTTATGGTGATCGCTTACGCCGTCTTTGATCTTCATCTGCCTGGGTGCCGCGGCCTCAAAGAGAAGCGCATGATCGTCAAGAGCCTCAAGAGCCGCATCCGTAATGAGTTCGAGATTTCAACCGCCGAAGTCGGAGATCAAGACCTCCTCCAGCGGTCTCAGATCGGCGTCGTCGCCGTGGGACCCGACCAGCAGCCCCTGGACGCGCTGCTGCAGAATGTCCTTCGGTTCGTGGAGGAGAACCTGGACGGACAGCTGCTCGACTACCGAAACGAGTTCATCCATGTGTGACAGGAAAAAGCGAGGCCTCGGCTCACGGCTCACGGCTCTCGGCTTACGGCCGTCATGAAGAAGGAGAGCCGCAGGAGCCAGCGCGTCGCGGACCTGGTGCGCGCGGAACTGTCGAACCTCGTCCTCGTCGAGGCGCACGATCCGGCCGTCAAGGGAGTCACGATCACGGCCGTCGAGATGTCGCTGGACCTGCAGTCGGCCCGGGTGTACTTCTCGGTGCTCGGGGGAGACGCCGAGCGCGAGCGCGCCGGCGCGGGACTGGCGCGGGCCTCCGGGTACCTGCGGCGCGAGGTCGGGCAGAGGTGCGGTCTGCGATACGCCCCCGAGCTGCACTTCGTCGCCGACCGATCGCTCGAACGGGGGGCGCGCGTTGAAGAGCTCCTCGCGCAGGTGCTGCCGCCGAAAGAAGAGCCTTGACCGCGCCCGACTCTCTCAAGCGAGGTTTCCTCTTCCTGATCGACAAGCCGGCGGGCCTGACCTCTCACGACGTCGTCGAACGCGTCCGGAAGGCGACGGCGTTCGCCCGCATCGGGCACAGCGGGACGCTCGACCCGATGGCGACGGGGCTGCTTCTCCTCTGCGCCGGCGGCGCGGCCCGCCTCCAGAGCTTCTTCACTCGCATGGACAAGTCCTACGAAGGCGTCATCCGCCTCGGCCGATCGACGACGACCTATGACCGCGAGGGGGAGACCGTCGGGCCCGAACGCGACGCGAGCCGCATCGGACCGGAGGACGTCGAGCGGGCGGCGGAGGCCTTCCACGGAGAGTTCCTCCAGTCGCCCCCGCCGTACTCCGCCAAGAAGCTCCAGGGACGCAAGTTCTACGAGATGGCCCGCCGGGGCGAGACGGTCCCGGATCTCCCTAAGAAGGTCCGGGTCTCGCGGCTCGCCTTCGGCCCTCCCGAGGCCGGGAGGCTTCCCTTCTCGATTTCCTGCTCCTCCGGGACCTACGTGCGGGCGATCGCGAGCGAGCTCGGCGACCGGCTCGGCTGCGGGGCGCATCTGGAGACGCTGCGGCGCACGCGCATCGGGCAGTTCGACGTCGCCGATGCGAGCCCGCTCGAGAACTTCGAGCGGATGACTCCCGAGGAGCGCCTGCGCTCGCCGCACGCAGTCGCCCTCTCGCGCATCGCCTTCCCCTTCGAGCGCCTGACGCTCGCCTCGCTGGAGGCCTGGAAGGTCCGCAAGGGACAGGCGATTCCGGCGCGCGGACTCTCCTCGGGCGAGGGCGACTGGGTGACGCTGCTCGCGCCCTCGGGGGACGTGCTCGCGCTCGGGCAGGTGACGCCCATGGGGACCGGCAAGGTGAGCCTCGTCAAGCCGAAGATCGTCCTGGGGGATTAGCTATCAGCTCTCAGCCATCAGCCGACGAGAGCGAGGCCCCGGGCTGATAGGGGGCAGCTGAAGGCTGACAGCTTCCCGGGTTCGTGGTAGGCTAGCCGGTTATAGAAAAGAGTGAGTAGAGATAAGAGTTTGTAGGAGAAAGAGAGAGTGAGCGTAACCCAGTACGAGTCCGAGAAACCCGCCACGATCGGGCAGTATCGGATTCACGAGACCGACACGGGCTCTCCGGAGGTCCAGGTCGCCCTGCTGACCAACCGGATCGCCTATCTGACCGACCACTTCAAGACGAACGCCAAGGACCACCATTCGCGGCGCGGCTTGTTGAAGCTCGTCTCGCGGCGGCGGCGGCTGCTCGACTACCTCAAAGAGGAGAGTCCGGAGCGCTACGCCCGCTTGATCGAGCGGCTCGGCCTGCGCAAGTAACCCGGCGGCAAGGCGGACGCGAGACGGCCCGGCGCCCGCGCGGCACCGGGTCGGGGACCCCCCCGCTTCCGCCTCCTCCGCGAGAGAGGAACAGACGATGGCGCAACACCAGATTTCCCTCCCCCTGGGGGCGATGCCCCTCGAGATCGAGATCGGCCGGCTCGCCAAGCAGGCCGACGGCGCGGCGGTCGTCCGGTACGGCGACACGGTCGTCCTGACCACCGCCGTCTTCGCCAAGGAGCCGAAGGAGAACGCGGACTTCTTCCCCCTGACCGTGGACTATCGCGAGAACACCTACGCCGCGGGCCGGATCCCCGGAGGCTGGTTCAAGCGGGAGGGCCGGCCGACCGAGAAGGAGATCCTGACCTCCCGCCTGATCGACCGCCCCTTCCGGCCCCTCTTCCCGAAAGGCTTTCATCACGAGACCCAGATCATCGCCTTCGTCCTCTCGGCCGACGGACAGAACGATCCGGACGTGCTCGCCCTGAATGCCGCTTCCGTGGCGCTGACCTGCTCGCATATCCCCTTCTACTCGCCGGTCGGAGCGGTGCGCGTGGGCCGCCTCGACGGCCAGTTCGTCCTGAACCCCACCAACGCCCAGCGCGAGAAGTCCGAGCTCGAGCTCGTCGTCGCGGGCACCGAGGACGCGGTCGTCATGGTCGAGGGGGGCGCCCGCGAGGTGTCCGAGCGGGTCTTGCTCGACGCGATCTTCTTCGGCCACGAGGCGGTGCGTTCGATCGTCGCGGCGCAGCGGGAGCTGCAGGGCCGCGCGGGTCTCTCGGAGAAGCCGGAGTGGAAGGCGGAGGAGGAGTACCCCGCCGAAGTCTTATCGCAGGTGCGCTCCCAGTGGGAAGCTCCCATGATGGCCGCCATGACGCTGCCGTCCAAGATCGCGTCGTACGCGGAGATCAAGGCCGTCAAGAAGGCGGCCGTCTCGGTCGTACCCGAGGAGGAGGAAGAGAAGAGACTCCAGGTCGCCCGGGCGGCCGACGACCTCGTCAAGGTGCTCACACGGGAGACGATCCTGGATCACGGCAAGCGCCTGGACGGGCGCCGTTTCGACGAGATCCGGCCGATCGCGTGCGAGGTGGGCCTCTTGCCCCGCACGCACGGCTCCGCGCTCTTCACGCGCGGGGAGACCCAGGCCCTCGTCACCGCGACGCTCGGCACGGCCGACGACGCGCAGATCATCGAGGAATACGAGGGGGAGAGCGAGCACACGTTCCTTCTCCACTACAACTTCCCGCCCTTCTCCGTCGGAGAGACCAAGTTCCTGCGCGGCCCCTCGCGCCGCGACATCGGCCACGGGAATCTCGCCCGCCGCGCGCTCTCCACGGTCCTGCCCAACGAGGAGGCGTTCCCCTACACGGTGCGGGTCGTCTCCGACATCCTGGAGTCCAACGGCTCCTCCTCGATGGCGACCGTCTGCGGCGGCACGCTCGCGCTCATGGACGCCGGCGTCCCGATCAAGGCTCCGATCGCCGGGGTGGCGATGGGCCTGGTCTCCGACGGCGACCGGTTCGCGATCCTGACCGACATCGCCGGGCAGGAGGACCACTACGGCGACATGGACTTCAAGGTGGCCGGCTCGTATGAGGGAATCACCGGTCTGCAGATGGACATCAAGATCAAGGGACTCTCCCGCGAGATCCTCGAGCGAGCGCTCGAGCAGGCGCGCGTCGGACGCCTCCACATTCTCCAGAAGATGTCCTCGGCCCTGGACCGCCCGCGGCCCAACATCTCTCCCTACGCCCCGCGGATCTTCACGATGCAGATCCCGCGCGACCGCATCCGCGACGTCATCGGCTCGGGCGGAAAGACGATCCGCTCGATCATCGAGACCACGGGCTGCAAGATCGACGTCGAGGACTCCGGCAAGGTGTCCATCGCCTCCGCCGACGAGGCCGCCGCGCTGCGGGCGATCGAGATCATCGAGAGCCTCACGCAGGAGCCCGAGATCGGCAAGATCTACCGCGGAAAGGTCCGCAGGGTCGAGCCCTACGGCGCGTTCGTCGAGATCCTTCCCGGGCAGGACGGCCTCGTGCACATCTCGGAGCTCGCCCCCTACCGCGTCCGGCAGACGACCGACGTCGTCAAGGAGGGCGACGAGGTGACCGTCAAGATCATCGCCGTCGATCCCATGGGGAAGATCAAGCTCTCGCGCAAGCAGGCTCTGTCCAAGGAGGAGCTCGAGGCGGAGATGGCCATGGCGCCCGTGGCCGCCGGCGAGGACGAGGGCCGCAACGAGTTTCCCCGAGGCGGCCGCGGGCCGGGCGAGCACCACGGGCATCCCAACCGCGGCCGCGGGCCGCGGGGGCCGAGGCACTAACGTCGCTGCGCGCTCGCGTGGGATCTGCGCCCTGCGGGCGCACCGGCTCGCGGCTCGCCTGGATGCAGGCTCGGCCGCGAGCCTGACCCCACGCAAGCGCTACGCTCCCGCGACGTCACGGCCTCTAGTAGGGCATTTCCTCGTCCCCGAGGCCGAGCATGTGGCCGATCTCGTGGACGACGGTGTCGCGGATCTCGCGAACGGCCTCGCCGCGAGTCCGGCAGCTCCGAAGGATCGGCCCGCGGAAAATCGCGATCTGGGCCGGCAGGTGGGAGACCGTCTCGCTCCGCTCGAAATAGGGCACGCCGCGGAAGATGCCGAAGAGCTCGTCCTCGTCGGGAGTCCCGGTCTCCTCGTAATCCTCGTCGAGAGGCTCCTCCTCTACGGCGACTACGATGTTCTCCAGGTACTTGCGAAACTGAGCCGGCAGGCCCTCCAGGGCCTCGTCGACGTATTTCTCGAACTCCTGCCGGGAGACACGCCGGGCACCCATTTCAGCTCTCAGCTGTCAGCTTTCAGCTCTCAGATTTCGCCGGAGAAAACAACTTGTCGAAGTTCGCGGTCGTCCACGCGGCTACGGTCTCGAGGTCCGTCCCCTTCACCTCGGCGAGCTTCTTTGCCGTCTCGACCACGTACGCGGGCTCGTTGGTCTTCCCGCGGTGAGGAGCGGGCGCGAGAAACGGCGAGTCGGTCTCGATGAGCATCGTTTCGAGCGGCAGGCCGGTGGCGGCCTCGCGGATGTTTTCCGCGGCGCGGAAGGTGATCATCCCGGAAAAGGAGACGAGGTAGCCGAGATCGAGCGCCTTCCTGCCGTATTCCGCGGTCTCGGTGAAGGAGTGGAAAACTCCCGGCCTGGAGCGCGGCGCGAGCCTTCGCAGAAGCGCCATCAGCTCGCCGCCGCTCTCGCGGTTGTGGAGGATCGCCGGCAGGGAGAGGCGCCGCGCGAGGTCGAGCATCCATTCGAGCACTTCCACCTGCTTGCCCCGCGGCGAATGGTCGTAGTGGAAGTCGAGCCCGACTTCGCCCACTGCGACGACACGGGGGCGCCGCGCCAGCGCCTCCAGCGCCGCTCCGTCGCGAACGGGTTCGAAGCCCTTCGCCTCGTGCGGATGGATTCCGACGGCCGCGAAGACGCCTTCGTGCCGCGACGCCAGCTCCGCGGCCGCTTCCGAGTCGGCCAGCGTGGTCCCCGGGACGAGGAATCGAGTCACGCCCGCCGCCCGCGCCCGCTCGAGAAAGGCCGGCGCCGCCAGCGGGCTCGGATCCAGTTGGAGGTGGCAGTGAGAATCCGAGAATTGAATCATTGAATCATTGATCATTTTCCCATTGGGCGATCAATGAACCAATGAGTCAATGAAACAATGAATCAATCTACTTGACGGTACAGCCGGGGGGGACGCCGGACGGCACATCGAGGAGCACCGGCTCCCCCGCCTCTCCGACCGTGGCGGCGAGAACCATGCCGTCGGACTCCACCCCCATCAGCCGCGCCGGCTTCAGGTTCGCGACGACGACCACGTTGCGGCCGACGAGCGATTCCGGCGCGTACTGCTTGCCGATGCCGGCCACGACCTGACGCCGTTCGGCGCCCAGGTCCACCTGCATCCTCACGAGCTTCTTCGAGTTGGGAACCCGATCCGCCTCGAGCACGCGGCCCGTCACCAGCTTGAGCCTCTGGAACTCGTCGATTCCAATGCGGCCGTCCGAGGGGGAGACGGCCTGCGTCGTCTCCGCCGGAGGCGGCGTCGGGGGACTCTGAGACGGCTTCTCGGTCATGGTCTTCTCCTTCTCGCCAAAATACGCGCCGGCGTCGGCGCGCGGGAAGAGCGGCCCGGTGTCGGAAATCGGCGCCCCGGCCGGCAGCTTTCCCCACTCGAGGTCGCCGGGACCCGGGTCTTCCCCGGGCAGTCCCAGACTCCGAAAGATCCTGCGGGAAGTTCCCGGCACGAACGGGAAGAGCATTACGGCGCAGAGGCGCACGCCTTCGGCCGCCGCGTAGAGGATCCGCGACAGCCGCGCCGAGGCGCCCTCCTCCTTGCGCACCTTCCAGGGCTCCCGGGCGACGATGTAGCCGTTGATCTGCGTGAGAAAGCGCCAGACCGCCTCGAGCGCCCGGTTGAAGGCGAACTCCCCGAGATCGGCGCGCCAGCTCTCCCGGGCCTCGGCGAAGGCCGCCAGGATCTCGTTAGACTCGCAGGGTTCCGGGGGCGTGCCGCCGAAGGACTGGCGCAGGAGGGCCGCCACGCGCGAGACCGTGTTGCCCAGGTCGTTGGCGAGGTCGGCGTTGAAGCGGGCAAGAAACGCCTCGTCGGAGAAGCTCGCGTCCTGGCCGAATGTCATCTCGCGCAGCAGGAAATAGCGCAGGGCGTCGGGCCCGAAGCGGGCGACGAGCTCGTCCGGCCGCACGACGTTCCCCACGGACTTGGACATCTTCTTCTCGTCGCGCAGCCACCAGCCGTGGGCCCAGACGGTCGTGGGCAGCGGAAGCCCCGCCGAGAGCAGGAAGGCCGGCCAGTACACGGCGTGGAAGCGCAGGATGTCCTTGCCGATGAGGTGCACGCGCCGACCCTCCGGGTTCGCCCAGAACTCCCGGTAGAGCGAATCGTCCTCGGAGCCGAAGCCGAGCGCGGTGATGTAGTTGGCGAGCGCGTCCAGCCAGACGTAGACCACGTGACCGGGCCGGCCGGGAAAAGGGATACCCCATTTGAGCTTCGACCGCGACACGGAGAGGTCGGTCAGCCCTCCGCGAACGAAGGACAGGACCTCGGACCGGCGGGTCTCGGGCCGCACGAACTCCGGATGCTTCTCGTAGTGGTCGATCAGGGGCGTGGCGTATTTCGAGAGCCGGAAGAAAACGTTCTCCTCGGACTGCCAGACGCAGGGTTTGCCGTGATCGGGGCACAGCCTCTCCTCGCCGATCTCCTTTTCGGTATAGAAAGCCTCGCAGCTCGCGCAGTACCACCCCTCGTGCGGCGCCGTGTAGAAGTCCCCCGCGTTCTCGATCCTCGCGACGAGAGCTTCGACTCCGGTGCGGTGCCGGCGCTCGGTCGTGCGGATGAAGTCGTCGTTGGAGATGTCGAACTTCTTCCAGAGGTCGTGGTAACGCGCGACGACGCGGTCGGCGAGCGCGATTGGCGTGACTCCCTGCGCGGCCGCCGCCTTCTCGATGTTCTGGCCGTGCTCGTCGGTCCCCGTCAGGAACCGCGTCCTCTCCCCCATCAGGCGATGGAACCGGGTTGCCGTGTCCGTGACGACGGTCGAGTAGATGTGCCCGATGTGGGGCAGATCGTTGACATAGTAGATCGGCGTCGTCGCGTAGAAGGTCTTCATCCGAGCCGCGAAGATACCCTAAAGGCCGGATCGGCTTCTCTTCAGGGACTCACGCGATGGGAATCCCGAGAGCGTGAAGGATTCCTCGCTCGACTTCTTCCAGCAAGAACGCCGATAGAGATCCGCCCAGAGCGGACGGAGAAAGGAAGCGCTTCGGAAGTGTCGTGATCCGCTCGCACTTGAGCACGGACTCCCGCGGGAGACCTGCCGTTCCTTTGCGCAGACGGACGTGGGTCGGCGCCGGGCGCAGAGTCGTGCTCGCCGGGACGACCAGGACGTCGTCCGCGAATCGGTTGCGCGCATTCGCGGAAACCACGAGAGCCGGCCGCCGTTTCGCTTCCGGCTCGCCGGGAATGGCCACCCAGTAGAGACAGCCGCGCTGCGGAAACGGGTTCATTTCCAGACGTCGCGCAGGGCTCGGCCCGCCAGATCCGCCCAGCGCGCGTCCTCCTCGCGCTCCCGAGCGGACATCGACGAGTAGTACTTCTCGATCTCCTCCTCCAGGCGGTGGCGACGGCGCTCCCGCAGCCAGGCGGCCAGGGCTCGCTCGACGACTTCGCTTCGGTTGCGCCCTCGGGACATCCGGTCGCACTCGTGGACCAGGGCCTCGTCCACGGTCACGGAGATCTTCGTCTTGGCCATATCCTACCGTTCATCGGATATTCTATCTTACTCCCGTCTCACATCAGCCCGGCCTCGCGGAAAGAGACGCAACCCTCGCGGCCCACGACGATGTGGTCGAGGAGCCTCAGGCCCACAGAGTCGGCTGCGGCCGCCAGGCGGCGCGTAAACTCCCGGTCCTCCCGCGAGGGCGAGGGATCGCCCGAGGGGTGATTGTGGTAGAGGATCACGCCGGCCGCGTTGGCGAGCAGCGCGCGCTTCAGGATCTCGCGCGGCTCGACGACCGCCCGGTCGAGGGTTCCGCGGTAGATTTCCGGATCGTCGTGGAGAAGGCGATTGCGCGCGTTTACGAAGAGGGCGCCCGTGCGCTCCTGGGTCCCGTCGCCGCGGGTCCGGCGCAGGTAATCCTTGACGAGGGAGGGTTCGTTGAAGAGGTCGCGCCCCGGGATCGCGCCAGCCGCGAGCCTGCGTCCGATCTCCAGGGCCGCGACGAGGACCGATCCCCTGGCTCCCTTGATCCCGCGCTCCCGCACGAGCTCCGCGCGCGTGAGTCCCGCCAGGCCGGCGAGCCCTCCGTGCGCCGTGAGCAGCCGGCGGGCGCGATCGAGCGCGCTCTCCCCTCTCGACCCGGATCCCAGGAGCAGCGCCAGAAGCTCCTCGTTCGACAGCGCCGCCGCCCCCACTCGCGCCAGCCTCTCCCGGGGCCTTTCCTCCGAGGGCAGGTCCTTGATCCGAAGCACACCTCGAGCCGTCTGTTCCGTCATGGGAATCGCCGAAGAATGCCCGATCGGCCGGCGAGGACTCCGGGATAATCGCACGACATGGACGAGAACTTCAACTCGCCGGTGAGGGCGCTGTTGATCGTAATCGGCGTCCTGCTGCTCGCGGCGGGGGTGTTCTGGCCGCTCGTGTCGCGCTATTTCGGAAGGCTGCCGGGAGACATCGTGGTCCGCAAGCCGGGGTTCACGTTCGCGTTCCCGATCGTTACCTGTTTGGTGCTGTCGCTCCTGCTGACGCTCCTCCTCTGGCTCTTTCGCCGATGACCGTCGCGCGCGTTGCGTTCGGGACGTGCGCCCTACGGGCGCATCGGCGGGCGGCTCGGCCGGAAGCGGCCTCGACCGCCCGCCTCGTCCCTCACTCCACGCTTGCTCCCGCGGAGCGCGCCTCCTCCCTTGATTACCTCGGGAGACTACGCGCGCCGCGAACCGGGGAGAGCACCTGAATTTCCTGTGAGCGCTCTTTCGCCGATGAGGCGGGAATAGAGAGCCTCGATCCGGTCGAGGCGGACTTCCGAGGAGAAGCCTTTCTCGACCCGTTCGCGGGCGGCGTGCGCGAGACAGGAACCAAAAGCGGGGTCGGTCAGGAGCCGACGGAGAGCGGCCGCGGCGGCCGCGGGGTCGCGCGGAGGGACGAGGAGCCCCGATTCGCCGTCCACGACGAGCTCGGGATTGCCGCCTGCGGAGCTGGCGACGACGGGGACGCCGAGGGCCATGGCCTCACGAAGGGTGCCGGTGATGCCGAGGCCCTCGTAGGAGAGGTCGGCGACGATCTCCGCGGCCGCGAGGACATCGGGCATGTCGGAGCGGAAGCCGATCGCGAGCACGCGGGATTCGATCCCCAGCTCGCGGGCGAAGGCCGAGACTTCGGATTTCTTCGCGTCGTCCTCGCAGGCGACGATCGCGGTTCTCAGCTTCGGGAAGTCTCCGGCGAGCATCGCGGCGGCGCGGAGGAGATCCTTCCAGCCCTTCCACTCGCGCGCGCCTACCTGGACGAGCAGCGTATCCTCGGGCGAGATCCCCCACTCGCGCCGCACGCGGTCGCGGTCGGTCCTGGCCGGATCGAAACGCGCGAGGTCCACGCCGGCGTAGATCACGTTCACCTTCTCCGGCGGCAGCTTGCCCGAAGCGACGATCACCTTCTTGATGTCCTCGCAGACGGTGACAACCGCGTCCATGCGGACGTGGAACTTGAGGCGGTTGAAGGCGTCGAGCGGGAAGGAGACGCCGCGGTTGACGACGATCACGGGGCGCCGCTTCGCGAGGTACGTCGCGAAGAGGGCGACGGAGTGAGCGATGCCCTTGTGGACGTGGACGACGTCCACGGCTCGCTCATCGAACGCGCGGGCCAGGCGGCGCGCGCTCGAAAAATCGAACTCGTGCTTCAACGGCAGAGGGAGGAAGTCCAGGCCTTCCTCCCGGGCGCGCGCCGGCACGTCCCCTTCGGGCCGCGAGACGATCGCCACGCGATGCCCGCGCCGGGCGAGCCCCCGCGCGAGCTGAAACATCTGCACGACGCTCCCGGTGGAAAAGAGACCCTTCTCCAGAATCTGGAGGATGGACAGACGGGTCATAGGGTGATCGGGTGGTCGGGCGATCGGGTGATCGATGTCGGAGACCGTCGTCAATCGCTCGATCACCCGATCGTAGATCGCAGATTCTTCAATCGCCGTCCGGCCAGTCCCGTGTGGCGGAGTCGGGGACGAGGACGACCTTGCCGTGGTGCTCCCCCTTCTCCAGGTGTTCGTAGGCCTGGCGGACCCGGGAGAAGGCGAACGTGCTGTCGATGCGCGGGGTGAGCTTGCCGGCAGCCACCGCCGAGAGCATGGCCCGGAACTCGCGGTCGTTGGACATCGTCGAGCCCAGGATCGAGAGCTGCTTCCAGAAGATCAAGCGGATCTCCTCTTTCGGATTGGGCCCGGTCGTCGCGCCGCAGGTCACGATCCGCCCCCCGTTGGCCGCGCACTTCAAAGACGTCATCCAGGTCCGGTCGCCGACCGAGTCGATCACGATGTCCACGCCCCGCTTGCCGGTCAGGGCTCGGATCTCCTTCGCAATGTCCTGCTTGCCGTAATCGAGGACGACTTCGGCGCCGGCCTCGGCCAGGCGCCTGGCCTTCTCCTCGCCCGAGGTCGTGGCGAAGACGCGCGCACCGGCGAGCACGGCGATTTCCAGGGCCGCGCCTGCCGCTCCCCCGCCCGCGCCGTGGATCAGAACCGTCTGTCCCGGCCGGACCTCGCCGCGCGTCACGACCATCCGCCAGGCGGTCAGATAGACGAGCGGGAAGGCCGCGGCCTGCTCGAAGTTGAGCCTCTCGGGGATCGGGAAGACGTTCCGCGCCGGCGCGACCATGTACTCCGCGAAAGTGCCCGGCACGTGCTCGCCGAAGATCCGAAAGGTCACGCAGAGGCTCTGCTCTCCGGCGCGGCAGAACTCGCACGCGTTGCAGTAGAGGCCGGGCTGCAGGAGGACCCGGCCGCCCGGCGCAAAGCCTTCGACACCCGGCCCCACGGCGTCCACGACGCCGGCGCCGTCGGCTCCCGGGATCTGGGGAAGCGGCACGCCGGGAAGGCCGTCTCGCACGAAGAGGTCGAGATGGTTCATAGCAGCCGCCCGGATCGCGATGCGAACCTCTCCCGGGCCGGGTTCCGGTTTCGGCCGCTCGCCGTACTCCAGCACCTCGTTGCCGCCGTGCTTCTCGAGGAAGACAGCCTTCATGACCGTGAAACGTTAAACGTGAACCGTTAAACGAAGCAAGCTGAATCCAGGCCCCCCCGTTCCACGTTTCACGCCTTTACGCTTTACGTTTTACGACGTCTTCGGTCAGCGGAGATAGCCCAGGGACTTCAGCTTCTCCAGGTACTCGCGGTCGGTCGCGGCCGCCCGAGAGCCCACGGGCGCCACGCGCGGGCCGTAGGTCGCGACGGTCCCCCCTTCGAGGCCGCCGGGGCGGAAGAGCGCCGCGACCGGCCGGCCGGGAAGATCGGCGGCGACGGGAACTCCCGCGCGCGCGAGGATCGAAGGGGCCACGTCCTCCGGCCGGATCCGAAGAGTCTTGACGGGCTGGCGCCCGTCGAAGACGACCATGCGTCCGAGCGAGAAGGGAGCCGCGTGGCTGTCGCCGGCCAGGACCACGAGAGTCTCCTCCCCGGCCACGGCCCGCGACACCTCGTCTTCCAGGAACCGATGCACCTGCTCGATCGCCTGCCGGCGGCGCTCGGACCCCGCGGGATCGCCCCGAAGGATGTCCAGTCCCGGCAGATAGACCGTGGCGACCTGTGGCCCTCCCCGCCGCCGCAACCGCAGCGCGTCGATCGCGCGCCGGTCCGCCGAGATCCCGTCGGAGGCGCCGGCCAGGACCTCTTCGTTCCCGACGACTTCGACCCCGGGCCAGGGCCCGGAAGCCCACCAGCCGACCGCGACGCTCGGCAGGCCAGCCGAAGCCGCGACCTCCCAGAACGCCAGGCTGCGCCGGTCGGACGCCGAGACCGGCGCGCTCGAGACGAGCCTGAGCGCCGGACCCAGGCGCCTCAAGTACCAGGCCGTCCCCAGGGGCGGCCGAAGGCCCAGAGGTGATCCGCGCGGCCGCACGCGGGCAAGCGCGCGGACGGCATGACGCGACGCGGGTTCGCCCGTCGCGAGATCGGTCCAGACCTCCGGCGGGGAGGCCTGCGTGGCCGGCCACCAGCCGGTCGCCCCGGTGGCAAGAAGCTCGCGGACGCCGGAAAGGCCGTCGGCCGCCGCGGAGTCGAGCGCCAGGCCGTCGACCGCGACGACGGCGACGGCACTCCCGCGGGGCGACGGCAGCGGGGGCGGAGCCGGCGAGGGTCTGGCCCGGGAAGTGAAGATCGCCACCGCGAGGAGGATCCCCGCGACGGCGGCGGCGAAGAATACGCGGGGGCGGCGGCGCGAGGGAAGCACCCGGGAATGCGCGTAGGCGCGCGCGAGGAACCCCGAGCGGACGCTCCGCGCCGCGAGCAACGCCGCGAGCCCGACCGGAGCTCCCCACAAGAGAGCCCGGGCCGGGATGTCGTGCGAGAGGCCGTACGCGCCGCCGATCCAGAGGAAGAACGCGAGACCCGCAGCGCAGAGGCCAGCCGCCGTGGCCGCCCCGGCCGGCGAGCGCGAGCGGTCCGCAATGAAGAGCAGCGCAAGGGCGAGCAGGGCGGCCGCCACGAGATCCGCAAGGAAGAGATGGACGAGCAGCGCCAGGACGGCCGTCGCCGAGTCGCCGAATCCCGCCTCGGCAGTCTCGACGGCCGCGAGCGAAGCGACCGCGGCGGCGAAAGCTCCCAGGAGGATCGCCGGCAGAAAGAGCCCGCCGCGGCCGGCGAAGGCGCGCCGGAAGACGAAACGCTCGACGCCGCCGTTCAGGTAGCCCAGTTCCCGCAGCCGCCGGCGCGCCTCGTCGAGGGAGAGGGGCGTCCTGGCGCCCGCAGCCCCTTCACCCCTGTCGGCCGCTCGCTCCGCGAGGTGCGACCTTCGGTCGCGGCCGACGCTTGAGTCAGCGGGGGGAGACCCCCCGTTCCCCCCCGCTGCCGGGGGGAGAGGGGGCCCGGCGCGGCTCATCGCTTGCGGTCCCGGACGACGCGGGCGAGATCGGCCAGCACCGCGGCCTTCTTGCCGAGCGGCGCAAGCGCCGCCAGCGATGCCTCGAGCAGCTCCTCGACGAGCCTGCGCGAGGGCCCTTCGCCGAAGAGGGTCGCGAAATTCGCCCGGTGCGCATCGCGCCTGGTGTCCTTGCCCATCCGCTCCGGGTCTCCCGACAGGTCGAGCAGGTCGTCGGTGATCTGGAAGGCGAGGCCGAGATTGCGCGCGTAGAGCGTCAATGCCTCGAGAGTTTGCTCGCGTGCTCCCCCGGCGAGAGCGCCTCCCCTCACGGCCGCCACGAAGAGGGCGCCGGTCTTGCGGGAATGGATCGCCTCCAGGTCCTCCAGGGTGAGGCTCGAAGGATCCGCCGCGAGGTCGGCCGCCTGGCCGGCGCAGCATCCCTCGGAGCCGATCGCGCGGGAGAGCTCCTCGACGATCTGCGCGCGTGTGCCGGCCGGCGTCCGGGGCGCCTGCGCGACGAGCTCGAAGGCCCGGGCGATCAGGGCGACGGCCGCCAGTTCGGCCGTCGCGATGCCATGGACGAGATGGAGCGCCGGCCTGCCGCGCCGGCGCCGCGCGTTGTCCATGGAAGGCAGGTCGTCCAGGACGAGCGAGGCGGCGTGGAGCAACTCGACGGCGACGGCGACCGCGGACGACGCGGCCAGCGGGGCGCGAGCCAGCTCCCCGGAAGCGAGCGCCAGGAGAGGCCGGAGCCGCTTGCCGGGCGAGAGGGCGGCCTCGCCGATCGCGCGGGAAAGCTCGGGCGCCCGGTTGATGGAAGAGGGCAGGGACGCCGAGATCTCCCGTTCGAGCAGAGGGAGCGAGCGCGCGGCAAACCGGTCGAACGGGCGCCCGTCTCCCGACGGGACAGAGGAAGGGGCGCCGGAGAAATCTCTTTTCTTAGGCGAAGCTCGCCACCGCCTCCGGCTCCGACTCGTAGACGTCGAAGACCGTGATGAGCTGCGTGACCGTCAGCACGTCGTTGATCTTCGGTGGCAGATGGAGGAGCTTGAGCTTCCCGCCTTTGTTGGTGACCGACGTGTAACACCCCACCAACTCGCCGATTCCCGAGGAGTCGATCGTCGTGACGTCCCTCATGTTGATGAGGATGTTCTTCTTGCCGCCTTCCACCAGATGGTTGATCGTCTCCCGCAGCTGCACGTCTCCGGCCCCGATCGTGATCTTCCCCTTCAGATCCACGATCTGCACGCCGCCGGCAGCCTCGCGCACGGTCGTCTTCATCGCTATTTCCCCTCCTTCTGCTTCTCTTCTGCCAGGTCCTTCTTCAAGACGATCTCCATTCCGCCGCCGTCCATCTGACGGAAGCGGACCTCATCCATGAACGTCTTCATGTAGAAGATACCTCGTCCCGAGGTCTTGAAGCGGTTCTCCGGGGCAAGAGGGTCCACGACGGCCTCCGGGTCGAACCCGGTCCCTTCGTCCTGGATGCGAATCGTCAGGGTGTGGTCCGTGACGTCCATCTCGAGATGGACGCGCTTGTCGAGATCCTGGGCGTTGCCGTGCTTGATCGCGTTGGCCAGGGCCTCGCGCAGGGCCATGAGGATCCAGTGCGTGGTCTCCTCGCTCAAATCCCATCCCTCCAGGAGCTTGCCACAGAGGTGCTGGGCCATCTCGATGTTCTCGAAACGGCTGGACAGGGACATCCGGATCGGCCCGGTTTCGCTGGACGCGCGCGGCGAACTCATTCACGTTCGACTTCGAAAAGTCCGGCGCATATTAGCCGAAAGGACCCTGTGAAGATAGCCGCGGCCGATTTTTTCCCCGTGCTACCCTGCCGGCCGTGAGGACTCCGCGCCGTTTCGCCCTTCTCGCGGTGGCCGTGGCCGCGGCTCTGGGCGCGACGAGCCTCCTGCCGGCGCGCGTGGAGCAGGTGGCCCGGGAGGTCGAGAAGGTGCGCGGCCGGCGCTTCGAGGGCCGCGTCCCGGCGAGCGAAATCGGCGCCCGGGAACTCCGGTCCACCCTTCGCTCGAAAGTCAGCGAGTCCTTCCCCGCCCCACCGGACGACACCTTCAGGACCCTCGTCGCGTTCGGCCTCATCGATCCGGCTCCCAACCTGCTCGATCGGCTGGTGGACTTCTACGCGTCCCAGGTCGTCGCTTTCTACGATCCCGAGCCGCGCCGGTTCTACGTCGTGCGCGGGGCGGAGCAGGCGATCGAGAAGAAGAGCGGCGAAGAGGACCCCGGGTCCCTCGAAGGGATCCCCGGGATGGCCGAGATGGGCGAGAAACTGATCTTCGCCCACGAGCTGACCCACGCCCTGCAGGACCAGACGCTGAAGCTCGACCGGCGCATGAAGGAGTTGAAGGACAACGGCGACCGGGGGCTCGCGCTCGAGAGCCTGCTCGAAGGGGAGGCAACGGTCGTCATGGTGAAGGTCGCGATGGCCGATCTGCCCCGCGCCGACGAAGCCACCGAAGAGCTGCTCGAGCCGCTGCTCTCCGCCGGGGCCCTCGAACGCTCCGGCGTGCCCAAGGACATCCCGGACTACTTCGTCGAGCAGCTTTTCTTTCCCTACACCGGGGGCACCTCCTACGTGCGCCGGACGCTCAAGAAGGAAGGGTGGGCCGGCGTGGATCGCCTCTGGAGGAATCCTCCGACGTCCACCTCCGAGATCCTTCACGAGGGGGCCTCCTTCACCCCCGCCGAAGACCTGCTGCCCGCCCGGGCCGGACAGTTCTCTCCTCCCGGTTTCCGCCACCTCTACAGCGACACCCTCGGGGAATGGACCGTCCGATTCCTGCTGCGGCGCTCGCTCGAGGAGGAGGAGGCGGACGAGGCGGCTTCCGGCTGGCGGGGAGATCGCATCGCCTTCTTCGCGGCCGGGCGGAGGATCGCCTATCTCTGGCGGGTCCGGTTCGAATCG
>JAWOLE010000247.1:0-4026 GCA_033853815.1 Thermoanaerobaculia bacterium
GCGAAGTTGCGCGCCGCCGTCACCGCGGCGCGGCCCGGATCGCCGATCGTCTCGGGCATCACCGGGGTCTCGGTCTTCACGCGCACGCGACGGCCGAGGAAGCGCCGGGCGTCCTCGAGCGAATAGAGCCTCCGGTCGAGCCCCGCCGAAGAGACCTCGAGAGTGTAGCGATGAGCGATCTCTCCGGTGGCGTCGAGCAGCGTCGAGACCTCCCGCGAGACCGCCTCGCAGTCGGCGAGCGTCACGGGCTCCCCGGTGTCCCGCTCGAGCACGACACGCAAGACCGAGAATCGGCCGGCCCCCGCGCTTTCGACGGCCAGCAGGCGGCATCCCTTCTCGGCCGCGATGGCCCCGATCTCTTCCGTTATCTCCTGGCTCAGCCTCATCTCCCTGCCGGCGAATAAAAAAGCGGGCCGCGGCCCGCTTTCAGGTTCACAGATCGCCTCGATTCTTTTATCAGAACGAGGGTGGAAAGTCGAGTCCCGCTCGCCCCGCGAAGAAAGGCCCGCGCGAAAGGTAACCCTTTGAAACCGGAACGCTTAAGGGCGGGCATCCGAGTCTGCCGGGAGCTTCGCTGCATACTTGCGCGGTGGGATCGCAAATAATTGACGGTTCACGAAATCGCCGCTGGCGCGGGAGCGTTTAGTCTGGCGGGGCACCCTTTGGGCGAAAGACTGCGTGTTTGACCCGAATCCAAGGGAGGATCGAGAAGAACGGCCGCAACGGCCGTCGGGATGGTCCCTTCTCGACCTGAACCCGAGGGAGGAGCGGGAGGAGCGCCCGGAAGAGCGCCCGGAGCGGTCCTCCGGATGGTCGTTGCTCGACCTGGAGGCGAGCGCGCCGGCCTCGCCCGATGCGAACGCGGAGGCCGAGGCCAGCGATATTTTTGAAATCGAACGCAAGCCCGAGAGGGCCTTCCCCATCGAGCGGGCGATCCTCTTCTCGATCGCGGCGCACATCCTTCTCTTCGTCCTGATACTCCACGCTCCGATGCCGTCCTCGTCCGAGACGCACAGGGGTCTGCTCGGCGCCCTCGTCGAGTCGGAGAGGGAAAAGGAATTGCAGCGGCAGATCCCGATCGTCTTCCGGTCGGCGCCGGGGCCCGCGCGCGAGAACCCCTCACGATCCGATCTCTCCGACGCGACGCGGAAGGCGGGGGGAGGCGACCCCTCGCGACCCCGCTCCCAGACTCCGTTCATCGCGCCCCTGCCGGGCAAGGAGGGTCTTGCGCCGGGAGCGGCCGCCGCCGCGGCGAGACCGCGTCCGCCACAAGCGAACGGGGCCGGAAGAGAGTCGGCTCCCGTTGCCGCCCCCGGAGAAAAGCAGGCCAGCGGCGCGGATGCCTTTCAGGTTCCTGCCCCCGGGAAGGCCTCCTCCGGCAGCGAGGGTCCCAGGCTGGCGGATCTTCAGCGCGCCATGGAGGACGCGGCGCGCGGCGTGACTGCTCCCAGCGCCCCCAGGGGGAACAGCGGCGCCGGCTTTCCGAATCCCGAAGGCGGCTTCGTCGATTCCGGCCCGATCTCCTTCGATACGACCTGGTACGACTGGGGTCCCTACGCCGAGGAAATGGTCCGCCGCATCAAGCTCCACTGGGAGATCCCCGAGCTCGCTCGCCTGGGCTGGAAGGGAAAATTGACGATCCGCTTCTTCATCCGGGGGGACGGCCGGGTCGAAGGCGCCAGGATCCTGAAGGTGTCCGGAGTGCCTCCATTCGACTTCGCGGCGCTGCAGGCGATTCTGACCTCGTCGCCCTTTCGGCCCCTGCCCAAGGATCTCGGGTCCGACCGTGAGGGCGTCACCGTAACCTTTTTCTACAATATTCGTCCTGAGAAAGAGGGGCGAGGAGACGGCAGCCATTGAACGACGGCGAGGAGATCCGGCGCGCGCTCGTCAGCGCGCGGACCGTCGCCGTCGTGGGATGCTCGCCCAACCCTGCGCGCCCCTCGCACGTGATCGCGCGGTACCTCCAGGAGAACGGCTACAGGGTCATCCCGGTCAACCCGGGACACCGGGAGATCCTGGGAGAGAAATGCTACCCGTCGCTCCTGGAGATTCCGCCGGAGGTGCGCGTCGACATCGTGGATGTCTTCCGCCGCTCGAGCGAGGTCGCTCCGATCGCGGACGCCGCGATCGCGCGCGGAGCGGGATTCTTCTTCATGCAGGAGGGGGTGAGGAACGAGGAGGCGGCCCTTCGGCTGGAGAAGGCGGGGATTCCCGTCGCGATGGACCGCTGCATCCTCGTCGAGCGGGAGAGAATCCGCTCGTCGGCCGAATAGGAATGAGGGAACGACCGCGCCTGTTCCTTCTTGATGCCGGCGCCAGGCGCAGGCGACATTTGAGGAGAGAAAGAACCCTATGCACCAGTCCACGAAAAGAGCCCTTTCGTTTTCGGCACTGATCGGCGCGGCGATCATCTTCGGGATGGTCGTGGCTGGTTCGGTCGACGTGACGCCGCGTTCGGAGGCCGAGAAGAACGCCGCCCCGACGCGCGCCCGCTCGAATTCGGTCGTCCTTCCTTCCTTCGCCGACATCGCCGACGAGGCCATGCCCGCGGTGGTGTCCATCACCTCCACCAACATCGTCAAAGGAGCCCGACGGCAGATGCTCTCCCCGTTCGGAGGGGGAGACGGCCAGGATCCCTTCGAGTTCTTCTTCGGGCCGCGACGCGATCAGCCGCGGGACGATCAGCAGCAGGAGGAGCACAAGGACGTCCAGGGCGGTACCGGCTTCGTGATCTCGGACGCCGGGGAGATCGTGACCAACTACCACGTGATCGAGAACGCCGACAAGGTCGAGGTGCGCCTGAACAAGGAGCGCTACACCGCCAAGGTCATCGGGAAGGATCCTGCGACCGATCTGGCGCTGCTGAAGATCGACGCCGGTCATCCTCTGCAGAAGCTCCCGCTGGGCGACTCCGACAAGCTCCGTGTGGGTGAGTGGGTCATGGCGGTCGGGGACCCGTTGAACTTCGACAAGACCGTGACGGTGGGCGTCGTGTCGGCCAAGGACCGCTCCGGGCTGACGGCGGACGTGGCCACGCGCTCCTTCGAGAACTTCATCCAGACAGACGCCGCGATCAACTTCGGCAACTCGGGAGGGCCGCTCATCAACGTCAATGGAGAAGTGATCGGCATCAACACGGCGATGTTCCGGCCCGCGCAGAACATCGGGTTCGCCGTCCCGATCAACGCCCTGAAGGCCATCCTGCCGCAGCTGCGGGAGAAGGGGAAGGTCGTCCGCGGGTATCTCGGCATCAACATCAACCCGGTGGATCAGGACGTCATGGCGGCCTTCAAGCTGAAGTCGACCGACGGCGCCTTCGTCGAATCGGTCGTCCCCGGCGATCCGGCCGACCGGGCCGGCGTCAAGCCCGGCGACACCGTCGTCCGCGTGGACAACGTTCCTGTCAAGACGACTCGTGACCTGATCGGATACGTCTCGAGCAAATCGCCCGGGAGCAGGGTCCATCTGGCGGTCATGCGCGACGGCAAGGAAATGGGGTTCAACGTGACCCTGGCCGAGCGCGGCGCCGAGAACACGGCGGAGAACGAGGGCGGAGGCAAGGGCTCGGACGATTCGCACGGCAAGCTCGGGCTCTCGGTGCGCCCGATCACGCCCCAGTTGAGGCAGACGATCGGCCTTCCGACGGGAATCGACGGGCTCTACCTGGAGCACGTCAAGGAAGTCTCGCCGGCGGCGGACGCGGGCCTGAGGGACGGGGACGTCATCACCCAGGTCAACGGCCGCGCGATCACGTCGGCGGAGGAGTTCGCCAGCATCGTCAAGGCCACGCGGAAGGGGGAGTATCTGAGGATCTACTTCTACCGGCCGCAGGCCAAGGCGTCCCTCTTCGCCCTCATCAAGATCGAGGACTGAGGCCCCGGAAACCGCGGTCCCCAGGAACTCCGCTCTTGAGAGGGCTCGGGGTTTGCTAGAGACTCCCGGTATGGCCAGGCGGATTCTCGTTGTCGACGACGATCCGGGCATCCGCGACGCCCTGCGGATGATCCTGGAGTACGAGGGGTA
>JAWOLE010000248.1:0-3290 GCA_033853815.1 Thermoanaerobaculia bacterium
GCGGCTCTTCAAGGCGCTGCTCGGGGACGAGGGCATCCATGCCGGCATGGGCGAGGCGGCGTGGAAGGGGATGTTCGAGGCGCAGTGCACGTGGGACGCCACGATGGCGCAGAACGCGGTCGCGGCCTTGAAGAAGTCCGGCGACGACGAGAAGACGATCCTGGTCCTCCTTACCGGATCCGGCCACGTCGCCTACGGGCTCGGGATCCAGAGGCAGGCCTCGCATCTCTTCTCCGGCAGGATCGCGACCCTGGTCGCGGTGGCTGTGCGCGACGAGAAGGAGAAGCCGGTCCGGACCGTGCGCGCTTCGTACGCCGACTACCTGTGGGGAGTCGCGCGGGAGGCCGATCCGCTCTACCCCGAGCTCGGCGCCTCAGTCGTGGTCCAGGCGGGCAAGGGAATGCAGATCATCGACGTCGAGAAAGAGTCCGTCGCGGCGAGGACGGGGCTCGCCGTCGGCGACGTGCTCGTCTCCATGGACGGGACACCCCTCGATAGCCGCGAAACCTTGAGCCGCCTCGTCGGGGAGAAGAAGTGGGGAGACTCCGCGAGCTTCGTCCTCCGGCGCGGCGGCGAGACGATCAATAAGACGGCGTACTTTCGCCGGGAGCCGGCCGACGGCGAGCCGGCCCCGGCGAAAAAACCCTAGCCCCCGATTACACCGTCACGAGCGCGAAGCTCGGGCGTCCTCCGTTCCGGCTTCCGGGTTGGGGTCAGTCATGAGGAGTTCCCGTCACCGTCGGGTTGGGGGTCCTCGTTACATCGTCTTCCGGTTCCGGGGTCCGGGTAGGCGTCGCGGTGGGCGGGGTTCCCGTCACCGTCGGAGTGGGCGTCTTCGTCACGTCGTCCTCCGGCTCCGGAGTCCGGGTGGGCGTCGCGGTGGGCGGGGTTCCCGTCACCGTCGGAGTGGGCGTCTTCGTCACCTCGTCTTCCGGTTCGGGGGTCCTCGTGGGCGTCACGGTGGGCGGGGTTCCCGTCACCGTGGGGGTGACCGTCTTCGTGACCTCCCCCTGGTCGTCGTCGTTCTCGATCTCGACGCCGGCCGCGAGGATCGAGTTGTCGGGCTGAGTCGAGCCCTGCACATCGACATGCTGGCCGAGACTCAGCGTTCCGAAACCCACCGTGGCACCGCCCATTCGAAACTGTGTGTTGGAGTCGGTCACGATCGTGAACGTTCCCTGCGGGTTCGTGAGAGTGAAGTTGGGCGCGGCGATCTTGCTGATCGTCCCTTCGGTCCCGCGGGGACTGACCGTCACCGTCGAGCGCCCCCGTTTGACGGTCACCGTGACTTTTGCGGTCGCTCCGGCGGACACGGCGACCGTCGCGGAGGAGTGGACCCCCGCGCCGCTGAACTGAAGGGTCACGCCGCCCGGCGCAAGCCCGGTCAGCGTGAACCGTCCCGCCGCATCCGTCTCGGTCGTCTGCCCGGACGAGACGGCGCGAACGGTGACGTTGGCGAGCGGTTCGCCGGCAGCCGCCCCGCCGCGGCCCGCGGGCGCGTCGCTCGCGGCGAGGAGGGTGCCGGAGATCGTCGCCATGCTCCCGGCGGACATGGGCGAGGTTGGCGACTCGCGATCCGAGCAAGAGAGCGCCACGAAGCCCAAGGTGATGAACAAAGCGAGGACAGAACGACGCCGAGCAGAGACACTGATTTCCATACACCCTCCTTCCAAGTTGCGCTCCGCGGGCCCGACCGCGGAGTCCGGGGCACTGACTGGCGCCGATTGTGCCCTTCATTGGGGGAGAGCGTCAACGATTAATTCGCTTCTCATTGCCGCCAGAGCCGCCGCCAAGAACGGCTCAGATCGCGCAGCTGGCGAGAGAGCGTGAGATCGCCTGGCGGACCTCCTGGGTCAGGCGGGGCGCGTCGGCGGCCGTCAGCCCCTCGGTGGAAATTGCCGGCAGGACGGTCAAAGTAGCGGTGGTGGGGCGAAAGACGATCGAGTGCTTGGGGAGGGCTTCCTCCGTGCCCGAGATCGCCAGCGGCACGACGTCCACGCCGGCTTCGATCGCTAGGCGGAAGGCGCCCTCGCGGAAGACCCCCAGTGTTCCGTCCTCGCTTCGAGTGCCTTCCGGAAAGAAGAAGACCGAGACCCCGCGGTCGAGCCGCCGGCGCATCTCCTCCATCGCGCGGCGGGCGCTCTCCTTGTCGCCGCGGACGATGGGGACGTCGCCGGCCATACGCATCTGCCAGCCGAGCAGGGGAATGCTCATGATCGACTGCTTCGCCAGGAGCTTCATCTCCCACGGCAGCCGCACGATCAGGAAGGCGTCCGCGTTGGAGCGGTGGTTGGCGACGAAGATATGGGGCCGCCGCGGGTCGGGATGGACGCCGTCCACGACGCGGAACGTCCAGAAGGGATTGATGGCGCCGGCGAGGACCGCGGACCTGCGGAAGAAACGCCCGAGCCGCTCGCGGTTTGGGTCCGACCGGAACATCGCCAGGCGATAGAAGAAGACGAGAGGGGTCCAAAGGATGACGATCGCGACGTAGCTCGCCCACACGAGGAGCGACAGGGGCGCCGCCACGATCCTGTACCGGAGCACGCCCGGATTATCCGCGAGGAACCCGGAGTCCTCCTGTCAGCGACCCGCATCCACCAAGAGCAAGCGGCGTTGCCCGTAGGTGCTCCCTTATGCCAACCCTTTCCAGCGCGGAGGGTCGGGTAGCCCTTGAGTTCGCGGCGCGCGTAGTCTCCCGACGAAGGAGGGAGGAGGCGCGCGCCGCGGGAGCGGAGGCGGAGCGAGGGAACCAGGCGAGCGGCCGAGGCCGCATCCGGCCGAGCCGCTCGCCGGCGCGCCCGACAGGGCGCGGGTTTCCTTGCGCAGCCGGAGCGACGTGTTTATAGTGTCGCGGATGTTCTGGGCCCGGATTCGCCGCGCCGGAGCGGCGTATTTCACGTTCTTCTTCCTGGCCGTAGCGGCTGCGCCGCACCGCCACTTGAACGGCTTCGCGGATCTGCTCTTCGATGAGCGGAGCGATTCGGGCCTCATCGTGCAGGTCTTCGGCCCGCCCGGCGGAACGGAAACCCCGGCCCTGGACCGATTCCGCCTGGTCCACGATTTCCCGTGTCTGGCCTGCTTCGGCGGAGACTTCGTCTGCGCCGCCACCACCCCTTTCCTGCTCGCGACCGTTCTCTCCCCGCTTCCCCTCCTTCCGGTCCCGCCCGCCGCGGCGATGCCGGAGATCGTTCTCTCGGATCCGTCCTCGCGCGCTCCTCCTCTCTTCTCCTGAAGCCGCATCGGGTCTGACGGAAACGCGAGAGGCCAATCGCCTCGCGCGCCGTCCT
>JAWOLE010000249.1:0-3785 GCA_033853815.1 Thermoanaerobaculia bacterium
GGCGGCGCTTCACTTCGAGGTACCGGTTCACCGCCGCGAGGGTGAGGTCTTTGGGCGCGGTGTCGAGGAGCTGGGTCCCCTCGCGAGCGATGAGCGCCTTCAGCCCGTCGCGCTCATCCAGGAGCTCGTTCGCAACGGCCTGCCGGTACGCGACGTCGACGTCGGTGGGGTAGGCGCGGATCAGGTTCTCCAGGGCCTGGTCCCGGAGCGTGATGCACACGGGCACGTGGCGCCGCGCGAGCCGGTGGATGGGGGCGACCATCGAGTGCGCCTGCTCGTCGTCGACGAGGTCCGTGAAGATGGCGACCAGCGACCGCCGCTGGGAGCGCTGTGAGACCTCCCGGAACAGCGCGGCGTAATCGACGAAGGTGAGCGACGGCTCGGCGGAGAAGAGGGCCTCGACGATCTTGCGGTACTGGCCGCGGCCCGCCGCGGGTGGCAGGAATGCCTTCACGTCGTCCGCGAACACGGCGAGCCCGACCCGATCGCAATTGCGGATCGCGACGAAGGCGAGGAACAGCGCCGCGTTCACCGCGTAGTCGAGCTTGGTGAGCTGATCGACGCGCGCGGCCATCGTCCGTCCCGAATCGACGCAGATGATCACGTTCTGGCTGCGTTCGGTTTCGTACACGCGCGTCACCGGGACGGTGCGGCGGGCCGTGGCCTTCCAGTCGATGTCGCGCAGCGAGTCGCCCTGCACGTATTCGCGCAGCCTCGCGAACTCGCTGCCTTCACCGTCGCGGCGGAGACGCCGGATGCCCAGCGCCGCGAGGTCTCGCGCAGCCGTCGCGAGCAGGAGCCGCGCGGCACCGCGCATGTCCGGGTAGACGCGGGCGTCCGCCTCGAAGGGGATGGTCGCTTCGACGTCGACGAGGCCCAGGAGCCCGCGCGAGCGGACGTGGAGATCGCCGAACCGGAACTTCCCGCGCTTGGGCGGCACGACGGTGTAGCTCCGCTCGGCGCGGCCGTAGGGTCCCAGAGACAAGGAAATCGTTCGCCCCGACGTGGTGAACTGCGAGGGCGCGTCGTCGCGGAGGGTGAGACGCGCCGCTCGGTTCACCAGGCTGCGCAGCCGGATGACGACCGGGTTGGCGATGCCCACCGCGAGCCGGCCCTTCGGGGCTCGGTAGGCCTCGAGTCTCGCGCGCTTTGCACTCCCGCGATCGAGGAGCGCCAGGAGCAGCAGGCTGGCGTCATAGATTCCAACCCAATCACGGAGCCAGGGGACCAGGAACGAGATGGCAAGGGGAAGAACGCCAATTGCCGCGAAGAACCCGAGACGGGGCGTCGGAATGAAGCCGCGTAGAGGCGGCAACGGCTTGAACACGCCGCCGCCCGGCAGGATCTCCAGGGCACCCCGTGATGCCCGCTCTCCGGAATCGGTCACGCAACAGCTCCGGGACGCATGACACCGGACGGCTTCCCGGCCGTCAAGCGCCGGTCCGCGTCGCGGACACGGAGATCAGGGGGTCGTTACGACGCGTGGCGACGCGACTTGAGATGACGGCGCGCCTTGTGTCCCGCGGGCGGTCGCGCGACCACGGGCGTTGGCGCGGTGAGCCGCGGCATCGCTGCGAGCAGATCCTGCGCGGCGCGGCGCCGTGCACCCGATTCCCCGGAATCGGCCGACGGCGTGTCGAGGGACCCCGGCTTGAGCCAGAGCGCCGCCGCCGTGGGTCGATCGTCGTCAGCCTGGGGATGGAGGTCGGCGACTGCAGCACGCTCGGCCTTCGCGTCGTGACGCGGTGCGGGGGCCTCGGCTTCGCTCTTCCGGTCGTCCTCGAAGTCCCAGCTCCAATGCGTCTTCTTGCCCCGGAAGACAGTGACCGCCTCCTGGTGCTCGTCCTTGCGGTTCACGACCCGGACCAGATGGGTGCCGGGGGAGAGCCGAAGCGAATGCAGCCGGGACGCGGGGCCGCGCCGAGCGCCGTCGATGTAGACGATGGCCGAGGGCGGTGTGACGGAGATGCCGAGCTCCGTGGGCGCGGGCGCGCCCGACGGGACGCTGGACAACACGACGCTGGCGACTACGCCGAGCCCGAGCATGACCTTCTCCTGAAGCAGCCTCGTCTGCTCGCTTGTGAGCAAGATCACGGCCACCTTCCCGAGGCACGGCCATACCGTCTTTTCAGCTACTTGAGAAGCCTCCAGCCTGGCGAAGCGTGCAGAATCACGACAGGCCGCGACACCGCCACCTCACTTCCACAGGTCCTTGTACCAGGGGGTCTCTTTGGGATGCTTCCCCGGCGCGTCCGGCCCCATCTTCTGGTAGACGGTCGCCAGATCCCAGCCGGTGAGGTGGGCCACGTCCTCCGCTTCGTGTGAGAGCCGATCCGAAAGCTGCTTCCGGTACGCCGTTCCTGCTTCACACTCCATCGCGCCTCGCCAGGGGTGGCGGATGACGTAGCGCGCCTGGAAGTTCTGCCGGTCGCCCGTCTCCTGGAACATCAAGTCCTCCGGGAAGTGCTCGTTGTCGTAGCGGACGTGCAGGCGGGTCAGCACCACTGGCATCGCCCCACCGCCGGCGAACCCGCGGCGGTAGTAGGGCGGGTAGCCGGTCGGCGTGCTCTCGGTGAGCCAGAACACGCCGAGTTGCCGCAGCTCGTCGCGGCTCAAGGGATCGGCGGCGCACGGATCGCACCAGCCCATGTCCCAGAAGTACTCCGTGAGCAGCGCGCGGTAGTCCTCGCGCTTGTGCGCCTGCTCGAAGGTGGCCTTGTAGAACGGGCCAAAATCCTTCTGGACGAACTCGGGCACCTCGTTGCCCGACGGCATCTTCACCGTCCGGTAGTTCGTCGACTCGACGCGGCCCTTGCGGGTGAGCATGTAGATGACGAGGTCCTGCTTGCCGTCGGCGTTGGCCATGCCCAGGCGGATGGGCAGCATGAACTTCGGCGACTCGTAGGCGATCTGGATCGGCCGCAGGTAGGTGAAGCCGGTGGCGGCCTGCTCCTTCAGGTTCACCTTCGCGACGAAGAACTTCATGTTCTGGCGGATGTACGGAGCGAGGGCCGCCGACGCGCGAGGCGGGACCTTGTACCCACTTTCGCGAAGCCACGTCTCGAGGCCGGTCGACTGCGTCGCGGAGAGGATGACGATGTCGTACTCGCCCACGGTGTATTGCGCCTCGACCGTGACGCCAAGCGCGCGCTCGCGCTCGGCGGTCATGGGCGCGGCCGACATCGACTTCGCCGCGGACGGCGCGTACATCCGTCTGTGTTCGAGAACCGGCGCGCATGGGTCGCTATCGAAGTACTCGACCAGGCGGGGCGCCGAGTAGGCGTCCAGCCGCTCGAGCAGCTTCCGGTCGCCGATGTGGATCTGCTCCTTGGTGATCACCGACGGCACCGGAACGACCAGGGCGAAGTCGGTCAGCTCGCCCTTGAAGTCGTTCGACATCGTCAGCACCGTCTTGTCCTCGTCGCGGACGATGGCGACCTGCGAGGCCTTGTTGAAGAGCTGCGTGTCGGCCTTTCCCACGTAGAAGCCACAGAAGGCCCAGGCGCTTGTCGGAAGCGCCCCCGCGATGGCCGCGGCACAGATGAGGATCCGGGGTGTCATTCGCTCGCTCCTGTCGTGGCTCACTTCCAGAGGTTCTTGTACCAGGGGTCTTCCGCCGGGGCCTTGCCCGGGGCGTCGGGTCCCATCTTCTTGTAGACGGTGGCGAGGTCCCAGCCGGTGAGGTGGGCGGTCTCCTTCGCTTCCTGCTTCAAGCGCTCGCCCAGCTGGGCGCGGTACTGCTTCACGTCGTCGCACTGCGAGTCGCCGCGCCAGGGGTGGCGGAT
>JAWOLE010000250.1:0-4132 GCA_033853815.1 Thermoanaerobaculia bacterium
AGGTCGCCAGGCGGCGGAGCGTTTCCTGTGCGATGGGAGGCTCGGCGAAGAAGTCCTCTTCGGGTGAGGCGGGCGGCGGGCCGGCGATCGCGTCGAGCTTCTTCGTGAAGGATTGGATCTCGGCGGAGGCGTTGCCGGTCGCCTTGCCCTTCAGGGCGGCCAGGTGCTTGCGGATAGAGTCGGCCTGGCCGCGCGCGGCGGAGACACGGACGCGGTCCTCCTGGATCTGCCTGGCGAGGTCGAACTCCTCGGCGAGGTCCGCGTCGGTGGCCTTGAGGCGGGGGTCTCTGCGGACAACGAGAGGTTGCGTCAGCGTCTGGCCGGCCGCGATCAGCCGGACGGTGTAGCGGCCCGGCGGAGCCCAGAGGCCGGCGGCGCCGCCGAAGGGAGACGGGGGGATGCCCCTGGCCGGCGCGTAGCGCAGGTCCCAGACGATGCGGCGCATGCCGGCGGAGGCGGAGGGCGGCTGCGCCGGGGAGACCCAGTCCGGCGTAACGACGATTCGCGAGATGTCGGGAGATCGGGGCTTGTCGTCGGAAGCGTAGCGGCGGACCGTCTCCCCCTTCCCATCCACGATCTCGATCGCCACCGGCGAAGGCGAAGCGCTCTTCAAGTAGTAGTCGAGGATCGCGCCGTTGGGCGGGTTCTCCCCGGCCGGCTCGTCTTTGGGGAAGGGAGTTCCCTGGAAGGCCGCAGGATGAAACCGGATCGCCTCGCGCGGCGCGAAGAGCCAGGCCGGCGCGGCGGCGACTCTAGCCGACAGCTCGCGCAGGGGGGCGATGTCGTCCAGGATCCAGAAGGATCGGCCGTGGGTCGCGATGATGAGGTCGCCGGCGTGGACCGCGATGTCCCGCACCGAGCAGTTGGGCAGGTTCAGCTGGAGCGGCTGCCAGTGGCCCCCGTCGTCGAAGGAGATAAAGACGCCGGTCTCGGTGCCGGCGTAGAGAAGCCCGCGGCGGTCGGGGTCCTCGCGCACGACGTTGACGTAGCTGCCGGCCGGAATCCCCGCGGCGATCGCCGTCCAGGTCCTGCCGCCGTCGTGCGTCTTGTAGATGTGCGGGCGGATGTCGTCCAGTCGGTGGCGGTCCACGGCGGCGTAGGCCGTGTCCGCGTCGAAGTGCGAGGCCTCGAGAATCGAGATGAATGACCAGGAGGTGATCTCTCTGGGTGTCACGTCGTCCCAGGTCTTGCCGTCGTCCCGGCTTCGCCAGATCAGGCCGTCGTTCGTGCCGCACCAGACGAGGCCGTCCTTCAAGGGCGAGGGCGCGATCGTGTAGAGGACGCCGCGGCGAGGGCCGGCGACGGGTGAGTCCTTCGCGGTTACGGGATCGAGAGTCGAGGGAACGCCCGGGTCTTCGCGCGTCATGTCGCTGGCCGACCGCTCCCAGCGCGCCCCGCCGTCGGACGAACGGAAGAAGAACTGGTTGCCGAAGTAGAGGACCCTGGGGTTTCGCAGCGAGATCGCGAGAGGCAGCGTCCATTCGCCCCGGTAGTCGCCGGGATGGGCGAGTGTGGGGTCCAGGCTCTGCTCCTGGAGCGTCGTCAGGTCGAAGCGGTTGACGGCGCCGCCGTAGAGGATGTTCGGGTCGGACGGGTCGGGCGCGATGTAGCCGTTCTCTCCGCCGGCCGCGATCGGCCGCCAGTCGCGCAGGAGAATCGTCCCGTAGTCGGTGCGCGAGGGCGTCGCGGCGGCGCCGGTGTCCTGCTGCGCGCCGTAGATCCAGTAGGGGAACCTGCCGTCCGTGGCGACGTGGTAGAGCTGCGCCGTCGGCTGGTTGTACCAGCTGCTCCAGGTCTTCGCGCCGTCCAGAGACACGACCGTCCCCTGGTCGCTCGCGACGATCATCCGGCGCGGATCCTTCGGATCGATCCAGAGCTGGTGGTAGTCGTCGCCGCCGGGAGCGCCCTTGATCGGCACGAACGTCTTTCCCCCGTCGGTCGAGCGGTACATCGCGGTATTGCAGACGTAAACCGTGTCGGGGTCCTTCGGGTCCACCGTCACGCCGCCGAAGTACCAGCCGCGCCCCCAGATGCGCGACTCCGAGGAGGCCCGCGTCCAGGTCGCGCCGCCGTCTCTCGACGCGTAGAGCCCGCCCTCCTTCGCGTCCACGATCGCGTAGACGCGTTTCGAGTCGCTCGGCGCGAAGGCGATCCCGATGCGGCCGAGCCGCTCGGAGGGGAAGCCGTTGCCCTTGACCTCGCTCCAGGTCTCACCGCCGTCGGTCGAGCGGTAGAGGCCGCTGCCGGGGCCGTTGGACGAAGGATAGACGTTCCACGGCGGGCGGCGGGTCTGCCAGAGCGCGGCGAAGATCGTCCTCGAGTTGTTGGGATCGAAGGCGAGGTCGATCGCTCCCGTGTCGTCGTTCTTGAAGAGGACCTTCTTCCAGGTCTTCCCGCCGTCTTTCGTGCGAAAGACGCCGCGCTCGGCATTGGGGCCGTAGGCGTGGCCCAGCGCCGCGACGAACACGAGATCGGAGTCTTTCGGATCCACGAGGATCCGGCCGATCTGCCGCGTGTCGGAGAGTCCGATCGCCGTCCAAATGCGGCCGCCGTCGGCCGACCTGTACATGCCGTTGCCATAGGAGATGTCCGAGCGCATGTCGGCCTCGCCGGAGCCGACATAGATCACCCGCGGGTTGGAGGGCGCGACGGCGATCGCGCCGATCGAGGCGACGGGCTCCCGGTCGAAGATCGGAGTCCAGGTGCGCCCCGCGTTCTCGCTCTCCCAGACGCCTCCGCCGACGGAGCCGAAGTAGAAATGTTCCGGCTCGCCCGGGACGCCCGTGGCCGCGACCGAGCGTCCGCCCCGGAAGGGGCCGACCAGGCGCCAGCGCAGGCCCGAGAAAAGCGCCGGATCAAAGGGCTGCGCCCCCGAAGCCGCCGCCAGGACGAGGAGGAGGCAGAAGCCGGCCAGCACACGTCTCGATTCGCCCACTGGGACCCCCCTTCGAATGGACACCCCGCGTTCCTTCGCGGCGGAATCATACGGGCAGACGGGCCTCCGCGGTCCGCCGGATGATGTGGATGAATCAGCCAGGGCACCCACGCTGCTGTAGAGTTTCGCGGTTCCGGCGACCTCCGGGCGGCCGCGGATCGAAAAACTGAGAATGGGAGAAACCATGAGACACAAATGCGGACTGTCCCTCTTCGCCCTGATGGTGGCCCTGGCCCTGCCGGCCGTGGCGGACGAGGGCATGTGGCCCTACAACAACATCCCCTCGGCGTACCTGAAGAAGACCTATGGCTGGGCGCCGGACAAGGCCTGGCTCGACCACGTCCGGCTCGCGTCGGTGCGGTTCAACAGCGGAGGCTCCGGCTCCTTCGTGTCGGAGACGGGGCTCGTCCTGACCAACCACCACGTCGGCGCCAACTGCATCCAGAAGATCTCGACCCCCGAGCACGACTACATCAAGAGCGGCTACCTCGCGAAGACCGCGGCCGAAGAGGTCAAGTGCCCGGACCTCGAGTTGAACGTGCTCGAAGGCATCGAGGACGTGACCGCGCAGGTCAACGCGGGCGTCAAGGCCGGCATGACGGAGGCTCAGATCCTCGAGGCCCAGAAGGCGGATGAGGCCCGGCTCGAGAAGGACTGCAACGAGAAGACGGGCCTGCGCTGCAACACGATCACCCTGTACGCGGGGGGCGAGTACGACCTCTACAAGTACAAGAAGTACACCGACGTGCGCCTGGTCGCCGCGCCCGAGTTCGGCATCGCGTTCTTCGGAGGCGACCCGGACAACTTCACGTACCCGCGCTGGGACATCGACTTCGCGATCTTCCGGATCTACGAGAACGACAAGCCGGTCCACCCGGCGCATTACCTCCGGTGGAATTCCGCCGGACCCCGTGAGAACGAGCTGGTTCTGGTTTCCGGCAACCCGGGTTCGACCTCGCGCCTGGACACGCAGGCCCAGCTCGAATTGGAGCGCGACCTGCGCTATCCGCTGCTCGTCGAGGTGCTGGCTCGCCGGGCGAAGCTCCTCCACGAGTTCTCCGACAAGAGCGCGGAGAACGCCCGGATGGCCAACCGGCAGCTCTTCGGCGTCGAGAACAGCCTGAAGGCCGACCGGGGCAAGGGCCAGGCGCTCCAGGATCCGAAGGTGATGGCCAAGAAGGCGGCGGAGGAGAAGGA
>JAWOLE010000251.1:0-3006 GCA_033853815.1 Thermoanaerobaculia bacterium
GATATTCGGTAATCCGGCCACCGGGAGAGATGAACCCGATCTGTCCTGCAGATTTCTCCGCGAACCAGGCGGACCCCTCGCAAGAATTGCTGACGATCCCACTGAGGCCGCTCGCGGGAGTCGGAACCGCAAATTCCTCCAGACGCGCCTGTGCCAGACTGCCGGCGGAATGCAGGATCCCGATGCGGTTGCCCGTGCTCTCGGTGAACCATACATCGCCCTGATCCGTCCAGTACGCGATGTCCTGGGGACCCGAATCCGGGTTCGGCAAAGCACGCTCGACGACCTGATAGTTCTCGACGCAGCCGATCTGATTGGCGCCAAATTCTGCGAAGCACAGCTCGTAATTGAGTGCGGCAGCGATCCCGCGCGGCTGCGCGTTGGGCGTTGGTATCGAGAACTCCGTGATCGAGCCATCCGTGTTGACGCGGCCGATCTTGTTGGCGGCCGATTCGGTAAACCACACGTCGTTGTCGCGGATGATGATCCCCAGGGACCGCTGCCGGCCGTAGGAATCGCATACTCCGTGAAGACGCCATCGGAACTCAGACTGCCGATCTTCCCCGCTTTGAACTCGGTGAACCAGATTACGCTGCCCCGATCGGCGATGCCGCGCGGCCCCGAATCCGGTGTCGGAACGCTGAACTCGCTATATGTGCCGTCAGGTGAAAGCCGGCCGATACGATTGCCGTCGAACTCGGTAAACCAGAATCCCCTGAACGTATCGCCGACAACCTCTGTCGCGCCGACGGGCGACCCGGGTATGACGCGTTCGCGAATGACCGCGGTGGGCGCAGCCGAGACGAAAGACGAAAAGAAGAGAAGCGCGGCAGTCAGCCAGAGTCGAATGCGTGTCATGAGATCCTCCTCTCGACTCGCTTGACCTCGATTCGAGAGGCTCCGAGACTCAGACCTTGTTGTAGATCTCGCCTCCCTGATTGACGAACTCCCGGGATTTCTCCTCCATACCGGTTACGAGGGCTTTCTCCTCGGAGAGCCCTTTGGCGGCGGCGTAGTCGCGGACGTCCTGGGTGATCTTCATCGAGCAGAAGTGGGGGCCGCACATCGAGCAGAAGTGCGCAAGCTTGGCGCCTTCGGCCGGCAGGGTCTCGTCGTGGAACTCGCGCGCGGTCTCCGGGTCGAGCGAGAGGTTGAACTGGTCCTCCCAGCGGAACTCGAAGCGCGCCTTCGACAGCGCGTCGTCCCAGGCGCGCGCGCCCGGGTGCCCCTTGGCCATGTCCGCGGCGTGCGCGGCGATCTTGTAGGCGATGACCCCGTCCTTGACGTCCTTCTTGTTGGGCAGGCCGAGGTGCTCCTTGGGCGTGACGTAGCAGAGCATCGCGGTGCCGTGCCAGCCGATCATAGCGGCGCCGATGGCGGAGGTGATGTGGTCGTAGCCGGGCGCGACATCGGTCACGAGTGGTCCCAGCGTGTAGAAGGGCGCCTCCCGGCAGACCTCGATTTCCCTGTCGATGTTTTCCTTGACTTGGTGCATCGGGATGTGCCCTGGCCCCTCGATCATGACCTGGCAGTCGTGGGCCCAGGCCTTCTCCGTCAGCTCGCCGAGGGTATCGAGCTCCGCGAACTGCGCCTCGTCGTTGGCGTCGGCCGTCGAGCCGGGGCGCAGGCCGTCGCCGAGAGAGAAGGAGATGTCGTAGGCCTTCATGATCTCGCAGATCTCGTCGAAGCGCGTGTAGAGGAAGGACTCCTTGTGGTGGGCGAGGCACCACTTGGCCATGATCGAGCCTCCGCGCGAGACGATCCCGGTCACGCGCTTCGCGGTCAGCGGGATGTAGCGCAGGAGCACGCCGGCGTGGATCGTGAAGTAGTCCACTCCCTGTTCGGCCTGCTCGATCAGGGTGTCGCGGTAGATCTCCCAGGTCAGTTCCTCGGCCTTCCCGTCGGTCTTCTCGAGCGCCTGGTAGATCGGCACGGTCCCGATGGGGACGGGCGAGTTGCGCAGGATCCACTCGCGCGTCTCGTGGATGTTCTTGCCGGTCGAGAGGTCCATGACGGTATCCGCGCCCCAGCGGATCGCCCACGTCATCTTCTCGACCTCTTCCTCGATCGAGGAGGTCACGGCGGAGTTCCCGATGTTGGCGTTGATCTTGACCAGAAAATTTCGGCCGATCGCCATCGGCTCGGACTCGGGGTGGTTGACGTTGGCGGGGATGATGGCGCGGCCGCGCGCAACCTCGCTCCGCACGAACTCGGGAGAGAGGTTCTCGCGGGTCGCGACGAACTCCATCTCCGGCGTGACGACGCCCCTGCGCGCGAAGTGCATCTGGGTGGCGTTGCCGCGCCCGCGCAGGACCTGCCGCGGCCGCACGAGCTCGAGGCCCGGCCGGTTGCGGCGCACGGGCTCGGAGCGGTCATACTCCCCGCGGGCGAGGATCCAGGGTGAGCGCAGTGTCGGCAGCCCTTCGCGCAGGTCGATTGAGATCTCCGGGTCCGTGTAGGGCCCCGAGGTGTCGTAGAGGCGCAGCGGAGCATTGATCTCCGTCTCGCCCTTTGCCGTTGTCCCGCGCGTCGGGCTCAACGCGACTTCCCGGAAGGGGACGCGCATGCCGCCCGGCCCCGAGACATAGACCTTTTTCGACCCCGGCAGCGGATCGCGGTTGGCGACCTCGTTGGAAGGAAGAGAATCCCGGCGAGTGCTCATCGGACCTCCCTACGGCGGCATTACCCGCATCAGGTTCGTGGGGTCTCCGCCGTCGCCTCGCCTTCGGCTCGGCTATGGCGGACTCTCAGCCTTCCCCCGTCGCCCTGCGGGTCGGAGTGGGCTCCCCCGTTTCTGATTCTATAGCCTCGCCGCCGTCAGGGGCGCGCCTCGCGGAGTGTCCTGTCTTGAACTAAGGGCGAATTCGACGCCCCGGCGTCGGGCCCGCCTCCCTCGTCGGCACGCGACGGCCCTGCCGCATTACCCAGGTCCGGGCCGTCTCTTGTCGTTCGGTCGCATGGACAGCGGGGCGACCGGTCCTGCGTGGTGTGCTCCCTCTCTCAAGC
>JAWOLE010000252.1:0-3502 GCA_033853815.1 Thermoanaerobaculia bacterium
GAGGCTTCAGCACAACCGGCTTCGACACGCTGTGCGCGGCGACCGGGAACTCCGGAAGCTGCGCGTGCCAGCTCGCGCGCATCGCCAGCGAGATCGCGGGCCGCGGCTCCACCGAAGTGATGGCCATGGGGTCGGGACCGAAGGTCCCGATTGAAGGGCTGGACGCCTTCTGGGAGCGCCTCGCCTCGGTTTCCGATCCTAACGCGAAGAAGATCGCCGTCCAGAACACCGCGGAGCCGGCGCCCTCGAAGGAAGCTCCGACATCCGTGACCGCGGCGCAAAAGCCGTCCGGGAAGGCCGCCGCCGCTACACCGGTCAAGAACGCGCCGGCCCTGTCGAAGGCGCAGCGCATCAAGGCTCTTCCTGACGAAGAGCGCAAGTGGCTGACCGAGTACGTGGCGCCGATCCTCCTGCCGGAGGAGGAGACGGTCTTCCTCGATCTGACGGCGCCCTATCAGCGCGAGGAATTTAAGAAAGCCTTCTGGGAGCGGCGAGAGAGGCCGGGCCTGCCCGCTCCTCTCGGACCGGGATATCAGATCCGGTACGAGGAGATGCGCCGGCTGGCCGATGAGAAGTACGACGGCTGGCGAAACGATGCCGGCCGGATGGTTGCCCTCCACGGCGAGCCGGCGGCGATTCTGACGCCCACGCACTGTACCGGAGAGACCTTCCGCGACCTCGAGGTCTGGACCTACAACAACTTCGGGCCCAGCGGAGCGACGACGCTGCGCTTCCTCTTCTACAGGCCCCACGGCGCCGGGCCGCGGAAGCTCTGGACCGTTCTCGACCCGGATTCGGACCTCTTCGTTCCGAACTCCTGCCGCAAGAGCCTTGAGAGCCTCGCCCTCGACTGCAATCCGACGGCAGCGGACAGGTGCGTCCCGTGCCAGGACCGCTGCGAGGTTTACCAGGCCTACCAGGAAATCAAGTCTCGCCAGGGGGGCGGGCCGGGAGCCATGACGGAGACGGCCGAGATCTTCCAGCCGCCGAAGGTCTCGACGGAAGGTCTCCAGGGCCTGAAGGACAAGTGGGCCACCACCGCGACGCCCGGCGCGAAGAAGCTGAACGTCGAGGGCCCATCGGGCCAGACGACAACGACCACCCAGGCCGCCGCGAAGCCTTCGACGCCGGCGCCCGTCAAGCGCAAGCTCTCGGGCAAAGAAGTCAAGGAGCTCACGGCCCGGCTCGAGCCCAAGTACAAGCAGTTCCTCGAGCTCGTGGACATGATCATCACCGAGGAGGAACGGCAGGTCTTCCTCCAGATCGGCGACAACTTCCAGAAAGACCGGTTCATCGAGGCCTTCTGGAAACGGCGCTCGATCGACTCGGCGGGGCTGCGCACCGACTTCCAGCGCGTCTACATCCAGCGCATCGAGACGGCCAAGGAGCAGTTCAAGAACTTGAACAACGACCGCGCGAAGATCTTCGTCCTGAACGGCCCGCCCGACGCGGTCGTCGCGATCGACTGCCAGGACATCTACGTGCCGCTCCAGATCTGGTTCTACGAGCGGCTGGAGTCGCTCAAGAGCAAGGTCTACCTCATCTTCTACCAGCCGATGGGAATGGGGGAATACAAGCTCTGGCTGCCGCTCGACGGGGCCTACGTGCTCCAGGCGGGGGGCGTCGCGGGCCTCTCCGGCGCGATGGCCAGCCGCAGGGTGGACGTCACTCGCTGCCCCGAGTGGAGGACCGTTGAGCAGGCGATGAGCTACTCCTCGGCCGTCCTAGGATCGGGGCCGCTGGGCATGGTCGGGGCCTCCAAGCTCTTCCAGCCTCCGACCGTCGAGACCGAGGGCGTGGACCAGATCCTCTCGATGACGACCGATCTTGCCACCGGGTCCGTGCCTCTCGGGGTCACGAAGCTCGTGCGTTTTCCGGAACTGCGCGCCAACAAGATCGGGGTGGATCTTTCCCTTCTCGTGCCCAAGAGCGATCTGAAGCCGCGCGAGCTCGGCGAAGAAGGGTTTTACAACGTCGACGTCATCGGCGAGGTGGTCAAGGGGGACCGCCTGATCGACAACTTCAAGTACCGATTCGACATCCCGACGAACGAAGTCAACGCGGACAAGATCCCTCTGACCGTGCGGCGCTACCTCTATCCCGGAGACTACAGCCTGATCCTCAAGGTCTCCGACGGCAACCAGAATGCCGAAGGGCGGATCACCGACAAGCTCACCGTGCCCGAGCAGCCGGATCCGCCCACGCCGGCGGAGCTGGCGGCCCGCGCCCAGGGGCGCGCCGTGATCCAGACGGCCCGTGAGACGGGCCTGGGTCCCTCTGCGATCACCCTACTGCCCATCGCCAAGGAGATCGTGACGGGGTTGCAGCGGTTCGAGACGAAGGCGGCGGACGGGATCCGGGCGGTGGACTTCTACCTGAACGGCACCAAGATCATGACGAAGACCCGGGCTCCCTTCGACGCCGACCTGAACCTGGGGCCGCTCCCCCGAAAGCAGACGATCCGCGTGGTCGCCTACGGCGAGTCGGGGCGCGCCGTCGGCGAGGACGAGTACATCGTCAACGAGGGAAAGGAAGTCTTCCGCGTTCGCATCCTGTCGCCGCAGAAGGGGGCGAAAGCCAAAGGGCCGACCAAGGTCGTGGCCGCCGTCGCGGTCCCGGAGGGAAAGGCCCTGCAGAAGCTCGAGTTCTACTCGAACGAGTCGCGGGTGGCCACCCTCTACCAGGCCCCCTACGAGCAGGTCGTCAACATCCGCAGCAGCGGCTCGCTCGGATACGTCCGCATCGTCGGGACCCTCGACGACGGCACCGTGGCCGAGGACCTGCGGTACGTCAACGCCCCCGCCTACATCTCCGAGGTCTCGGTGGACGCGGTCGAGCTCTACACGACCGTGACGGAAAAGGGGCGCCCGGTCTCCGGCCTCCAGGTCTCGAACTTCAAGGTCTTCGAAGACGGCGCCCTCCAGAAGGTCGAATCGTTCGAGTACGTCAAGAACCTGCCGCTGTCCCTGGGCGTGATGGTGGATACCTCGGCCTCGATGCTCGAGTCCCTGCCCGACGCCGAGCAGGCCGCCATGGGCTTCCTCGACTATTCGATCGGTCCGAAGGACCGGGCGTTCACCATCTCCTTCGACAACGAGCCGTACCTGCTGACCAAGCTCACCAACCGCAAGGACAAGCTCTTCCGATCGTTCGCGGGAATGCGCGCCGAGGGCTCGACCGCGCTCTACGACTCGATCGTCTACGGTCTCTTCCAGTTCACGGGCGTCAAGGGGAAGAAGGCCCTCGTCATCCTGACCGACGGCAAGGACACGGCCTCCAAGTTCGACTTCGACACGATGCTCGAATACGTGCGGCGGGCCGGAATCGCGATCTACGGCATCGGGCTGAAGATTTCGGGAGCGGAGCTGGACGTCAAGTACAAGCTGAACAAGCTCGCGCAGGTGACCGGCGGCCAGACCTTCTACATCGATTCCGCCAAGAACCTGGAAGGGGTCTATCGCCAGATCAACGAGGAGCTGCGCAGCCAGTACCTGCTGACCTA
>JAWOLE010000253.1:0-5755 GCA_033853815.1 Thermoanaerobaculia bacterium
GAAGACTTCGTCCGGATCCTGACCGAGCCCGAGAACGCGCTCTTGAAGCAATACCGGGCGCTGCTCGCGGCCGAGACTGTGGACCTGACCTTTTCCGAGGAGGCGATCCGGGAGATCGCGCGGGACGCCGAGCGGGTCAACCGCTCGCTCGAGAACATCGGCGCGCGCCGGCTTCACACGATCCTCGAACGGCTGCTCGAGGACATTTCGTTTGCCGGGCCGGAGAACGCCGGCAAGGCGATCTCGATCGAGATCGACGACGTGCGCGCGGCCCTGGCCGATCTGGTCAAGGACGAGGACCTCTCGCGCTACGTACTGTAGGACGCAGGACATAGGACGTAGGACGTAGGCTGATCTTCGGCAACCGGCTTTCGCTCTTTGCCTCTCGCCTGCTGGCCGCGTGGCTTCTTCTGTTCGCCCTCGCGTGCGGCAAGAAGGGGGATCCGCAGGCGCCTCTGCCCCACGGGCCTCGCGCGATCACCGATCTGGCCGTCGAGCAGGAGGGAGCCGAGGCCGTCCTGACGTTTACCTATCCCGATCGCCTCCTGACCGGGCAGCCCCTGACCGATCTCGCCTCGATCGACATCTACCGCGTGGTCAATCCCTCGCCCGCGCTGACCGCTCCCAGGCCGGCCGCGGGCGCGGGTGCCGCCGCGCCGCGAACAGACGAAGCCCCGGCCGCGGGAGCCCGCCGGGCGGTGGCCGCCGCCCGCGCGGCCGAGGAAGCCTTCCTGCGCGACGCCGAGCGCGTCTTCCGCCTCTCGGTCGGTGCTCTGGCGCAGCGCACGCGCGGCGCAACGGTCGTCTACCGCGACCTCCTCGTGCCTCTCTTGAAGGCGGGCGGGGGCCTGCCTTCCGCGCTCGCCTATTCCGTCGTCTCCGTGCGGCGCACGGGCGAGAGGAGCCCCCTCTCCAACATCGTCCTTCTCTCTCCGGCCGTGCCGCCCGGCCCTCCGACGATCCTTGCCGTGACCGCGGAGGAGGGGAGGATCTGCCTCGAATGGCTGCCCCCCGCGACCGACATGCTGCTGCGCCCCGCCACGGTCGGAGGCTACTTCGTGTACCGGCGGATGCTGCCCGAGGAGGACTACGGGCAGCCTTTGAACGCGGCCCCCTATCCCGGGACGTCCTACGTGGACGCCGGAGCGCCTTACGGAAAGCTCGTGTACACCGTTCGAGCGACGCTCCCGGACAAGCCCAAGGTCGAAGGCGCGCCCGCCGACGAAGCCCCCGTGGACTACCGCGATATCTTTCCGCCTCCTGCCCCCGCCCACCTGGACGCTCTTCCGGAGGCCGGGCTCGTGCGTCTCGTCTGGGACCCCGTGGCGGCGCCCGATCTCGCCGGCTACATCGTCTTCCGCGCCGAGGGCGCCGGCGAGCTATCGCGCCTGACGAAGGAGCCGGTCAAGGACAGCTTCCTGACCGACACGCAGGTGGTCTCCGGTCACCGCTACCGCTACATCGTGCGTGCCGTGGACACGGCCGGCAACCTGAGCCTTCCTTCTCCCGAAGCCGTCGCCGAACCTTTGTAGCTGAGAGCTTCGTTAGACTTCGAGCGATGTCTCTCCCAACTCGTTTCGTGAAGATGGCCGGAGGAGGCAACGACTTCCTCCTCTTCGAGGCGGACGGGAGGAAGCTCTCGAAAGAGGAGCGGCGGCGCCTGTCGCTCCTGTGCCGGCGCGGACTCTCCGTCGGCGCGGACGGCGCGCTCTTCCTCTCGGGAGCCGAGGGAAACCGGATTCGCCTCGACTACTTCAACGCCGACGGCGGGCTCGCCTCCTTCTGCGCCAACGGCACGCGCTGCGCGGCGCGCTACGCGGTCACCCGGCGGCTGGTGTCGGGACAAAAGCCGATCCTCGAGACGGGATGGGCGCCGATCGAGGCAAGCGTCGTGGAAGGCAAGGTCACACTGCGCCTCCCAGCCTTTGCCCTGCCCGGCGAGCCCGTGCCGATCTCCGGAGAAGGCCTTCCCCCGACGGCCGTGCCGATCGTCGTCGGGGTGCCGCACCTCGTGGTCTTCGTCTCCGGCGACCTTCCCGCGCTCGCCGTCGAGCGCCTGGGGCCGCCGCTCCGGCGGCACGCCGCCATGCCCGAGGGCGCCAACGTCAATTTCGTGAAGGTCACGGGCGGCAACGCGATTGCCGTGCGCACCTACGAGCGGGGTGTCGAAGACGAGACGCTCGCGTGCGGGTCCGGCGTCGTGGCCTCGGCGGTGGTTGCCGTCCGCGAAGGCCTGGTCGAGCCCCCGGTCGTCTGCGAAACCCGAAGCGGCGTCGCCTTCACCGTCTCGTTTTCCGAGAGGGACGGCGCGATCGTCGAGGCCGCCCTGACTGGCGACGCCAGAGAGATTTATTCGGCGGAGCTGACGGAGGAGGCGTGGGAAGAGTGAGTCCTTAGTCCTTGGTCCCTGGTCCTTGGTCGGGCGACTAAGGACTAAGGACTACGGACTACGGACTACGGACCTGCACTGAGAACCGAGAACCGAGGACTAGAACCATGAAGAGAATTCCGTTTGGATCCAAGGAGGCTCCTCCCCCGCCTTCCAAGATCGTGGCGGTCGGGCGAAACTACCGGGAGCACGCTAGGGAGCTTGGCAACGTCGCCCCCGACGACGAGCCGATCCTCTTCCTGAAGGCTCCTACGGCTCTTCTCATGGACGGCGGAGACATCCTGCTCCCGCCCGAATCCTCCCGCGTGGATTACGAGGGAGAGCTCGCGCTCGTCATCGGTCGGAAGATCAAGAGGTGGCCGCAGGAGCGCTGGATGGAGGCGCTCGCGGGGGTCTGCTGCGCCAACGACGTGACCGCGCGCGACCTCCAGAAGAAGGACGGCCAGTGGGCCCGGGCCAAGTCCTTCGACACCTTCTGCCCGGTGGGTCCGGAGATCGTCGCCGGCCTCGATCCGTCGGACCTCGCGATCCAGACGCGGGTCAACGGCGCCGTCCGGCAATCGTCCCGGACTTCCGAGATGGTCTTCTCGCCCGCCTTCCTCGTCGCTTACGTCTCGCGGATGATGACGCTCCTGCCGGGCGATTTCATCCTGACGGGAACTCCCGCTGGCATCGGCCCTCTCGCCCCCGGCGACCTCGTGGAAGTCGAGATCGAAAACATCGGCATCCTCAAGAACCGCGCCGCTGCATCCCCTCCCGGTTGAGGTTTGCTCAGTCCGGAGGACCCGCGTGCGCCCACCAGTCGAGCGAGCCGATGGCGATGCCGGTCGAAGGGGAGAGGGATCGGGATCCTTCGCGTCGAGCCATGGAGCCGAAGGGCGGAGGGATCACCGGAAACAGCAGGTAAGAGGTGGCCCCGTATCCCCCCCGCGAGCGGAGCGACAGCTCGACGGGGCCCTTCCGGTCCGCCTCGAGGAGCCAGCCGGGCAATGGGATCGTGAGAAAGGGCCTCGCGCGGTTGGCGTCTCCGGCGCTCGAGTAGAGGAGCCGCCCTCCGGGCCCGAAGACATCCAGATGCGCCGCGGACGGCAGCACGGGCGTCGCGATCCGGATGTGCAGCGTCGCGGGCTCCCGCTTCGGCAAATGGGCGGCCGGGATCGGTTGGCGGATCGTGACGCCCGGCGACTCGATCCTGCCCCACTGCCAGTCGAGCACGTCGCTCTGCGTGAAGGCCAGAGCCATGAGCCCGAGGAGAAGCAATCCCGCGCCCGTCCGGCGAAGCCAGCTCGCGTGGGCGAGCGCCGCGGGTGCTGCGGCGAGGAGGAGCAGGAGGAAGGGAAGAACCGGGAGGAGATAGCGGGGATTCGAACCCAGGACGAGGTTGTGTCCGACTATCGACAGAAGGAGCAGGACCCCCGTCAGCTCGGTCCGCGCCTCGGGCAGCGACGGGAGAGCGAGCGCGGCAAGGAAGGCGAGCAGCAGAAACGGCGTGAGCAGCCGGGAGGCCGTGTCGAGGACGTGGTAGGGGCGCGACCAGCTCGCGTCGTAGAACTCGGTGCCCAGCAGTCCGTGAAAAGCTCGCCAGAGGAGCTCCCGGCGGGTGTCGCCGCCGGAACGCGAGAGGGTCCGTTTCCAGTTGTGAGCGGCCTGTTCGAGCTCCTTCCGGGCCATCTCGGCCTGCGTCCGCGCGCGGGGCCATTGCCCCAGAGAGGGACGCCAGTAGTAATCCGCGCTCGCTTCGAGAATCGGATGGCCGATGCCTCGGATCGGGTCGGCGCCTGCGACCGGGCGCGTGGCCGCCCAGGAACCGATCGCCAGCAGGAGAAACGTGGCCGCGTAGATCGCGAGCGGGCGCCAGCGCCGGTCCCGGCCCAGGAGGACCACGGCAAGGACGAAGATCGTCGCCCCGGCGTCAGGACGGATGGCAAACAGCGCCGCCGCCCCGACTCCCGTGAGGACCTGGAGGACCGGCCGCCGCGGGGTCCAGACCGCAAGGGCCGCGAGAGGCAGGAAGAAGGCCGCCGCAATCGCTTCGGACATCACCGCGCTCGCGCCGTCCCGGATTCTCCAGACGGCCAGGAGCAGAAGGATGGCCGCGAGTCCCGACCCCGGCCCGACGCGGCGGAAAAGAAGCCATGAGGTCCCGACGATCGAGACCCAGAGAAGGAGAGACTGGATGAGAACCACCGAGCGTTCCTCGCCCAGAGACGGCAGAGCCCGCATCGCCCCTCGAAGGAAGAGGAGGTAGCCGAACTTCGGGGGATGGACGAGGGGTTCGCCGGGAGGCGGCGCCGGGACCGGCCGAAGAATCCCGATGCCCGTCCGCGCCCAGTCCATGTCGATCCTGCTGTCGGACCAGAGAACGACCGGCGCTGAGAGAGCGGCCCACAGGTACAGAGCAAGGCCGAGGACCGCCGCGCAGGTGAACCCGATTTGAAATCGCCGCGCCCCTATCACGCCGCGGCCTCCCCGGCCGTTGTCGTGAAACGCCGGCATCAACAGGTCGAGGAGGATTTTGCTGACGTCACGGCAGTATGCTCGCACAGGGTTTGGAGACGATCCCGTGTCCAGTGTTCCCTCCTCCGTCAAGTGGTCGCCTGTCGCGCTTCTCCTGCCGGTTCTGCTCCTGGCGGCGGAGCTGCCGCCGCAGGTGTCGCCGGCGGTCTTCGGGATCCGCTGCATCGTCATAGAAAGAGACGATCTCGATCCGGTGGCCTGGCAGTCCATCCGCGCGCTGGGAGCCAACCTGGTCGCGAAGGCGGCGCCGCCGAGCCCCGAGACGGATCGGGTCGCTGGGGCGGCCGGGCTGTCCTATCTCGCCCTGCTGACGACGGACGAGGTCCAGAGCCTCGCAGGCGACCCCGCGCGCCTGGCCGAGCTGCGCGGAGAGCGCAACCTGGCGGGCTTCTACTACTGGGACAGCAACACCGTCGAAGGATTCACGACGCCGCAGGCTCAGCAGACCGCCTACACGACGCTCAAGAGCCTCTTTCCCGAGAAGCTCGTCCTCCACCCGACTCGGCTGGATCCCATCGCCTCGAGTCCCGGCTTCCTCGATGGATATTTCCGGCCGGAGTTCACCGACCTCGTCACGCCCTACTTCTACCCGGTCGGGGAGACGCCCCTGGGGCCCTTTCGCGAGCAGGATCCCTGGCAGGTCCAGCTTTCGGCGCTGCTCGGCGCCCTGGCCGCCCGCGTGCCGGCGGGCAAGGATGTCTTCCCGATCCTCCAGGGATACGAGGCGCCCGGCTACCCGCTGACCGCAGGGTTCCCGGCCGCTCAGTTCGAGGTCTACCGGCGCTTCTGGCCGAACCTTGCCGGCGCGGCGGTCGAAGGCTGGGAGTTCACCGATCTCGAGCCGCTTCT
>JAWOLE010000254.1:0-7072 GCA_033853815.1 Thermoanaerobaculia bacterium
ATCGTGAAGGTGACGCCGGCCCACGATCCCAACGACTTCGCGGCCGGAGAGCGCCACAAGCTGCCCGCGGTCGTCGTCATCGGCCCCGACGGAAAGATGACGGCGGAGGCGGGAGATTACGCGGGCCTCGACCGCTTCGAGGCGCGCAAGCAGGTGCTCGCGCGCCTGACCGCCGAGAACCGTCTCGTCGGAAGTGAGCCGCACAAGATGGCGCTCGGGACCTGCCAGCGCTGCGAGACCGTGATCGAACCCTACCTTTCGACCCAGTGGTTCGTGAAGGTCGCGCCTCTGGCCGAGCCTGCGGTCGCCGCGGTCGAGAAGGGCGACGTGCGCTTCGCGCCCCCCGGCTGGACGAAGACCTACAACGAGTGGATGCGCAACATCCACGACTGGTGCATCTCGCGGCAGCTCTGGTGGGGCCACCGGATCCCCGCCTTCACCTGCGCCAACGGGCATCTGACCGTTTCGGAGGCCGATCCCAAGGCGTGCGAGACCTGCGGCTCCGAGAAGCTCGAGCAGGACCCCGACGTGCTCGATACCTGGTTCTCCTCTCAGCTCTGGCCCTTCTCCGTCTTCGGATGGCCCGAGGAGACCGAGGATTTCCGGCAGTTCTATCCCACCGACACTCTGGTCACGGCGTACGACATCCTCTTTTTCTGGGTCGCGCGCATGATCATGGCCGGGCTCCACTTCACGGGGCGCGCGCCCTTCTCGGTCGTCCACATCCATGGCCTCGTCCGCCTGGGCGGCGAGAAGATGTCCAAGACCCGCGGCAACGTGATCGACCCCCTCGAGGCGATCGCCGAGTTCGGGGCCGATGCCGTGCGCTTCACGCTCGCCTCGGCGGCCGGCTCCGGCCCCACGGTTTCGATCGAGCGCGGCCGCATGGCCGGGTCGCGCGCCTTTACGACCAAGCTCTGGAACGCGGCGCGCTTCACGCTCGGCCAGATCGAGGAGAAGGCCTTGCCCGAGTCGCTGGAGGGGCGGGCGAAGAGCCTGCCCGACCGCTGGATCCTCTCGCGCTTGAGCGCCGCGGCGGAGGCGGTCAACCGCAACCTCGCCGGGTTCCGCTTCGACGAGGCCGCGCAGGCGATCTACGCGTTCCTCTGGCACGAGCTCTGCGACGGCTATCTGGAGATGGTCAAACCGCAGCTGTCCGCCTCCGCCAAAGCTACGGCGGACGGGTCCGCCCGTGAAGGAGATGAAGCCGGCAAGGAGACCGCGCGCGCGGTGCTCGCGCGGTGCCTTTCGGACTCGCTCGCCCTGCTCCACCCGTTCATGCCGTTCGTGACCGAGGAGATCTGGGAGAAGCTGACGGGTCGGCCCGGGACCCTCATCGTTGCCCCCTACCCGCGCGGGGACGAGGCCCTCCGCGACGAGGCGGCCGAGAGAATCGTCGAGGCGCTGCGCGCGCTCGTGACCCGTGTGCGCAACTTCCGAATCGAGCGCGGATTCTCTCCGACCGAGCCCGTGCGCCTCGCGGTGGATCCCGAGTCCCCGGACCGGGGGCTTGTCGGAGAGCTCGAGCCGCTCGCCCCGCTCCTCAAGCACCTGGCGAGGCTTTCCGATCTCTCCTTCGCGCCTCCGGCCTCCGAAATGGTCCGGGACGTGACGGCCGGCCTCTCCATCGGCCTCTCGGTGGGCGAACGCGCCGTCGCCGCCGACGCGGGCAAGCTCTCCCGCGCGCTCGCCCTCCTCGACGGCGAGATCACGGAACTGTCGGCCAAGCTGCAGAACTCCTCCTTCCTGGACAAGGCCCCGCCGGCCGTCGTCGAGAAAACGCGCCGCCGTCTCGTCGAGCTGGAAGAGCGCCGGGCGGCGCTTTCGACCGGAGGCGCGTGATCTCCTTCGCCGGCGGCGAGCTCCATGCCCGGCGGTGGCGGACCTTCGAGAACCTGACGTTCATCGAGGCGACGGGTTCCTCCAACGACCTGGCCCGCGAGTTGATCGACATGTATTTCGAGGAGGACGAGCGTTTTCCCGCGAGCGTGCTCGTCGCCGAATCCCAGACGGGGGCGCGCGGCCGCAAGGGCCGCTGGCAGGCGCCGGCGGGGCGAGGTCTCTACTTCACCTTCATCCGGGAAGCCCGGTCGGGGGAACCGCTCTCGCTCATCCCGATCGCGGTCGCGCGCTGGCTGCGGGAAGCCCTGATCGAGGCGACGGGGGTCCCGGTCGCGCTCAAGTGGCCCAATGATCTCTACGTCGGACGTCGAAAGCTCGGCGGGATCCTGACGGAGGCCCGCACGCAGGGGGAGGAGACCTACGTGGCCGTCGGCATCGGCTTGAACGTCCTGGGTTCCGCGGAGAGCGTCGGCATCCCGGGCGCGACCACGCTCGAAGAAGAAGCCGGCCGCTCCTTCAGCCTGGCCGAGTTGCTCCAGGCGGTCCTCGACAGGCTGGACGCCGAGCTGGACGCGCCGCGGTGGGCCGAGGAGGTGTCTGCGTGGGAGAAGGCGTCCGTCCACCATCGCGGGGACCGTATGACCGTACGCAGAGAGGGACGGGAGTTGACGGGCCAGTATCTCGGCCTGACCGAGGAAGGGTTCCTGAGACTCGGCACGGCGTCGGGAGAGGCCGTGCTCGCCAACGGGGAGGTCGCCCAATGGTGACGCGCGGTCTTCTGGCGGTGGACGTCGGCAACACCAATACGGTCCTCGGTCTCTACGAGGACGGCGAGCTGCTGCGCCACTGGCGGCTGACGACGCGGCGCGAGGAGACGGCCGACGAGATCGCCCTGTCCGTGCGGGGGCTGCTCGAGGCCTCCGACCGGCCCGAGGCCCCCCGCGACGTGATCATCTCCAACGTCGTGCCGCCGCTGAAGTTCCCGCTCCGTCAGGCGCTGCGCCAGATCTGCGGCCAGGAGCCCCTTTTCGTCGAGCCCGGAATCAAGACGGGAATGCCGATCCTCTACGACGTCCCGCAGGAGGTGGGCGCCGACCGCATCGTCAACGCCGTCGCGGCGTACGCCCGTCTGGGAGGCCCGTGCATCGTCGTGGACTTCGGCACGGCCACCACCTTCGACGTGGTGACGGAGCGCGGGGAGTACGCCGGCGGAGTGATCGTGCCCGGCATCTCGGTCTCGGCCGACGCGCTTTTCGAAAAGGCGGCTCGTCTCTGGCGGGTCGAGATCCGGCGCCCGGAGCGCGTGATCGGCAAGACGACGGTCGCCTCAGTCCAGTCGGGGCTCTACTTCGGATACCTCTCGCTCGTGGACGGGGTCGTGGATCGGATCGCGCGCGAGCTCGGCGCCAAGCCTCGGGTCATCGCCACGGGAGGTCTCGCGGAGCTGTTCGGAGGAGGCTCGGAGCGCATCGAAGAAGTGGATCCTCTTCTGACGCTGAAGGGGCTCCTCCTGATCCATGAGCGAAACCGAGGAGGATAGGAGCTACTACGCCGCGGCGGAGGCGGCCTTCATCCGCCGGCGCGGAACCCCTTTTCTCCTGTCCCCCAGGGATTTCGCCCTCCTGCGGGAATGGCGGGCCCTCGGCGTGCCGATCGAGGCGATCGAGCAGGGAATCGACGCCGCCTTCTCCCGCAGGGAGGAGCGCTCCGCGGTCGGCCGCGTCAATTCGCTCACCTATTGCCGCGACGCCGTCCTGGAGGCCTGGGCCCGCCGCGCTGAGATTTCCGTCGGACGGGGCGGCGGCTCGGGCAGGGAGCCCGAGGTGGGGCCTGCCGTCGAGGAGCTTGCCCGCAGAGTTCGCGAAGTCGGCGGGCGGCGGCCGGACCTCGCGCCGGCCCTCGAGCCCATCCTCGCGTCGCTCGAACGCCTCGGCAGATCGGGCAAGAGCGCGGAGCAGGCGGAGGCCTCCCTGGCGAGGCTGGACAGGCGCCTCGCCCGGGAGCTTCTCGACGCGCTTCCTGAACCCGAGAGGCTCCGGCTCGAGTCCGATGTCGAGGAATCCCTCGCGCGGGCGGGCCTGCGCATGGACGCCGAGACCGCGGGGCGCACCGTCAGCGCCCTGACTCGCCGCAAGCTTCGGGAGGCGCTCGACCTGCCCCGCCTGAGCCTCCTCTGACAGGGGCCTGGTGCCGTAGGGGAGGGGGGCTGCGGCGGCGGACCCGCCGCAAGTCGCGCCCCTCGGCTGCTCCTGCAGCCGAGGACGCTCGGTACGTCCCCTCCCGCCTCCGGTCATCGACCGGGGCTTAGCATCTCTTCGATGATTCGGGACGTCACGATCACAAATCTGGCGCCGACGGGGGAGGGCGTGGCCAGGACGCCGGACGGCGTCGGCTTCGTCGCCGGAGCGTTGCCCGGAGAGCATGTCGAGGCGGAGGTCCTGGAGGTTCGCAGGCGCTTCTGGAAGGGCCGCGCGGTCTCGATCGCGGCGCGCTCGCCCCTTCGGCGCTCCGGCGTGCACGCGGAAGGGTGCGCGGGCTGCGATTGGTCCCACTTCGACTTGGATGCGGCGCGGCAGGCCAAGCGGGATCTCTTTCTCGAGACGATGGAGCGGATCGGCGAGCTTCCGGCCGCTCCGTTCGGAGACCTCCCGATCGAGCCGTCGCCGCTCGCCTACCGGCTGCGTTGCCGTTTCCACTGTTCCGGACGCGGCGAAGGCGCCCGCGTGGGCTACTTTGCCCCGCGAACCCACCGGGTGGAATCCGCCGGGGACTGCGAGGCCCTCTCCGACTCGTTGCGCGGGCTGCTGCCGCGCCTCGAAGACGCCGTCGCCTCGAGCGGCGTTGCCGCCGCCGAGATCGCGATCGTCGAGGATCTCCCGGGCGTTCGCCGTCTTGCGCGGGCGGTCCTGCCGCGCGACGCCGACCGCCGGGACGCGAACGCCCTGCTCGGCGCGCTCTCGGGCCTCTTCGACGGGCTTCGGATCGCCGGCGCCGAGGTTCCGATCCTCGCCGCGAGCGGGGAAGGTCGTCTGTGGCTGCCGGTGGCGGGGCGCGAATTTCCCCTGACGGCCGCGACCTTCTTCCAGTCCAACAGATACCTGCTCGCCCCTCTCTACGGGGAGGTCGCGAAGGAGGCCGCTGCGGCCGCGCCAGGACGCGCGCTCGATCTTTTCGCGGGGGTCGGCTTCTTCGCCGGAGCGCTGCTCGACGCCGGGCACGAGGTCGTATCGGTCGAGGCGAACCACGCCGCCGTCGAGCAGGCCGCCGCGGCGAGGAAGCGTTGGGGCGCGCGTGAGAACGCTTGGAGAATCGAGCACGCCGAGGCCCTGGCCTTCCTCGACCGGAACCGGGAGACCTTCGGGCTGGCGGTCGCCGATCCCCCGCGGGCCGGCCTTGGCCCGCCTCTCTGCCGCGCGCTCGCGGGGCGCGTGCGCCGGCTCCTGTACGTCTCCTGTGAGCCGGCGACGATCGCTCGGGACCTCGAGACCCTCGCCGCGGCGGGACTTCACATCCAGGGCGGCAAGCTGTACGATCTCTTCCCCCTCACTCATCGGGTCGAAGCGGTCGTGGCGCTTTCTCCGCCGCGGACTCCGTGAATGAATCCGTATCCGAGACACCGGCAGCCCCTGCGGCCGCCGCGGCGATCTTCTTCGTGGCCGGGATACTCCTCGGGGCCTGGTCTGTCACGGGATCGTTGGGATCCGCAGCCCTGGCCGGAGCCTCTCTCCTTCTCCTCGCCCTGCGGGCCAGGCGCGGCGGCCGGGGGGCCATCTCTCTCGTCGCGCTCGCGCTCCTCTGGTCGAGTCTCGGGTTTCTGGAGTCGCGCATGCGCATCCGCGGGCCGGCCGAGGAGGCTCGGCAGACGTTCCGCGGGCTGCCGTTGGGGCGGGATCGCGCCGACCGGGTGGAGGGAGTGCTGACCGACTTCTGGAGCGGCGCCCCTCCGCGGACGCGGGGGAGAATGCGGGCCGAGCGGATCTTCTCGGCCGGCGCGTGGCGCCCTTTTCCCGCAGACGTCTTTCTCTTCGTATCCGGCTCGGAAGCTCTCGAGCGGGTGGCCGACCGGGGAGATCGCGTGGTCGCTGTCGGGCATCTCGTGCCCGAAGACGTCCCAGCCTCGGAGCGCGACCTCCCGCTCCCGTGGCCGGTCTACCGACTTTCGGTCAAGAGCTCCGTGCTTCTCGAGCGGAAGGCGGCGACGGCGCTGACCGCGCTGACTCTCCCGAACCGGTGGCTGCACGGGCGCCTGCCTGCCCCCGGTTCTCTGGGTCCGGCTTTCGACCGGGACGTGCGCGGGCCCCTGGCCGCGCTCCTTCTCGGCCGCACCTCCGACCTCGACCGCGGGATGGTCGCGCGATACCGCCGGGGAGGCCTTTACCATCTGCTCGTCGTGTCGGGCCTGCACGTGGCTCTGGCTTCCGGGCTCGTGATGCTCATACTGCGCAGCCTTCGCGCGCGCGGCAAGCCGCGGGACCTGGCTTTCCTCGCGGCCCTCTTCTTCTTCGTCCTGCTGGGAGGCGGCAATCCGCCGGCGGTGCGGGCCGGAGTCGTCTTCGGCATCCACCGGGGAGCGCGCCTCCTCGAGCGGCCGATTCCGAATCTTCAGGCCATCGGCCTTTCGGCGTTGATCCTCTTCGGCGCGGCCCCGGCGGAGATCTATTCGATCGGAACGGTCCTGACGTTTACCGCCGTCTGCGGGATCGCCCTCCTGACGCCTCCCATACGCGCGCGCCTGCCGGGCAGGCCGCAAGCGCTCTTCTCCGGGTTCGCGGCCGCCCTGGCCGCGCAGTCGGCGACGGCGCCCCTGCTGCTCTGGCGTTTCAATCTCGTGTCGGCCGGCGCCTGGCTGACCGCGCCGATCGCGATCCCGCTTCTCGGGGGCCTGATCGCCCTCGGCGCCGTCCTGCTGGCGTTTGCCGGCGCGGGCCTCTTTCCGTTCCCTCTGCTCGCCCTCTTCGGACTCGGCTCGCGAGTCCTCGAGTTCATGGCGGAGAGAGCCGCGGGCACGGCCTTTCTCCGGCCGACGCCGCCGCTCGGAGCCGTGCTCGCCGTTTCCGGACTCACCCTTGCCGCGGTCTTCGCACCGCGCCGCCTCCGGGTTCCCGCGGCGCTGTCGGCGGCGGCGCTCTTCCTCTTCCTGGCGCTGCGGCGAGGCCCGGCGGGACCCGAGCGCGGGTTTTCCCTCGAGGCCCTGGACATCGGCCAGGGAGACGCGCTGCTGCTGCGCTGG